>MHBF01000075.1:0-46357 GCA_001803225.1 Lentisphaerae bacterium GWF2_44_16 | reverse complement strand
GGTTCAGACCCATGATATTCCGTCCACTGTATTGGAGTTTTTTAGTGTTCCAATACCTAAAGACATGCAGGGCAAGGTCCTGCGGGAGACAGTCGCGGAAGACAAGCCAGTACGTGAAGCCTGTATTTTCGGAGTATTCGGGGGGCATGTGAACTGTTCAGACGGCAGATATGTATATATGAGAGCGCCTGTTTCGGAAGAAAATACGCCGTTGCATAATTATACTCTGATGCCAACCCACATGAGGGGTTTCTTTTCCAGGGAAGAGTTTGAAACGGCCGAACTTTCGGGGGCGTTTGAATTTACGAAAGGAATGAAAGTTTTGAAAACCCGGGGAAGGGCATTTATGGCGCAGGCGTATAAATTCGGGAATTTGTTATATGATTTGAACAATGACCCTTGTCAGGCCCAAGCAGTAAATAATCCAGCCGTGGAAACTAAGTTAATCAATCATATACTCTGTTTGATGCGGGAAAATGACGCGCCGAATGAGCAGTATATAAGGTTGGGTTTAAGATAATATTGGGAATAAATGGATTTTTTTTTATTTTTGCTATTGGCAAAATTTGGCTTATGTATTAACTTAGTAAGTTGGGAAACAACTTTATAATTTTTTAGTTTATTATTATATTTTACTTGGAAGGGAATGTTTCATGGCTGAAGTAATTTTGACGAATGTCTGTAAGGTTTACGATGGAGGCGTAAAAGCAGTAAATGATGTTAACCTTCATATAAGAGACCGCGAATTTGTGGTTCTGGTCGGGCCTTCCGGTTGCGGCAAATCTACAACCCTGCGCATGATTGCCGGTCTTGAGGAAATCTCCAGCGGCACTATAAGCATAGGTTCCCGCGTGGTGAACGATGTTCCGCCTAAAGACAGGGACATAGCCATGGTGTTCCAGAATTATGCCCTTTATCCGCACATGACTGTATATGATAATATGGCATTCGGATTGAAGTTGAGAAAGTTCAAAAAGGCTGATATTGATAAACGTGTAAAAGAAGCCGCGGATATACTTGGGCTTCATGATTATCTGCATAGAAGACCGAAGGCGTTGTCCGGCGGTCAGAGACAGAGGGTGGCTGTGGGCCGCGCTATTGTCAGAAAGCCCGAAGCTTTCCTCTTTGACGAACCTCTGAGCAATCTTGACGCTAAAATGAGAGTTCAGATGAGGACTGAAATAAGCAAGCTCCATACCCGTCTCGAAACTACTATGATATATGTTACCCATGATCAGGTTGAAGCCATGACGATGGGGGATCGTATAGTTGTGATGAAAGATGGTCTGGTACAGCAGGTTGATGAGCCGCTGAACCTTTATGACAGGCCTGTGAATGTTTTTGTTGCCGGTTTTATCGGCACTCCTCCCATGAATTTCTTCAGAGGGCAGATTGTAAAAAAAGACGGAAAACTCTTTTTCAAGGAAGAAACCGTTGAAATAGAGATGCCGGAAGAGTGGAAATCCAAGCTCGATGTTTATGATGGAAAAGATATTGTATTTGGGATAAGGCCCGAAGACATAGGTTCCGAACAGGCTGAAAAAACTCCGGGAATGCCGAGCGTCAATGCAAATGTTGAAGTTATAGAGCCGATGGGCGCGGAAACATTTCTGTATCTGAATACCGGCACTCAGTCTTTTATAGCCAGGGTTGACGCTCACAAAAAAGCGCATGTGAATCAGGGGCTTGTTCTGAAAGTCTATATGCCCAAGGCGCATGTGTTTGATGGTGTCACAGAAAAATTGCTTATATAATTTCAGCATTTTGCTGAATTGTTCTTTTTTAATTGTATTTTGAGAAAATCTTCAGGGCAAGGTGATTTCTTTCCTTTAGTAGAAGGAAAGAAAAATTCCTGACCGGCGGTAAAAGTCCGCGACTTCTCCGTTACGCATACGGGGAACTGATATGGTGCAAATCCATAACCGACAGTAAAGTCTGGATGAAAGAGGATGCTGTCTTTCTGCATTGTCTATTTATGCCCTGATTTTAACGTCAGGGCTTTTTTTTTGACAGGAGGTTGAAAAATGTCGAAAATGTTTGACAAGGTTGAGGATGTTGTCGAGGCGATCAGGCGCGGCGAAATAGTCATCATAACAGATGACGAGAACAGGGAAAACGAAGGCGACCTCGTGGCCGCGTCTGCCCAAATAACGGCTGAAAAAATCAATTTTATGGTAACCCACGGACGCGGGCTTGTCTGTGTTTCTTTGACGGAGGAGCGGGCGCGGGAGCTTGATCTGACGGAGGCAGCCGCGGTCAAACGCGACCCTTATCAGACGGCTTTTCTTCAGAGCGTGGACGTGAAGGACGGTACAAGTACCGGCATTTCTGCCTTTGACAGGGCCAGGACGGTATCGGCCCTGATTGATGTGGACAGTGTCAGGGGAGATTTTGTAATACCCGGACATGTGTTTCCTCTGAAAGCCCGTCCCGGCGGCGTTTTGCAGAGGGCGGGACATACGGAAGCTTCCGTTGATCTGGCGAGGATAGCGGGGCTTTACCCTTCCGGCGTTATCTGCGAAATCATGAATGATGACGGCTCAATGGCGCGTATCTCCGACCTTGAGAAGTTCAGAAAAAAACATGGCCTCAAGTGGTGTTCTGTCGCTGACCTGATTAATTTCAGAAGAAAAAATGAAAGGCTTGTGAAACGGGAAGAAATTATTGATTTTCCGACGGATTATGGATTTTTCAAGTTGCATCTTTACCGCTCGCTGCTTGATAACGCCGAACATCTCGCGCTGGTTTGCGGGGATGTGCAGGGAAAGGAAAATGTCCTTGTCCGCGTTCACAGCGAATGTCTTACCGGGGATGTTTTCGGCTCGCGCAGATGTGATTGCGGCAGTCAGCTTCATACAGCCTTGAAGATGATAGAGAAGGAAGGTTCCGGGATTTTGGTGTATATGCGCCAGGAGGGCAGGGGGATAGGGTTAGGCAATAAAATACGCGCTTACCGTTTTCAGGATGAGGGCTTTGACACTGTAGAGGCAAATGAAAAACTTGGTTTTGCACCGGATTTGAGAGAATATGGAATAGGCGCGCAGATACTGCTGGACCTGGGAGTCGGCAGCATAAGGTTGCTTACAAATAATCCTAAAAAAATTGTGGGAATCGATGGTTATAAATTGAAAATAGCCGAAAGGATACCTATTGTTATTCAGCCTCATACTCACAATGAAAAGTACTTGAAGACGAAAAAAGAAAAGCTCGGACATATTTTATAAAAGAAACCAATTGGAGGAAAAATTATGAATAAAACAGTAAAAAATGTTTATGAAGGTTCGCTCGACGCGAAGGGATTGCGTTTTGCCATAGTGTGCGGCAGATTCAATGAATTTTTCGTTAGCAAACTCATGCAGGGCGCGGTTGACGCCATAGTGCGTCACGGAGGAAAGGCCGATGATATTGATATAGCCTGGGTGCCCGGTTCCTATGAGCTTCCTTTCGCGGTGAAAAAATTCATTCAGACGAAAAAGTATAACGCTCTCATAGCTTTAGGCGTTGTCATACAGGGCGCGACGCCTCACGCCAATTACATAAACAGCGAAGTTTCGAAGGCCCTCGCCCAGATATCACTGGAGTCCGGGACGCCTGTAAGTTACGGCGTTATCACCGCTGATAACATCGAACAGGCTATCGAACGCAGCGGCACCAAAGCCGGAAACCGCGGTTCCGATGCCGCCATGGCCGCTATTGAAATGGCAAACCTGAACAAAGTAATGCCGTCCGGAAAGTAATGGAATTATGATGACTGCTTTTAGTAATAGAAAAACAGAGAAGCGTGCGCCGACTCATTTTAAACGCCTCGGCAGGGAGCTTGCGATGCAGTTCCTTTTTCAACTTGACGTTCTTGGCGCGAGATCGCCCGACGACTTGGAACTTTTTTGGGAACAGGCTGAAAATTCCGGGGCATTTCCCAAGAACCGTGTTTTCAGAAAAGGCCGGGAATATGCGGTAACCCTTATAAGTGGTGTTATCGAAAATATTGAAGAAATAGATAAAGTAATAAGTGAACATTCCGAGAAATGGGATATGAAAAGGATGGCTGTGGTTGACAGAAATGTCATGAGGGTTGCCGTATATGAAATGTGCCATTGCATGGATGTGCCGCCAGTCGTGAGCATTGACGAGGCTGTTGAGATTGCCAAGGACTTCAGTTCTGAAAAATCAGGCCTTTTTATCAACGGCATTTTAAATGGAGTTAAAGACGGCCTGACGCGTTCTCCGAGAGAGGCGTGCCGTTAGAATATGAAATCGCTGTTTTCGATATTCCAGAAAGGCCTTCAGAAGACGGCCACTTCAATTACAAGAACATTTGCTGATGTCTTTACCGGAGCGAAGAAATGGGACATCCATACTTACGAGGAGCTTGAAGCTGCCCTTATAGCCGCCGATTTCGGAATTGAGGAAAGTGTTCGCATTGTCGCCGATATAAAGGACCGTTATGAGTGCGGGCAGATAAAAATGACTGAAGATATTTTTCAGATTGTCAGAAGAGACGTCTGTGAAATTCTGAAAAAAAACATGAGACCTGTCAAGTTCGCGGTACCCGGGAAACTTACAGTGATAATGCTTGTCGGCGTCAACGGAAGCGGTAAGACAACTACGGCCGGAAAGCTTGCTTATTATTGGTCAAATGAAGGCAGGAAGGTTATGCTTGCCGCATGTGATACTTTCAGGGCTGCCGCGGTGGAACAGCTTAAGCTGTGGGGCGGCAGGACTGGCGCTCAGGTTGTAAGCGCCAGACAGGGTGCGGACCCTTCTTCTGTAGCTTTTGACGCAGTGGAAGCCGCTCTTGCCCGGAAAATGGACATACTTATTATTGATACAGCCGGACGGCAGCACACAAGGAAAAGTCTTATGGACGAACTCGCGAAAATGCGTCGTACCGTTGTCAAGGTTTATCCTGACGCGCCTCATGAAGTATGGATTACCATTGATGGGAGCATGGGATCAAATTCCCTTAACCAGGCCTCTGAGTTCTCTTCTGTCGCAGGTGTCAGCGGTCTTGTGCTTACCAAGCTTGACGGCACCGGCAGGGGCGGAATCGCAGTCGCAATTCAGGATAAATTGAAACTGCCTGTCTTTTTTGTGGGCCTCGGAGAACAACCCGATGATCTTCAGCCCTTTGATCCGGAATATTATTCTGATGCCGTTTTAGGTAAGCAGAATTTGGAAAATTCAGTCACGGAGACAGTTTAATTTTAATGTTTTTTAAAGGAGGTTTTTCGTTATGAATCGGTTCAATCGTTTTTTGTCTGTGTTCTTTTTTGCTTTTGTTTTCATTTCAGTTTCCATCGCGCAGTCACCTGCCAATTTCCCTCCTCTGAAAATAGACCCCATGCTGGACGACAAGGGCGCTTTTTGGGAGATTTCCAGTGATAAATTTATAACGAAAACTACAAAGCCTTCTTTCAAATGGCTTTCTTCAGAGAAGAAAAATGAAGCAAAAGCCCCTGCTTATGGAAACAGTCCTCAGATGAATTTTCTTGATATGAGGGTCTGTGAAGTAATTGTCAGATTCAGTTCAGACAAAATCAGCAATATGGATATTTCCATTTACAACCGTGGCGATGCCGGGGATTTGAACAAGGAGCAGTTTGAAAAGAAAATCGAGGAACTGGAAAAAAAACTGAATGAATGGACCGGCGCGGAAGGATTTGAACTGAAAAAACAGAGGGTATCTGATAAGAACATCCAGCAGAAAATATGGGTCAAAGGCCCTTACTGCATGACATGTAAATGGAGCGCTACCGGCAAAGCCCAGAAGGATTTCAGGGCTGAATATATCCAGATGGATGTTTCAAAATTCGACCCGCAGAACGATCCCCGCAAAAAAAGCCAGAGTCTTCAACCTGAAAAAGCCCAAATAGCGGATGTCGCCGACTTGCCGAAAAATATTAAAAAGGATGAAAATGGGGACGTTCATATTGACGGAATACCAATGGTTGATCAGGGACAGAAAGGTTATTGCGTCGTCGCGACTGTTGAAAGAATATTGAGATATTACGGTATGGATGTCGATCAGCATCTCCTGGCGCAGCTCGCAAATACCGCGGCCAATGGACGCGGTGGAACCTATTACAGCGATATGCTCAGTTCCATGAAAAAAGCGGGTACGCTTTTTAGAGTAAAAGTAAAAGATTTATATTTCGACAAAAATTGCAATGACTTTACCAAGTTCCAGAAATTCCTGAACGGTTATAACAGTGTTGCCAAAAAAGATAAGAAAAAAGGTATTGACATCAATAACTACAAGTATCAGGAGGGAAACACTATCTTTTATGATGTGTCTAAAATATATGACGACCTGGATCCTGACATATACGTGAAATACAGGGCAGACCGCGACAGAAGTGACTATAAGCGCTTCCTCAAAGAGGTAAAAGAGGAAATAAACGCTGGATTGCCCGTCGCGTGGAGTGTTCGCTTGGGAATAGTCAAAGAAGAAAAAAGAAATTCTCAGACTGGCGGCGGTCACATGCGACTTATTATAGGGTATAATGATAAAACCAGTGAATTGATATATTCGGACAGTTGGGGCGATGGACATGAGTTCAAGAAAATGCCTTATGATAACGCATGGGCCATCACTGTAAATTCAATTCTCTTTATGCCGAGAAAAAACCGCTAACGGAACTCTTTCCCTTATGTCTGAATTTTCAGAAAAGACTGATGCGGCGTTCATGCGGACGGCGCTTGCTCTGGCAAAAAAAGGCTGGGGCCTCGTAAGCCCCAATCCGATGGTTGGCGCGCTTATCGTCAGAAAGGGCAAAGTCATAGGCCGGGGTTTTCACCGCAAGGCCGGAGGGCCGCACGCTGAAATCAATGCCATGAGTGACGCTTCCGCGCCGTTTAAAGGTTCGACTCTCTATGTGACACTTGAGCCGTGTTCGACTTTCGGGCGCACTCCGCCCTGTGTCGATGCGATAATAAAAGCTGAAATATCAAGGGTTGTTATCGGTGTCTTGGACCCGAATCCCCGTCATGCCGGAAGGGCCGTGAAGATACTTGAGGAAAATGGAATAGCTGTTACAGTTGGGATAGCAGAAAAAAAATGTCGCGAACTTAACGAGTCGTTTTTCAAATGGATTGTTTCAGGAACCCCCTTTGTTCTCTTGAAGCTGGCAACGACTCTTGATGGAAAGATTGCGACGGCCGGAGGCGAATCAAAATGGATTACCGGAGCTTCGGCAAGACGCCGGGTACAGACGCTCCGCAGATGGGCCGATGCCATAATGGTCGGAGGGGAGACTGTACGCAGGGACGCGCCCTCGCTGACTGTCAGAGAGCCTGATGACTGGAAGCGTCAGCCGCGCAGAATTGTTTGTTCAAAAACGATGACAGTTGAAAAGCTTACAGCTATGATGCCGGAAGGCAGGGCCCCTGAACTGGTATTGCCGCTTTCCCTAAAAGAATGGCAGCGGTTTTTAAAAAAACTCGGGGCCGAAAATGTAACTTCACTTCTCGTTGAAGGCGGTGGAGAGCTCGCGTCTTCCGTTCTGAACGCGGGGATTGTCGATAAAGTGGAATTTCATATCGCTCCCAAGATATTGGGCGGGCGGAACAGCCGTTCGTCTGTAGGGGGCGAAAATCCGCTTTCACTTGCGGATGCTTTGAATATTTCAGATGTTTCCATCAGAAAATATGGATGCGATATCGCGGTTTCGGGGTATATTAAGAAAAAATAACCGGGGTTTTTATGTTTACAGGACTTGTGGAAACTACAGGAAAAATAAGGGCGCGAAATATTTCAGGAGGGGCCGGCGTCTTCAAGATAAGCACGGAAAAACCTCTTGGAAAACTCGTCCCCGGTGAAAGCATAGCGGTTAATGGAGCATGTCTTACGTTGGAACATGGCGAGGGTAATGGGCGCACTCTGGTTTTTCATGTTCTGGAAGAAACTCTGAAAAGAACTAATTTGGGACTACTGCCTCTTTCATCGCCTGTAAATATCGAAAGGGCCATGTCTCTTGGAGACCGTATCGGCGGACATATTGTCAGCGGGCATATTGACGCCGTCGCGCCGATCAGAGACTTTAGAAAAAAAAGAGCCGATTGGGAGCTCGCCGTTCAATTGCCTCAGGAAATCTCTCATTGGCTTGTTGAAAAAGGAAGCATCGCTGTTGATGGTATATCCCTGACGCTGGTTGAACTGACGGAAGATTTTTTCACCGTACATATAATTCCCACGACCCTTGAGGGGACAGCACTGAAGTTCAGGAAAAAAGGCGAGATGGTAAATCTTGAGGCTGACATTATCGGTAAATATGTTCACAGGCAGCTTTTTTCAGCGAATTATATTAAGGAACGGAAAACTGTTGTCGATATGGATCTTTTAAGGAAAGCCGGCTGGTGATATTATGAAAAAAGAAAAACATGAAAATATTTTAGGCCTCGGCCTTTCATCCACATGCGATGAACCGCTGAAGGTCATTGAGAGCATGGACGCTGATATCTTTACGGGAATAGAGCTTCCCCTCTCCATGCTTGAAACTGAAAAAGGCCCCGCTGTTCTTCTGGAGCATGACTGGAGATATATTCATCTGACTGAGCTTATGGATATTTCCCTTTCACGCAGGATTGCCGAACAGTCTTCATCCATGATAACTGAGTTTGTTAATAATTTTAATGCCCTGCTTGACAGGGCGCATGCTTTTGATGTCGCTTCCGTAACTGTTGACTTTTCCTTCGATACCGCCGCGAACAATCCTGAAATTTATGCCTCTCTCCAGAAACTCATAAAGAGGCTTATGCCGAAACTTTATGAGAGCGGAATAAAGCTTTGCATCCCTGTCAGAATACCTCCGGCTTCTTCTGATCTTTCCTCGGAGAAGCATCTGAACTTTTTAAGAGAACTCATGTTTCCGGGAATAAGGTTCACTGTAAATATACATCCTCATCAGCTGAACAAGGATTTCGTTCCTGAAGCGCTTCTGAGATGGTATCGTTTTGATGTGGACGTCGTCAGGTTTGCTTATGAAGCCGATATGGGGAACAGGCTGGTAAAAAAGCTGATAAATCCCTGGACAGAATATTTCAAAAACATTTTGTTTGACGGCATGCTTGTGCTTTATCCGCGCGTTTCCGGTACCGACGCTTTAATTCGCGAAATATCTTATCTGCGTGAAATGCTTTCGTGCCGGAAGGGGACTGATTAATTTTTGATTATAAACCTCCTTATATCAGGGGGATTGTTGTAGCTTGACAACACCCCCTGGCAAAGGAAATAGTGAATTAATCATGCTTGTGATGATGGGCCTTGAACATGAAATCATCAACGTCTTTGCCGCAATCCTTGGTGAGGAGACTCACAGCCACGAGAACAATTATTGCACTGCTTACGCCGAAGATTCCCGGTCCACCGGACGTCGGCAGTCCAATAAAGGACATAACTCCGCTAAGAAGCAGAATAATAAAGAATACTGAGACAACCAGTCCGGTAATCATGCTGGCGATTATTCCTTGACGGGTGGCGCGCCGCCACCAAAGGTTTGCCATCATTGCCGGAAAGATAGCACTGGCTGCAATGCCGAAACCAAGGGTTACCAACCAAGCCACATTTTCCTTTTTCAGGAGTATAGCCAGCAACACGGCTACAGTAGACATCAACAGTGTGGTGATTTTGGCAATGACCATTTCCTGCTTCTCGGTTGCATTCCTGTTAATGTAAATCTTATAGAGGTCGTGGCTGATAGTCGAGGCACAGGTAATCATCAGCCCGGCGGATGTACTGAGAATGGCTGCTACTGCCGCTGCCGCGGAAAAAGCCATAAGACAAGGCCCCCCAACTCTCAAGCTGATGTCCAGCACTGCCATATTCTTTGCCAGGCCTACTCCCTTGGGGCCCTCCGCGATCCACGAACAAAGCTGGGGATAAATCGAAGGAATGAGAAGGAAACCAAGAGCAATGGCGCAGAGGTAGAAGATCCCCAGTGCCACTATGCAGAGCGTAACACTTTTCCGGGCAGCCCTTCCGTTGCGGACGGTATAGAACATGATAAGGATGTGCGGAAGCCCGGCGGTGCCGAAAACAAGGGCGATCACAGTACTTATTTGGGCTATGGTGTTGTTTGTTTTCACTCCTATAGTCATGATGTTTTCTGCATTCGGCATCATTTGGCGGGCCGTCACGATCGCTTCACTTGCAGTCAGACCTTGGATAGCCTTGACCACTTCGGGCGATTTTCCGGCAATCATAGGGGGAACTGCCCGGTGGGCTACGGCAAGTACCTCGTTTATTGAGCCTTTGCCAAAAATAAAAAAAGCCATGATGGTGATTAGGAGCATGGCTATCCACAGGAAGAGCGCTTGGAGCACTTGGTTATATAGAGTGGATTTCATACCACCAAAGATAATGTAAATGGACATCAACACCCCTACGCTGACAGTTACCGCGATAAAGTTCCAACCAAGAAGCATCTCGAAAAGCAGGCCAGCTCCAAGCATTTGGGGTACTAGATAGAACGTGGAAATAATCAATGTTGAGATCATCACTATCAATTTAATCCGATCATCCGGGAAGCGGCAGTGTAGCGCATCCGCAACGGTATAACTGCCGACATTCCGAAGAGGCCCGGCAATAAGCAGTAGAACCGCCATGTATCCCCCGAAAAATCCAATTGACAACCAAATGCTGTCAATTCCGAAGACTCCGATGTCTCCAGCGCATCCGAGAAAACTCGCAGCGGAAAGATAACTTCCAACCATTGCTATGCCGACTTGTATCCATGGGACTTTGCTGCCGGCAATAAAAAAATCTTTGGAGGATGTATTTGAGCGGGAGGTAATCCACGTTATTACTATGCTTGCAATGACAAAAAAAAGTATAAAAAGAATGACTAGAAAATTGTTTGCCATATATGAATTACCGTCCCTTCCAAAAGAAAATTGTGATCAGCCCCCATGAAACCGGAAAGACGGATAAGCTTAACAGAAGTCCCAATGGCATTCCCCAAAATGATATTGTGGCAATATCTTTGCATGGAGGAGTCTGTAAAATTGCAGCTCCAAGATAGAAAATGAAGAATACCCCAAAGAGACTAAAATTAAATTGAGCATCTTTTCGAATATCAACCTTTACGGTTTCTTTATCCGGATGAAATCGTATTTCTTCTTCCATGTTTCCTCCCCTGTTTAAAAAATTATACAGACAGTTGAAGATACTTGTGGAAAGATATGTTTCAACAGAGCATTTCTTTTTTTTGAATACTTACCTCGGATGGAAACCGTACTCTCAGATATCGAATGAAGATGTTCATTTAAGTAAAAAAAGTTGTAGAATCAATTAGCGCTTTCAAAAAAAGAGTAAATAAAAAAAAGCTTTTCTTGATTTCAGCGTTATTCAACATTAGTTTCTTGTTTCTTTATTTATTACGGACAAGCAGTCAGTTGAAAGCTGTGTGTAGTGATATTTAATTGAGTCAGCCCGGCTGGCGACGTTTTTTCAATTCAATTACAAATATATTATTGAAGGAGAAGAAAAGTATGGATCATGGTCCGGCCGCAAAATTGGGGAAAGACAATGCCTCCTCAATCAAATCGAAATTAGGTGTAATCCTGTTTTTTGTTTACTTAATCATCTACGCAGGATTTGTCGCAATCAGTATTTTTTCGCTGAATACAATGGGTAAAATCATTTTTGCAGGAGTGAATCTTGCTGTTATTTACGGATTCGGATTGATTTTTCTCGCCATCATAATGGGAATTACTTACAATTCTATATGTACGGCTTATGAGAATAAGCTCAATAAAAAGTTGACGCAGAATGAAGGCGGGGTGGTAAAATGATTTATCATTCCAATCTGACTGCTATAATGATTTTTGTATTGTTTGTTGTTTTTGTTATCGGCCTGTCAAAATATTTTGCGTCCAAAACCCGTTCAGCAGAAGGGTACTTTGCGGCTGGCGGACAGATCAATTGGGGGGTGAACGGCATCGCTTTTGCCGGCGATTATCTTTCAGCCGCATCTTTTCTTGGAATATGCGGAATGATTGCTTTCGACGGTTACGACGGCTTCCTTTACTCAATCGGATATCTCGCGGGCTGGGTTGTTGCGCTTTTTATTGTCGCAGAACCTATGAAGCGTTTGGGCAAATATACGTTTACCGATGCTCTTGATTCAAAATTCAATTCAAAAAGTATTCAGCTTACGGCAGCCATAAGTACGCTTATAGTGTCTGCTTTCTATCTGATTCCGCAGATGGTCGGAGCTGGCGATCTTGTTGTTCCATTGCTTGGGCTTCCTCATTGGGTAGGGGTTGTAATGGTAGGGATTATAGTCACCATAATTGTGGCGACTGCTGGAATGGCATCTACAACTTATGTGCAGTTTTTAAAAGGCGGACTGCTTATTATATTTTCTTCAGTTATGGTCTTTCTTCTCCTGAAAAATGGTTTGAACAGTACGCCCTCCAAGGATTTTCATAAATATACAACATTGCAGGCTGTCATGGACAACGACGGCAACGTGGAGCTGAAGGATAAAAAATATCCTTACAAAGTCAACTCTCTATACAAACAGGGCAAAAATACATTTGTAAGCCTGGCAAATGAAACTGGTATTGTCTCCTGGTGGCACTTGGTGAAAAAAGACGGGCAGGCAGTACTTGAGGAGGCTCAATCAAAAACTATACTCGAAAGTGGCAATGTCCTTTATAATGGAGAACCAAAGGAAGCAGGCAAATTCAATGCTGTCGGCAATTTGAGCAAAATTGTCATGGACGGCAAGGAAGTTGAGAAAACAGGCCCCATTGGACCATTCCAGTTTCTTGCGACTGTCAATAACAGTACGGTTGTTACTTATAAAAAGATTCCGCAAGCCATTACTGACGGGCTCAATAAAGTCATGATATGGTATCCCGAAGAAATTTCCGGAGCAAGGCTTATGAAGCCTGGAGTAAAATTCAAAATCGGAAGTGACAAGTGGATGGATAAGCTTAACTTTATTTCATTAATGCTGGCGTTGTTTTTCGGGACTGCCGCATTGCCGCATATCCTTATAAGGTACTATACTGTGCCGAGTCAGAAGGATGCGCGCAAATCAACAATCGTGGCAATCGGGGCAATCGGGTTCTTTTATATACTTACACTCTTCATGGGAATAGGCGCAATGGCTTATGGCGTACTTGACGTGGAAAGCAGCAATATGTCAGCTCCATTGCTTGCCAGGTATTTCGGAGTGGCATTGTTTTCCATCGTATCAGCCATAGCGTTTGCGACTGTTCTTGGAACAGTGAGCGGATTGATAGTCGCGGCTTCCGGCGCTGTGGCCCATGACTTGATGAACAATTATTTAAACATTAAACTCACGGACAAAGAAAAAGTGAAAGCGGGAAAAATAGCCGCCATAGCGGTTGGCTTCATAGCCATAATACTTGGCATCCTCTTCAAGGGAATGAACGTTTCATTTCTTGTAGGCTGGGCATTTGCAGTGGCGGCTTCCGCAAACCTTCCGGCAATTCTGATGTTGCTTTTCTGGAAGAAAACAACAGCCAAGGGTATCGCCGCGTCTATATTTGTAGGCATAATCACTGCGATTGGAATAATTCTTTTATCTCCAAGCATGTGGGAAAAGTACGGTCTGAATCCGGCAAACGCGCCATCCTCCCTTGACAACCCGGGGATCATTTCAATTCCATTGAGCTTTATAACTCTTGTTATCGTTTCTCTGCTTACGCAGAAAGACAACATGGGCCTGAATGAAGACATGGAAGAAAAAACGAGTTCAGAGGAAGCCGTAGCCTAAACTTATTTATCAACGTCGTGGTGTTTGCGACTGCGGCGTTTTATGAGGTTGCAAGTTAAACTAAGCTGGCTTGACAGAGGCTTTAAATGAAAAAAAAATCCGCAAACCTAGAAATGCGCAATTTTTTTCTGAAGATAATTTTGCCTGTTTTACTGACAATAATCCTTTTCTCTGTATCAGTCTTTGATATTATTATTCCCGCTTTTGAAAACAGGATAATGGATGACAAAAAAGAAATGCTCCGCGAGTTGACTGACACTGCGTGGAGCATCCTGGAAGAGTCTGAGGCAATGTGCAGAAACGGGGAAATAACCATGGAAGAAGCCAAGCAAAGGGCAATACTGCGCATAAAAGACCTGCGCTACGGAAACAGTCGCAAAGACTATTTCTGGATTATTGATATGCATCCCAGGATGATTGCCCACCCCTACAAGCCGGAGCTTGAAGGCGAAGACCTGACAAACTACAGAGATCAGACAAGTAAAAAATTTTTTTTGGAATCCGTGAACATGGTACGACAAAGCGGGAACGGTTTTATATCCTACATGTGGCAGTGGAAAGACAAACCGGAACGAGTGGAGCCGAAGCTGTCATATGTAAAAGGCTTCAAGCCGTGGGACTGGATCCTTGGCACCGGGATTTACCTTAAGGATGTGAGACAGGAAATTTCTTCGATTACCAATAAGATATTTATGCTCTCTTTGGGAATCATAGTCCTTGTCTCGCTGCTTCTTTTTTTTGCGGCCCAGCAGAGCTTCAAAATAGAACGGGAAAAAGAATTAGCTGAAGAGGGCTTGGAAGAATCACGCGAAAAATACAAAGCCCTTGTAGAGGCATCTACTGAGGGATTGATAATGTTTCTTGAGGATATTTTTTTTCACTCCAATCAGGCTTTTCTTACCATGATGGGATATTCCGCCGCCGAACTCCATAAAACAGACTTCCGCAAAATAGTTTCAGATACTGGCGATAATTATTTTGAAGCTCTGCTGGATGGATTGGAATTGCCGGAGCCGTATGAGACACAGCTTAAAAGAAAAGACGGTTCGCTTTTTGATGCGATTCTTTCCCACTCAGTCATATCTTTCGCGGGGAAAAAGGGAGTTGTCATTATTGTCAAAGACGTTAGCGGTCAAAAGTTGATTGAACAGAAAAAGCTGGAAGATGAAAGGGAAAGTCTTATCACCGAGCTTCAAACTGCCCTGCTTTTTCTGCACCAGCCATTAAAATGCTGTCTTAAAGAAATAGTTTCATGTAATAAAGGCACGTCTGTTAAAGAAGCAGCGCAACTGATGAAAGAAAAAAACAGTACGTCCTTGCTTCTTGAAACTCAAAATGGAGATTTTTCGGGAATCGTAACAAACAAAGACATGTCCGAGGCCCTTGCCGATGGCGTAGATCCAAACGCGCCTGTAAGCAAAATTATGAGTTTTCCACTGCTTTCAATTTCCGAACAGGCGCTTGTCTTTGAAGCCGCTATTAAGATGCAGGAAAAAGGTGTAGGTCATCTTGCGGTTAAGGGCAAGGATGACAAAATTATAAGTGTTATCGGCAACAAGGAGCTTTTGCAGGTGCAGAGGTATTCGCCGTCTTCCATGTTTCATGAAATCGGGAAAACTAAAAACGCAGAGGAAATCATTTCCAATCGAAACAAATTGCCGTTCCTTGTTAAAACCCTGATAGAGTGCGGAGTGGATGCAAAAAATATAACTAAAATCAATTCAGGGATTTCAGATATTATACTCAAGAAATTCGTGGCTTTTGCAATTAAAGAACTGGGAAAACCGCCTGCTCAGTTCTCTTTTATGGCAATGGGCAGCGAAGGCAGGATGGAGGAAACGCTTTTAACTGATCAGGACAACGCAATCATCTATGAGGACGTTTCTCCCGGGAACAAGGAAAAAGTTGAAGAGTATTTCAAAAATCTAAGCGAAATGGTCTGCGACTGGCTGGAAAAAGCTGGCTATAAAAAATGCGAAGGCCATATAATGGCAAGCAATCCCAAATGGCGTTGCTCGCTTTCCGAATGGAAAAAATATTTCACCGAATGGATAACGGAAGCCACTCCACAGTATCTACTTGAATTTAATATTTTCTTCGATTTCAGGAGTGTGTACGGCGAAAAACAACTGACAAATAGCCTGAGAAACCATATTGATGAATTGCTGCCTGCCAACCCTCCGTTCTTTCTGCACCTTGCCCAGAACTGTCTTCTCTATAACCCGCCTGTCGGAATGTTTGGCAATATTTCCGTAAAAGCAAAAGGAGAGCACGCGGAGACATTCAGCATAAAAGAGGCGATGAAACCGGTTACAAACTTTGCCAGAATCTACAGCCTGAAAAACAACATCAAAATAACAAACACTTTTTACAGGCTTGGCGAGCTACATGAAAAAGGAATAATATCCGACTCCACCCATAATGAAGCAGTGCAGGTTTATAATTTTCTGATGCGACTTCGCTTCAAGCACCAAGCGCTTTTAATTGAAAGAGGAAAAGAACCAAACAATCACATAAATCCAAAGGATTTATCCAACATCGAACGCGAGATCTTAAAAAAGGTCTTTTCACAGATAACAGCGTTTCAATCGAAACTAAGCTTTGATTTCAAGGGGACCGCATAGATGAAAATTGCTACGCACAAAAAAAAAACCATGGAGAAATTGGGTGTCGAAGCCGAAGATATCCACGAATGGATAGACGGACTTTTTGACCAGAAGCGTTTCAATGAATTTTGCCTGAAGGGAGCTCTGGGAGATTTTAATCCTTATGAGCATAGAAAGCATCGGCATTGTAAAGAAGCCATTGAAGAGGCCGTAGAAATATTTAAGGACAAGTATTCAGAAGATATCATAAGAAAAGTTTTTGAATCTCACGTAAGAGAAGATTATTTTGGATATTATCCTTCGAGAAAAGACTTTGAAAAGGAAGAATTCTGGAATAAATACCATATCTATTAAAAAAAATAAGCACTGACGCTTTGCTGCTATAATGGTAACCCCGTGCTGCGTACTAATAGTTATGGGTTGAAAAAATAAGTAAGAGCAGTATTTTCTTATATTCTTTCATCTGAAAAAAAAGGACGGGATTAATGTCAGAGCGTAAAATAAATATGTTGGATTTTCACCGGATACTGATTTCACCTTCAATACTGGCGTCTGATTTCGCAAGGCTGGGAGAGGAAGTCCGCGAGGTTGAAAAGGCCGGATGCGATTTAATTCATCTTGATGTTATGGACGGGCATTTTGTGCCGAACCTTACTGTCGGGCCGCCTCTCGTAAAGGCCATAAGGAAACATTCCTCGCTTGTTTTTGACACGCACCTTATGATAACAGACCCGATGAAATACATAAAGTCATTTGTCGATGCCGGGGCTGACCATATAACCTTTCATGTGGAAACACAAACTTCTGATGAAACGATTAAAATCATTCAGGCAATAAGGGATGCCGGCTGTACTGCCGGAATTTCTCTGAAGCCCAAAACTCCGGCTGACGCTGTTTTGCCCTTCCTTGATAAAGTGGATCTGGTGCTGGTAATGACTGTGGAACCGGGCTTCGGCGGCCAGAGCTTCATGGCGGACATGATTCCTAAAGTTAAGACCATCCGCGAATACATTGAAAAAAACTCCCTGAAAGTCCATCTGGAGGTTGACGGCGGTATAGACGCGTCCAATGTATCGCTGATAGCCGGGGCCGGGGCCAATATGATAGTGGCCGGTACTTCGGTATTCCGCAACCCTGCCGGTTATGCCGGCGCCATAGCTGGACTTCATGCCGCGCAGACCGATTTCGACAAGGCGTGTAAGGCGTAATCCTTAATCCTTTTTTTGTTTAAAAAGTAAGTTCAGGTATTGACAAAACATTCAAAGTGTCATATAATGACATATAGTAAAACAATATAGGACACTTTGTCATGGAACTGACGGCGGCCCCACCCAAATCATCGCAAATTGCGCAATTTATAAAGCAGGAGATAATCTCCGGCAGACTCAAGCCCGGGGCGCGTCTTGACAGTATCAGGTCCTTTGCTGATAAATTTGATGTCGGCAGGCAGGTTGTTCTCTCCGCTTTCAATATCCTCAGTAATGAGAAGTTCATCGCCAAGGAAGTGGGCAGAGGGACTTTCATAAACTCCG
The DNA here is from genome assembly GCA_001803225.1 of Lentisphaerae bacterium GWF2_44_16. Taxonomy (GTDB): domain Bacteria; phylum Verrucomicrobiota; class Lentisphaeria; order Victivallales; family GWF2-45-14; genus GWF2-44-16. Next base: position 28,471 of record MHBF01000075.1, on the reverse strand, counting down.
ACTGGACTGAAAATAAGTCTTATAAAATCGGATTGTGGCTTAATAAGCATCTGATTTCCCACCCTGCCTATGTTGAACTTTTTGCCAGTCTCGGAGTGGCTGCCTCCCGGACTAATGATAATATCGTACTCGGCTCCGCCGACGCTAAAATGTCATTCACCAAGTGGATTAAGGAACGCAAACCCGACGGCGTTCTTTTGACGGGGCTGATTGATGATGCATTTATCAGGAAAGTCAAAAAAGAAAAAATCCCCTTTGTCGTTATAGGAAATTATGAGCTTGAAGAAGATGTTTTTAGGATAGCTTCGGATATTTCGGCTCTTGAGAACGCCATGACTGCGGCCATAAAAATTTTTAATTCCAGGAATGTCGGTATTATCGGCGGAAACCCTTCTTATCTGATAAGCAAACAGTTAAAAGGTTGTGTCAGAAATGCAATCGAAAAAATGGGTTTGAAATACGATGAGAAGCTCTTGCATTTTTCCATAGATGAAGACGGATATGCCGGGATAAAGTACCTGCTTGAGGAACTTGAGACAAAACCGGATTTACTCTATATTACGGTGCAGTCATTTTTCGGAGTCGCAAAATATTATTTTGAAAAGAAGTTGTCAAAAAAATCGTTTCCCCGAATCATATTTTCATCAGTGAAGAGTAAAATAGCCTATCCCGAACTTGTCGATCTTGTGGTAGAAATAAAGGATACTTCTTCAGGTATGCTTGGACTGAAAATGCTCAGGGATATTTTGCAGGATGGCAGGGCCATGTGCAGAGTTGAGTATTCTCAATGGAAATTCGAGTTTATGAACAGAAATGAGACGTGATGTGAATGGAATGGCATTAAATTACGTTAATTGAATTTCTTGTTGTTTCTTATGGTAAACTATATAATTCAGACTGGAAAGGAGTCTTCAGGCAATGAACAGACAAGTCAAACTGGCGCTTATTGGAGCGGGTAATCGAGGGCAGGGGATTTTCGGACAGTATGCTCTTGACATGCCTCATAGAGTAAAATTTACGGCAGTAGTGGAACCGGACAAGGACAAAAGAGAATTTTTTGCGGCGGCACATAAGATATCTCCTGAATGTTGTTTCAAAGATATAGGGGCGTTTTTTACAAACGGATGCAAAGAGCTTGACGGGGTAGTAATAGCGACACTGGAAGATCAGCGTCTTGAACCGGCATTGAAATCCATGGAAAAAGGCCTCCATATCCTGATGGAAAAACCCATGTGCACAAACAAGGAAGACCTTATCCGCCTTTATGACGCAAGCAAAGATTATTCCAACATCTTCATAGTTTGTCATCAGATGAGGCTTACGCCAATTTTCCGTACGATGAAAAACATCATCGACTCAAAACGCCTTGGCGAGATAGTCTGCATTCAGCACAGTGAAAACCTCTCCTATTCGCACATGGCGCATTCATTCGTCAGAGGGTTCTTTAATTCATCACGCCTCACTCCCATGCTTCTTGCCAAATCATGCCATGACATGGACATACTGAGATACCTTATCGGAGCCAATGCGAAGAAAGTGGCATCTTTTGGATCTTTGAAATATTTCAGGAAGGAAAACGCTCCTGAAGGCGCGCCTGAGTTCTGTCTTGACGGATGTCAACATTACCATTCGTGCCCGTATCATGTGTTAAAGCTATATTTTGATGAAACGACAGATCCGGCCTATCTGCGTCAAATGGGTATTGTGAAAGATAAAAACCAGCTACGGGAATTACTTCGTAAAAACCGTTTCGGAAAATGCGTTTTTCAGACGGATAACGATGTGGTTGACAATCAGACCGTGCAGATAGAGTTTGAAAATGACGTCCATGTTTCATTTACGATGTGCGGACATAACGGTACTGAGCGCCGTATGACTAAAATCAGTATGACAAACGGCGAAATAGAGTACGACGGTACACGGGGAACTCTGAAAACATGGAGTTTTGAACCGTTTCTTGAAGACACAATCAAGGTGAACGTAAACGGGACTCACGGCGGCGGCGATCGCGCCATCATGGACAATTTCATAGACGCGATTGAAACAGGAGATAAGTCAATCCTGTTAACACCGATTCAAAAATCCTTGGAAGGCCATCTTTTGGTTTTTGCCGCTGAAGACGCACGCGCAAAAAGTGAAGTAGTAGATATACGCGAATTTGAAACAGAAATAAGAAAAAGTTTGAAAAAATAAGGAATATCTAATGAGATTTTTTAACGCCTTGTTGCTTTTGATTGCCGTGCAGGGCCTCAGCGCCTCGGAAATAGCATACTATGGAAATATCAAAGGGATTTGGGACAAATTCATCGGAAGCGATTATAGGATTATAAATGTTGATGATACTGAAAAATTCAATTCTGAAAAACTGAAAAAATATCCTGTCGTAATTATTTCAAGGATAGGCGCGCATGCGGGATAGGATTGTCTCAGCATGTACCCTAAGAAGCTATGTGAATGGTGGTATTGAGTCTCTGTCTCTCTAACATTACGCTTTCTTTCAACAAATACCTGAGCGGCTATTGTAAAAAGCGCAAAAGGACTTCTGTTTACCTTCGTGCAAAGAATTTAAAAGAAAGACAATAATTACAGCTGAAGAATCTACGAGCGCCTTACTCGAAAAGGCAATAGCGTCCCGGACGCATCTGTTTGATCCCGGTCATGAGACCGCGTTTCGCTTGTTCAATGGATTCTCGGAAGGGAATCCGCATCTGCTTGTCGATGTTTATGCGGAGACTGCGATTATATACAACTATGCGAAACCGGCGGAAAATGCCGCGGGTGCTGTTGATGAGACTCTGACTCTCATACAGAAACTGCTTCCGTGGATAAAGACTGTAATGTTGAAAATCCGCGACAGCGAAATAACTGAAGAACGAAATGGCAGAGTAATTTCAGGTATCGTGTCTTCCTCCATGGCGATAGTAGAGAATAATATCCGGTATGCGATTAACTTGTGGATGAATCGTGACGCCAGTTTTTATCTGGATACGCGGAATTTGCGTACATGGGCGATGGAGAATATGAGAGGAAAAACAGTTTTGAACACCTTTGCGTACACCGGGAGCCTGGGAGTTGCCGCAATGGCTGGCGGAGCGGCCCGGGTAGTGCAGCTTGACAGAAATAAAAAATTTCTGGAGCTGGCAAAAAAATCCTGTGAGATGAACGGGTTTTCTTTCTCGGATAAAGATTTTCTTGCCGGTGATTTCTGGCGGCAGATAAGTCATTTTAAAAAGAAAAATGAACGTTTTGATTGTGTTTTTCTTGACCCGCCGTTCTTTGCCGTAAATCGGGAATGCGTTGTGGATATGGTGAATAACAGCGCCAGAATGATTAATAAAGTCCGCCCTCTCATCAATGACGGCGGTTATCTGGTTGTGATAAACAATGCTCTTTATGTAAGCGGAGTGGAATACATGCGTACCCTTGAGGGGCTTGCCTCGGACGGGTATTTGAAAATAACGGAGATAATCCCTGTCCCGAAAGATCTTGTGGGTTATTCAAATGAATATTCCGCCAAGCAAATTACTGATCCAGCTCCGTTCAACCATTCCACCAAAATAGCGGTACTCGAAGTCAGACGGAAAACGGTCTGAAGACCGTTTTCCTTTTTCCTCCTCTCGAAAGGACTATTCGATTTCCATTTTCCACGGTTTGCGTCTGCGAAAAGGCATCTTGAATTTATTCTTGAGTTTCCCCTGCTGTTCCAGATGTATCATGCATGCTCTCACGCAACCTCTGCCGCCTTCGATAGCCCTTCCGTATCCATATAATGGGCCGGGGCTTGCAATGAAAGGATTGTATTCATTGGGTTTTGCGTCATATTGAGCATATTTCAATTCTTCGCCGTCAGGAGCCACATCATTTTTCCCGCCCTGAAACGCGATAGAGCATTTGTGTTCGTCAAGTTTGCCCCATTCCACATCACGTCCGGCTATTTTGACTTTGACTGTTTCAGTGGCGCTTATGGCATTTCCGCTACAAGCCTTGACGCAGGCCATACATTTATCGCAAAGGGGAGGGCCTTCATATAACGGGTCAGGGTCAAGAGGGGCTTCCGTAAGAACGCATCCGAATCTGACGCGCGGACCGAATTCCGGGGTCAGAAAAACTTTACTGTAGCCGATTTCGCCGAGTCCCGCGCAGAAAGCGGCTATGCGCATGTGTATGAATACGTCCGGCGCCGGTTTATCCGGGGAAACAGGCCTGCTCCAATTTTCTTTCATCTTTCCGGTGGCAGTGGATATGGCGTTCCATGGAAAATCATTATGGAAAGGTAACGCTTCATAACCTTCATCCTCGAAAATCTTTGTGAAATTCCAGAGGACAGTCGGCATCTGCACCTTATTTATTCCCGCGTATCCCATTGAGGAATAGTTGGCAAAAAGCGTCCCTTCCTCAATCCCTCTCAAAAGACCCCTGAAAATACGAAAGCCCAGAACCACCATTGATTTTGCTTCCGGCATTATATATCTCGGATCGAACTGTTTGGGCGCGCCTTCGAATCTTTCGATATTGGCTATTCCGACAATATCAGCGCCGCATTCCTTCGCGAATTCTTTTACTGTTTTTGCGTCCATAGTATAACTCCTCTTTTTGACTATGAGAAAATTATAGCGCATCAGCGGAGGAATGTCTTTAGCATGGATTACGAATGATTTGCACAATCTTACGATTTTATTTTTGCGGGCCTGGATTCGGATGGACTTGTGCCGGAATACTTTTTGAACGCCCTGCTGAAGTAATGTATGGACTCAAATCCGAGATATTCAGATATTTGTCCTACTGTCATATGGGAATATTGAAGAAGCGCTTTGGCTTTTTCCATCCTGAGCTTGTTTGCATAATTTATCGGCGCTTCGCCTGTATGCGCTCTGAATATTTCAGAGAAACGGCTGATACCGAGGCAGGATATCTTGGCGAGTTCTTCAAGTGTGATTTTCTCACGGTAATGTTTCTGTATGTAATCCAGAGCTTTTTTGAGAGCTGTTTCCGGTTTTGTGCCAAGTGAGCGGTTTTTTTCATTTTGGGCGAAAATCCTCAAGGCCATTGAGAAAATTTCCATGAGAAAAATGAATATCATCATGGAGTCGGCGGGACGCGATTTTGCGGCTTCACTTTTCAGCCGTTTGGCGATGGCGTCGGTTTCAGTTTTTCCTATCCTGATTTTCCGGCAGTCGGAATTGAGATTTCCGAAGAGTATTGAAAGATCTCCGTATGTCTCAGGCAGCATGGAATTGTGTATAACCTGAACAGCTTTACATCTGTTTTTTTCTATTCTCCATGAATGAGTTTTCCCGGGAGGGATTATCAGAAACTCCCCGGAATTCACGCCAAGCTTTTTATCTCGGGGCCCAAGCAGATAAAAAGTGCCGGAAACAACGAAAAGTACTTGGAATATGTCATGCGCATGGTAATCGCCTTCGCAGAACGGCGGATAATCTACTATAGCCAGATGTTTAAACGGAGGAAAGAGGAGTTTATCCGGCGCCCATGTCTTGATTTTATTATTGTTGTTCATGGTGTTAATATCGGATAAGAAGGAAAGCTTGTCAACTTTTCTTCATCTGTATTTTTTATTTTCTGCCGATGGGATATTGTTTTATGATTGCTTCGGCAAAATTCGCGGCGGCTTCAGGACAGGACGCCCAGTGCAGGTGAATATAACTTGCGCATATATTCCCATTGTGATAACCGCACTCATAAGCAGGCGCTTTTTTATTTGCGTCGGAGGCAAGCCATAAAGCTTGGGGCTTATTGTCGAATTCTTCAGCGGACCAGTGAAATTCATGGCCTCTTATCAGGGTCCCTGAAGGGCCGAGAAAAGTGTCAGAGAGGCTTCTGACTTCGCGATATCCCAGCGAGCGGAGTTTTTCTCCCATGCGTATTTTGGCTGGTATCAGATCGCACATTTCGTATTCTCTGCCGTTATCGCGGATAGAGGATGAGAGATACATGTAGCCGCCGCATTCGGCATAGACTATTCCGCCGCCGGATGCGAATTCTTTTACTGCCTGGCGCATATCCGAGTTTTTTTCAAGCTGTTCCGCAAAAACCTCAGGGAAGCCGCCGCCAATATATATGCCTCCGATTTCCGCGGGCAGGGCGGTGTCATGCAAAGGGGAAAATTTCACAAGCTCAATGCCGTTTGCTCTGAGAATATCGAGATTGTCCTCATAGTAGAAGTGAAAAGCCTCATCATCGGCAATTGCGAGGCGTCCTGAAATTGAGGGACATTTCCTGACGGGGACAGACGGACGCGTAATTTTACTGATTTCCATAATTTGGTCGATGTCGATATATTTTTCAGCGGCATCGGCAAGTTCGTCAAACCATGCCTCTGATTTTGAATTTTCTGTGAAGGGAAGGAGCCCGAGATGCCTTTCCGGCAATTTCCATTTTTCATTGCGCGGCAGGCAGCCCAGCAGTGGCGGCATGCCGGAAGCTTTTAATGCTTCGCGAAGTATTTCGGCGTGAGCGTCTGAACCGGTCTGATTGGCGATTACGCCGATTACCTTTATGTCATGGCAGTATTCGGAATATCCTTTTACAATGGCCGCTATGCTCCCGGCCATTCCCCGGCAGTTGACAACGAGAATAACGGGTATTTCAAGAAGTGCCGCGGTTTCCGCCGTACTGCCTGTAAGTGAAACGGGATTTGCCCCATCAAAGAGTCCCATGACACCTTCAACAAGCGCAGAACCTGCGTTCTGGACGGCACTGGCAAAAGAGGTTTTGACTTCTTGCTTTCCCATCATCCAGCAATCCAGATTTCGGGAACGTTTTTTAGACGCGATATTATGAAATGAAGGGTCTATGTAGTCTGGCCCGCACTTAAAAGGCTGAGGGGCCAGCCCCCGGCGGTAAAGAGCGCGCAGAAGGGCCAGGGTAACGGTTGTTTTACCATCGCCTGAACTTGTTCCGGCGATGCAGAACGCACTGATTTTATTTTCTGAATTCTCCATGATGCCCTTTTCTCACATTAAAGCTATACTTTTAACATTTATTTTCAACTTACAATCTGAACAGATAAATAATCAGAAAAAATGTCACGAACTCTGTTTTCAGATATCACGGTATCATGTCTGCGCCGGAAAGTTTGACAATACCGTTTTCTTTACAAAATGAAATTTTAAGGCGGTGTCCATTGTTCGGGGATTTGCAGATGAGGGCGAATTTTTTTGAGGCATCGGCTTTTTCCCTGACGGATTGAATGATGAGTTCTTCGCCTTTGTAGAGAGAAAGTGTTTTTTCTGAATGCGATATATTCTCGGGAGATGAATGAGCGCTCCATATTTCCTTGAGTCCGTCAGTTCCTTTCTGTCTCATCAGGATGATCATATCATCAACGAGTTGAGTCGCCTGGGAATATTCTCTTGAGGCGGTGTCAAGTTCCGTCCACTTAGGCGCATGGAGCGGAAGAGCCGCTCTTTTCTTAATGAGCAGGTCTTTCGATATATAAATTCCGACAGATATTATTAGCGCTGTAAGTAAAACGGTAATAGATATTTTAAGAATGCGTGAATGGCGTTCCTTTTTTGTCGAGATATTTTTCTGAAACTGCCGTTTTTCATTTATTTTGCAGGCTATATTCAGAAATGTTTTTCTCATTTTAGTCATAATGAAACTCCTATTTTATTCTTCTGGGATATCGTCTTTCCAGGGATCATAGAGGCTGTTGTCAGGAGTGCCGAAGAAACCGAGATTGCGCACAGCTCTTTCAGTGTCATCAGCCTCCGCGTTTGAGTAGGTAACTTTTTCTATGCTCAGGTGACCGTCAACCCATGAGACATTAACAGCCTGGTTGTGTCTGAAATGGAGTTTTGCGTAATTGGCTGTAGTCGTAGGCTTTTTTGTTTTCAGCTTGTCCGCGGTAGCCCCGTAAATCGAGTAGGGGGCCATCATCTCGTCAGCTTCGACAAGTTCCCCATTGAGAAGGTGAGCGACATCGCCGAACATTAAACAACGCGATGGTTCTTCTATTTTTTCCGGTTTCATGCCGCTCTCCCATGCGCCATATCCATTCAGATAACCGAGGCTGCCTACTCCGGTGAAATTGTATCCGTACCCCCCTGAACCAAGATTTTTGGTATTGCTGGTGCTTGTGACTACGAGCATGGCTGTGGATGGACATCTTTTTATGGCCCCTGAAACACCAAGATATTCTACAAGCAAACCCTGTGAGGGATTCCACGGCAAACTGCTGTCTGTTCTGTTTCCATGCCAGTGCTGGCCGGTGTAATATCCCCCTGAGCGTCCCGGACAGTATGCCTGATGGGTTGAGGCGTATTGGCTGTTTGCCAGTGTGAGCTGTTTCAGGTTATTCGCGCAGGATGTCCTCTTGCCAAGTTCGCGCGCCCGATTTACTCCGGCAAGCAGAAGCCCCGCCAGAATGATAATTATCCCAATCACCACAAGCAGCTCGACCATCGTGAAAATATTAGTCGTTAATCTGAGCAGTACGTCAGCAGTTTTCCAGCTTTTTCTCATCAAATATTTTCTTTCTATTTCAGTGTTATAAAAACAAGGATTAAAACATAAAACACGAATTTACGGAACTTTGCTCTTAAGTGAATTACTTTCAGTATTCGTTCCTTTACCTGCCTGGATACAGCTTTTTAGCAGTTCAATGCCTTCAAGCATTCTCGGGCCAAGGCGGAATATAAGATTGCTGTTCAGGTCGACATAAATTCTGTCATACTTGACAGCCGGGACATTAATCCAGCATTTTCTTCCTCGTATTTCAGCTGCACAACTTTTCCCCATAGAGGGAGCTATTATAATCTGAGGATTTGAGGAAATAACCCATTCCTCTGAACACGCGAAATATTCTTTTTCTACAGAGGCCCCAATATTCTTTCCGCCCGCATACGCAATGTAGTCATTGATAAAAGACTTCTTGCCTACGGTCATCATGGGACTGTTCCAGAGCTCAAGATAAACGAGAGGTTTTTCAGTTTCCGGAATTTCATTAAGGGCAGATTGAAATCCGGCAAGTCCGGTTTTGACTCTCGCTATTTCAAGGGCGGCCTGTTCTTTGCAGTTGAGTATTTCGCCGAGGCTCTCAACGGCTTTGAAGTAGTCATTGATGTCCTTGGTCGGAAGCATCTGGAATTTTATTCCGAGCGACTGGATAGATTTTTCCGTTGAAATATCCATCAGAGATGAGGCGACGACTATATCCGCCTTCAGATGGACAAGGGTTTCCAGAAAGGGTGCCCCATATTTTCCGGCTATCGGAATTTTTTTGATTTCCGCGGGGTAATCACAGGCAGAGGAGCGTCCTGCCATTGCGCTGCCTTTTTCGAGTTTGAAGATAATTTCAGTAAGAGAGGGCGAAAGGGATACTATCCTGATATCGTCTTTTTTGTTTTCGCCCAAAGCAGAAAAAGAGAGCAGGCCGACCAGCGCAATTAAAAAGCCATTTTTCAAGAATTCCACAGACATCAACTCCTTTAGACTAATTACTCTCCGTCAGGAGGATATCGAAGTGGCTGCAGATATCACTTTTTACCTCTGACGCGGAGGGCATTATTCCAGTTTTCCAGTGAAGGTCTGGCTTCACCCGACGCGACGGGTTTCACAGTGGCGCGACCGCCTCCGGCTTGCACGGAGTTCTTCACATAAATTTCAAAACAAAAATTCAAATAAAAAAGCCGATGTCCTTTGCGGGAACATCGGCAGTAAATCTTAGATTTTTCAGCCAGTCCCTGACGCGGAGACATCATAGCATAATTCATTTTGATGAAGGTCTGGCTTTTACCCTACGCGACGGGTTTTACAGTGGCGCGACCGCCTCCGGCTTACACGGAGTTCTTCATCAATCAAAATCAATAATTGACACTAGCATGAAAATCTGATTAATCAAGCTGGGGGAAAAATAGTATCAGGATTTTTCACATACGTACTTTTTCTGGAACGTAGATAGTCCATCATGTTCAAATTCAGGAAAATGTGCTTGTAATAAGGTGTAAGCTATCTTAGATTAAGTTTTAAAAGAGGAGAATGTTCATGGAAGAAAATAAACAGATTGTCGCGGGAAGCGCTACGCTGGCCATCGTCAGCATGGTGCTTGGAATTCTGAGTTACATATTTTGTCTGATGTTTTTTCTTTCCGTACCTGCTGTAATATGCGGTCATATCGCGCTCAACCGCATAAAGAAAGGCGAGGCTTCCGGAAAAGGGTTCGCGATGGCGGGAATTGTGCTGGGATATGTTAATATCGCTATTTCCCTGATGTCCCTGCTTTGTCTGATTGCTTTGTTCGTTGTGGGCACACTTGGAAAACAGGTATAAGTTCTCGTGCGTCGTTTACTGCATAAGCTGATAATTCCCGGAAAGATAGCTGGATTGCTTTTTCTCATTTTTCATCTGCTGACAGAGAAAAACGAGTTTAAACCGCTTGTGATAGTCTATTACCTCCTCTTCACCGCTCTTTTGGCGGGGCTGTGGTTCGGCGGTAATATCCTCCTTTCTTACTTTTCAAAATCCTATGACGATAAGCTGGAGGAAGATGAGCAGAACGCTTCAATAGCCTTGATGAAGATAAAAGCCGAGGTGAAACGGAATCCATGGCAGATACTTCTTATCCCAGGAGAGGACGGATTTTTCTTTCTTCCGCTCCTCTATATCGGTATAAACCCATTGTCAGCTTTCATCGCGGCGGCCCTTTTTGCTGCGGCGCATTGCGCGTACAAATCACTTAACGCATGCATAGGGACATTCTTCATCGCATATTTTTTATGTCTTCTGGTCTTGCCGCAGGGGATAATCCCGATGGTCGCGGGACACCTGATAGTCGATATTTCAGTTTTTCTTTGCCTTCCATATATGAATAAAACGAAGCTTGACGGAAGCTCTGCTTCTTGAATAGATGACAGAAGAAAGGTCTGGATGGCTGAATTTTTACAAGAGAATACCCGGAAGGGAGATACCGGGTATTCCTAGAAGAAAGAATAGGAAAAAGTAAATATTAAAAAGCTCAGGCAATTTGAGCTGGTTTTCAAAACAACAATACGGCACAATGCAATTAATCGCGACTAATTGCATTGTGAAAGACTTGATTAAGAGCCCTCCACCCCGTATATCCCCACATATCGGCAGAAATGGCAGGAAATTTAGTCCTGAAGTGAAAAAAGATTGAATTTTGTTCAGGAGGCTGCCAGGCGTTTAATAGTATTGAGCAGTTCATCAATGTTTATGGGCTTTATTATACAGTCGGTCGCGCCGGCCTGGATGAGTTTATTTTTGTCACTGTTTTCAAGATAGGCTGAAATGACTATAATGGGCATATTGTCGAAATTTCTGTCTTTTCTCAATTTTTCTATTACGGTAAACCCGTCCATATTGGGCATCTGGAGATCCAGAAGCAGGAGGTCAAACTTTTTCTTTGAGAGTTTCTCCATACAGACGATGCCATCCTCCGCGCATTCCAGTGTGCAGTTAAGACCTTTCAATGTAAGCTCAATAAGCATTCTACTCGCTTCATTGTCTTCGGTGAGGAGTATTGATAATGATCTTTTGGGGGCAGGGGCTATAACCCTGAACTTGGACGTTTCTGTCTTGAATTCCTTATTTGAAGTAAGCCTGTCCTTTATATTGGTGGCCGTATGAATAGTGGAGGTTTCCTCCTCTTCCTGTGGAAGCAAATCGTCTTTGTTGAATGTGATGGTGAAAAGCGAATGAGAATCCTTTTCGGTCTCGGTTTTAAGTTCGGCGCCCAATAGTGTGGTGTTTGTTTTCGCTATGGTAAGGTTGAGAAGCACGGCACCTATTCCCACGGGGAGCTGTTCGGTTTTCTCATTTACATATTTATTATATATGGAGGAGAGCGGGATAGACTGCCAGGAGGAATATGTTCTCAGCCAGAAGACTATTTTTGTGCCGCTGGATTTGCATCCGAAAGAAACGGAATTGCCGATGTTGGAATAATTTATCATTGTGGATATCAATACATTGAGTATCTGGAAAAGTATATCCCTGTCGCAGATTATATTTTGAGGAGCGTCTGATGAAAAGTGGTTTTCAATGGAGATGTTTTTATCTTCAGCGGCAGCGATATTTGTATTTATGAGCTCTCTCATTAATGCGGCGGTTTCAAACTTCGATATGCTTATGGATGTTTCGGAAGAATCCAGCTTTGACAATTCGAGGAGATTGGATATAAGGCCGTTAAGGGCCTCGGCACTTTCGTGGATAGTTGAAACTTTCTGCTGGAGGCTATCGTCATAGCGGCCTTTGCCTATGTCTTTCATTATCAGACTTGAGAAACCTATTATTGAATTCAACGGGTTGCGAAGTTCAAGGGACATGTTGGCGAGAAAATCTGATTTGAGATTATTTGCTGACTCGGCGTCCTTTCTGGCGATAGTTTCCCGCATGTGACTTTTCTGGAGTTTGATGATGGAGTTCTGGAGTCTGTCTCTCATAAAATTGAGAGATTTTATAAGTTCGCCTATTTCATCGGTGTAAGCGCCTTTCGGGAGTTTTGCGTTGAAGTCTCCCTTGGCGAGGTTGTTCGAGAAATCGACAGCTTTGTTAAGGGGCGCCACGATTCTTCTTGATATGTAAATGAGCTGAATGAAGAATATAAGCAGGCCGAAAGCCGCCATAAAGCCGGTGGCAAGGGTCATTCCGTTTATTTGTTTTTCGACTATCTGATAGAGGTTTTGATTTTTTTCGTTGGCTTTTTGCTCTTCAAGCTCGTAGAGGATTGAGTTGAGGCTGAAAGATATGAAGAACAGAGAAAGGAGGGTGATCAGTGTAGCTATTCCGCCCACATAGAGCATGAATTTTCTTGCGATTTTCATATTTTTAACCTGCTTTTACCTTATTTTAGAATGTATTTTTCAATGTCGTTTTTAACAGAGGGGTCCACTTCAGATGCTTTTCTGGCGAAGTTGATGGTTTCCTCAAGATAGCCATACCAGTCGCAAAGTATAGCAAGGCTCAGATAGCCTTGCGCGATCGTGCTTTTTTCCGATGTACCTGATATGAGACCTGATTTCAACGCGTCTTCCCTTATTTGGAGATAGTAAGCAAATATTTCACTTAACGTTTTGAACGTAATGTCTGACCATTTCAATCTGAAGTGTTTTCCGTCACTGGCTTTGAGTATCAGAATATTCGCGTTGCCGCTGATAGAACCGCTGGCAAAAACCGTGCCGTTTTTCAGTTCGAGATTTTTTCCTTCGTAGGGTATTCTGCTTATTTTTTTCAGAAGGTCCGCTTTCATTGAGATGATTCTCCGGGCCCTTGCCTCTTCTATCTGTTGTTGTTCCCGAGTGAGGGATTGCAGATATGGAGGCAGGTATTCCTGTTTCATCGAATAGTCGGCAGGTCTTGGACGCAATGCCGCAAAAGTTCTTGCTGGCGCAAGCCAGTTCAAGGTAAGTTCGGGTTTCAGATTTTTCACGTTTGGCGTGTTTTGTTTTCCGGGAACGGAAGATTTGGGTTTCAGGGCGGTTTCTTTTTCACTTCCTGCTGTTTTTTTTGCTTTGCCGGATATGAGAGGCTCCAGCAAGTCGGGATTACCTTCTTTATGTGTCAGCCATTTTTTCCATGTGTCAAGTCTTTTTTTCCATACATTGCCCCAGTATTTGTCGGGATATAAAGAGGAGGCCTCTTCATAAAGACTGACAGAAAACATTATTTTTTCCTGAGGGGCCTTGTCATACATATTTCTCAGGAAGACGGTCAGTTTGCCGACAAGAAGGAGGGGGCCTTCGTCTGAAAGGCGAAGAGACAATGCTTCCGGTGATATCTCCGGTCGTTCAAGAAATCTGAGCAGCGCTATGGAGGGGGCTGTTTCGGGAATTTCAATTTCCATGAGCTTGTCGATGATATACGAACAGTTTTCTCTGGCGTGTTTGTTGTTGTTCAGGAAATTTGAAAGGGCGAGTTGAAGAGCGGCCTGCTCCCTTGTGATGAGGCTTTCATCATTGTCTTCAAGTGATTTACGGGAGAGTTCCTCGGCTTTGGATACATTGGCTACGGAGAATGCCAAGGTAACTTCCGGCATGAGATCTTCGGGGATATCCATGGAGCTTTCTGAAGAAAAAATGCCGAAAGGCTTGAAGTACCATGCGGCAAACGTTCCGGCTGCGAGAAGGAGGAGAAGAGGGGCGGCTATGTAAATGAATATGGATATCTGCTTCTTTTTCTTGACTTCTTTTCTGACTTCCGCAAGCTGTTTCTGGCTTTTCTCTATCGCTGACTTTGTTACTGAAATTGTTCTGGACGTTTTGTACATTGATTTTTCTTTTGCGTTGGATGTAAGTGTTTTTATCAATGTATTGAGTGTTTTTATTATATCTCTGTATCCGGGTCTTTTGTCGGGCTCCCTGTTCATCATGGATTCTATGAGCTGTGATATTTCGGGAGGGATGTCCTTGCGTTTCTGGATTGGCGGGACCGGGTCTTTGTGGAGCCTCATTCTTATCAGTTCATTTATATCATCATGGTCGAAAGGCGTTGAACCGGTGATAAGATGGTAGAAAGTCGCGCCGAGGCTGTATATGTCGCCAAGGTAATCCTCTTTGCCGTTGAGGATTTTTTCAGGGCTTACATAGTGAGGGCTGACCCATGATTTTGTTATTTCAAAAATTTTATTTGTTCTGTAATCATTTATGGCCTGAGCGATACCGAAGTCGCCTATTTTAGCGTTGCCTTCGTTGTCGAGCATTATGTTGCCGGGCTTGATGTCATGGTGGATTATTCCGTGCCGTTTAGCGTTATCGAGGCCTTCGGCTGTATCGCGTATCCATCTTACCACATCTTTTATGGGGAGGGGATAATGCGGGGATTTTATTTTTTGTTCGAGAGAGCCGTTGCTCATGTACTGCATCAGCATGTAAGGCTGGTTTTCAAATTCACCGCATGTATAAATAGGGATGACCGCGTAATGGTTGATTGTCGCCGCGGTCCGGGCCTCATGGAGGAACAGTTCGCTTCTTTCCTTTTGGCTGGCCACTTCCGGGTTAAGTATTTTGATGGCTACTTCGCGGTCCAGGGCCAGGTCAAGCGCTCTGTAAACGGTGGCCATGCCGCCTGCTCCGCCTGTTTCTTCGAGCAGATAGTTGTCAAACCATTTCGGCACTATCATGTCTGTTTCGCAGGAAGGACAGGCAAAATGTGAAAACGGTTCAAGGGAAGTTACATCAAGTTTCTGCTGGCACTTGTGGCATGATATTTTGAGAACGCGTTTTTCCTTTGGTACTGCGTTGCCGTCAGCTTCAGGCTGAGGAGGGGGCGGATTTTCCTCTGTACCTTCTGATGAAGCGGCGTTTTCCGCGTCTGCCGGATTTTTTTCTGTGCTTTCTGATGGAGCGGTATTTTCCGGATTTTCAACTGACCGTGACTCTTCTGTCTGGGCTTTTATTCCCGCTTCAGGGGTTGTTTCGCCGCCTGTACTGTTTTCCTTGTTTTGTGGTACTGTATCTTCGTCTGCCATTTCAGCCTCTTGAGTTCTACTATGCTAAATCCAGACCGTATTGAGAGGTCGGGACTGTTCTATAACGTTTAGTAATATATCAGTCCGTTGCATTATCTTCAATTTCTCAAGCGCTAAATTTCTCACAAGTTCATAACTATTGCATTCCAGACTGATGTGGGCGAGAAAAATAAAGCGTGTTTTTTCTGTTATTATTTCATCGAAAGCATTGATGGCGTCCTCATTGTTCAAATGCCCGTGTCTTCCCATTATGCGTTTTTTTATAAAAAACGGGCGTTCTGAATCACGCAGCATGCTTGTATCGTAATTGCACTCCAGTACTATGGCGTCACATCCTCGAAGCCTCTGTATGGCGAGTCTGTTCAAGTGCCCGAGGTCTGTCGCGATGCCTATTTTATGATCGCCCGTCCCGATGATGAAGCCTACTGTCTGAAGCGCGTCGTGTTGGACCGTAAACGGTTCAATATTAAACCCTTCAATCTGGAATGGACTGCCCGGGTCGAATAGGACTTTTTTCTCTCCTATTTTGTTTGAACTCCGGAGGTATCTGAATGTTTCGTCTGTGAGGTAGGTGGAAATTCCGAGGTGGTCCGCAAGGATACGCGAACCCCTCACGTGATCTTCATGTTCATGTGTTATGAGGAGCGCCTTTATTATGGATGGCTCTATCTGTAACAAGTTTAACCTGTTCAATATCTCCTTGCGGCTGAAACCGGCATCAACCAGTATGCCGTTCTCCGCGTTGTGTATTAAAATAGAATTTCCCAGGCTTCCGCTCCCGAGAATGCTTATTCCCGATGCCATTTTATTTTCTCCGTTCACTTTTTTGAAACGCGTCTTCAATTAATTTTTCGAAAAATATCGATTCCTTATTTTATTATACAGGCTTGAGGCAATATTGTAAATACTACAATTTATATTAATGTCACTGATACATAATTAGGGGTATATGGCTGAATACAATCTTTCACAATCTCAGGAATTAAAGCAGGAGCAGATACTTGCTCCCCAGCAGATACAGTCTCTGGAAATACTTGTCACTCCTCTTCTCCAGCTTCAGGAAAAAATCACGCAGGAATTGGCCGATAATCCTGTGCTGGAACAGGAAAAGGCGGCGGCAGAGGAACTTGCCGGAGATTTGATTTCGGATATTTCCGCCACTGGCGCTTTGAGGGAGGAAAACAAAGCCGAAACTTCCGGCGGCAGCGAAGAAGAGCTTACTGAACTGATGCAGTACGCTGACGCGTGGCAGGATTATCTTCCGCCCACTCACAGCAGACGTTCTTATTCGGAAGAAGACGAGGAGAAGAGACAGTATCTCTTTGATTCGCTGACGGAAGAGTCTTCATTGCAGGAGCAGATGCTTGAGCAATTGAGATTTTCAGAACTCGACCCCCGTATGGCCAGGATAGCCGAAGAAATAATAGGAAGCATTGACGACAACGGCTATCTCAGGACGCATATCGCTGACATAGCAACTACTACGGGCGTGGAACTTGGAGAGGTGGAAAAGGCGCTCGCCTTTGTTCAGGCATTTGATCCTCCGGGTATCGGGGCCAGGGACCTGAAGGAATGTCTTTCACTCCAGCTGAAGCGCCGGGGCCGGGACAATCCATGTATGATGAAACTTGTCAGAGAGCATCTTGATGATATTGCCCGCAACCATCTTCCGCAAGTGGCAAAGCGCCTGAAAATAAGTTTGGAAGAGCTTCACGCTATGCTTGAAGAACTCCGTCTTCTCAATCCTTATCCGGGTTCAGCAGTTTCCCCTGAAAACCCTGTTTTCGTCATACCTGAAATGACTGTGGAAAAAGATGAAAGCGGTAATTTTAACATACTTTCAAACGATGACCAGTTTCCGCGTCTCAGGATATCTCAGCTCTATCTGAAGCTTCTTGAGGACCCGAAGACTCCGGAAGAAACCAGAAGTTATATCAAAGAAAAACTCCTGAACGGCAAAATGCTCATAAAGAGCCTTGAACACCGCCAGAGCACTATCAGGAGAATTGCCGAAATCATAGTCGCCCAGCAGCATGAGTTCCTGGAAAAGGGCATTGAATACCTTAAACCTATGACCATGCAGCAGGTAGCCGACAAACTCGATTTGCATGAAACCACGATAAGCCGGGCGATTGCCAATAAATATATTACGACCCCTATGGGCCTTTTTGAATTCAAATTTTTCTTTTCCGGCGGATATCAAGCCGCGAACGGCGAAGAGCTTTCCTCCAAAAGCGTTAAGGAAAAAATCCGTGATATGATTATAAAAGAGGATTCATCCAAACCGCTTTCCGATGAAAAAATATCCCATCTCCTGAAAGAGCAGGGCTTTTCCGTAGCACGGCGGACTGTGGCCAAATACCGGGAGGAAATGAACATACAACCATCTCATTTACGTAAAGAGTTCTGATGAAATACCCGAACCTGAAAAAACTTCATCCTTTTCTGATTTTTACACTATTTCTTTTTTCCGTGCTCTGTGCGTTTTTCGCCCGCACATGGCACTATAACGGGGAAGCCGATAGCATAGCGGCGGCCATAGGCGATAAACCGGTCCCGCTTTCCGGCATACTTAACAGATTCAATCCGTTTCTCAGGGATAATTTTGTCCCGTTCACCATCGAAAGCGCCATAATGTATTCATACACCCATGATCTTGCCAAAGGCAAATCAATTGCCGGCTGTGACAAGTCTCTTCTGGGGATGGATGATATTCCCGTAGCCGGACAGATGTCCCTGGGACTTGAGTATTTTCTTGCTTACGGCTACAAGTTGAAAAAAATGTTTTTTACTCCTTCGGGTACGACAAGCCTGTATGAGGATGACCCTGATTTTACGAACTGGATAAGGTTTCAGATACGGCTCTGGACAAGTCTTACGGCGGGCTTTATTTTCCTATGGCTCATCATAGTCCGCTGTCCCTGGTATTTCGCGATTATCGGAGCCATGCTCCATGCGTTTTCACCTGCCGCCATTGCCCGTTATACCGCGCAGGACCTCGTCAGGGGCGAATTCTGCCTGCCGCTTATAACTGCTTCTTTCATGTTGGCGTATTGGGCGTTCAGGCGTTCATCCCCTCTCAAGCTCATATTGCTTGGAATGACGGTTTTTCTTGCGGTCGCCACATGGGATATATGTCAGATATGCTTCGGGCTATGGGCCGTTTTCGAGATAGTGCGGCTCCTCTGCGGCGCCGTTATAAATGTCAAAAGGCGGAATGCCTGGACAGTCATTTTTATTGCCGTTGTCATGGCCGGATTGTTTGTGCCGTACCATCAGACGCACCGGCTCTTATGCTCTCCTCTGATTATTATCCTTCTTCCTCTTATACTGTCGATCTACTTTTTCGGAAAAGGCGCTTATTTCAGGAGATTGACGGTATTTGTTATTTCACTCGTTTTTCTCTGCGGCGCATGGTACACCACTCTGAAATTTAATTCCTATTCCGGCAATTACAGCCATTTCGCCGAGCTGATGAAAGCAAAAATAAAGTACTGGAACGTCAAGCCGCTTGACCCCGAAAAACTCAATTTCGACGCCAGAATGCTTTGGACTCCCTCCATGCATTCAGTCAACAAATATACCTGGCAGGAAACTAAATATTTTATTCCTTACCCCCTTATCGCGCTTGCGCTTCTTCTTGCCGCGTCTGTTTTTGCCCCGCTTGTGAGAAAAAACATTCGTCGCGGACTGGGCGCTTCATTTTTTCCTCTTTTCATGACAACAGTTTATTTTATCGCGTTCATATATATTGTGCGCTATCATGTTTTCTGTGTGCTTTTTCTTTCAGTCGCTCTGCCTCTTGTTCTTTACAGATGTGTAAGGTCTTTTAATGGATATACTGCCAAACTTGTTGTCGTTATCATTGTCCTTTTCTTTCTTTCCGCCGAAATCCAGCTTTCATTCATGCTTTCGAGAAAGTACGGCATAGGCGGTTCCTTCAAGGAAAGCGCCGGGCTTATCGACTGGTTTAGAAAATCAGACATGAAGGACAAAAACATTCTCGCGGACATGACCATTTCTCCAATGCTCAAGGCCTACTGCGGGGCCAAAATACTCCTTCAGCCCCAGTTCGAACTTGGAAAAACACGAAAATATGTTGAAGATTATATCAATATCATGTTTCACGGCACGGAAGAGGAGCTGAACAAATTCTGTCTGCGCAACGGGATAGAGTTTCTGCTTTATGATTATAGTTACAGTTATATAGCCCAGCTCCATATTTACTCAAACAGATATATGGCCGCCGCGTCCAAAGTCAACCGCAAATCCCCTGCCTATATCATGTACCACAAGCCTGTTTCATGCAAATGGTTCTATTATATCGAAGCCCCTCCCGAGTACAGTTTCACCAAAAACGCATACAGGCTTTTCAAGGTCATCAGTCCGGCTGACAGAATGAAAGCCCTTCGTCTCAGTGTCCAGGGGGAGGATGCTTACAGAAAAGGAAATTCCGATACGGCCAGACATCTTGCGGAAGAGGCCTTTTTCACCGACCCGGCCTATGAGCCGTGTTATGTGCTTTATTTCAATGCCTTCGGCAAAATACCCAAACCATCATTGAGCGATTTTGCGAAAGCAAAACCTTGAGATGGTTTTTTTATTCGAGAGTATCATTGGAAGATTTTCCTGATATCGGCGGTTTTGATGAAGTCCTATTATTAACGCCGCATTATGCCATGAAGTTTATCAATGAAAATTATTGAGGAGGCACCCAAGCCGGGTATTACATATCTATGATGTAATGCCTCTTTCCTTTGAGTAATTAGTGCAAAAAAAACGCGGGAAACCGAAAAACGATTTCCCGCGTGGCATACTCTAAAATAAAATTAGAAGCGTTTGCCGCCGCCGCCGAATTCACGACGTCCGCCGCCGCCGTTGCCGCCGCGACGATCGCCGCCGCCGCCGAAGCCTCTTCCGCCGCCGCCGCCTTCACGCTGAGGTTTAGGACGTGCTTCGTTTACTGCAATGTTTCTGCCGCCGAGGTCCTTGCCATTGAGTGCTTCAATAGCAGCCATAGCTTGTTCACGGTTGGGCATTTCAACAAAGGCAAAACCTTTTGGACGACCGGTTTCCCTGTCCATGATCACCCTTGCTGATTCTACATCCCCGTAAGCCTGGAATGCTGCTTTGAGTTCGTCTTCTGTGGTCTGGTAGGCAAGATTGCCGACATAGATATTCATGCTTTTTTTCCTATCGCCATGGGTACTCTTTTTTTAATATCGAAAATCTGTCCATGGCGTTGCAACATATTTCGATGGCATCATACATCAGATGCCATAAACTTCGGACCGGCGATGTAAAGCGCCAATCTTATGAGTAAGAATATGACATGAAAATAAGTATAATCAAGAGGAAACAAGTTAATATTCAAAAAAAAACAGAAAAAATATGAAAAATTTGCTATTTACCTGATAATCGGCTAATTTTCAGCTCTGAATAGCTAAAACGGATTATATAAGGTTTATGTTTCTTTTAAATAAATTTTTCAAGGCAAAATATGATGTATGGATGGTCTTGACTATTCTGATATTTCATTTTCTGCTCGGGTTTACGAGTTTTATCCGCGAATCCCCGACCTTTGACGAACCGCTTCATCTGACTGGCGGATATTCTTACTGGAATTTTAATGACTACCGCATAAATCCGGAAAACGGAAATTTTTCTCAACGCTGGGCTGCCTTTCCGCTGATATTTGATAAAAATATAAAAATTGCTGATATGGGAGTGTTCAGCGCCGATAATCACCAGTTCAAAACGGCCTTTAGTTTCCTTTATAAGAGCGGAAATCCTTTTGAGAGGATGTTTAAAGAGGCTCGGACAATGATGTTGATAATGAGTGTGCTTCTGGGATTGGCTGTTTTCTTCTGTTCGAAACGGATATTTGGCAGAGCGGGAGGATGCATATCGTTGCTGCTCTATGCTTTTTCTCCTCCAGTGCTGGCAGACGCGCGTCTTGTTACATCAGATCTGGCGGTGGCCTTCGGTTTTACAATTTCACTCTGGGCTTTATGGGAGTTTCTTAACAAAGTCAGTATCAGGAATATTTTATTTTCAACAATCTCGGTTTTTATCCTCCTGACATCGAAAATGTCGGGAGTACTGATAGTTCCTCTTTTTATAATTATGTTTGCTGTGCGCCTGTTTTTTAGACGGGAATTGCCGCTTGTTTTCTTCAAGTTCAGTCATAGTATTTCTAAATCTTACGTGCAATTCCGTGTTCTGGCACTTTCGTCGCTGGCGATGGCGCTGGGAGTTTATGTTTTGCTTTGGGCTGCATATGGGTTCAGGTTTTCGATGCTCAGTAACGAGGCGCAGGGCAGGGCGTCGATAGATAAAAACTGGGAACTTGTTCAGAAAACTAACAGCGGTATTATAAGCGGGCTTGTCGCTTTTGCCAGGGACACTAAGATATTGCCGGAAGCGTATCTCTTCGGTTTTCTTCATGTATGCGATCGTTCGGAAACCAGTGTCGGCTTTATTAACGGAAAATACAGCGAACGCGGTTTCAGGTATTTTTTCCCCTATTGCGCGCTGGTGAAAAATCCGATACCCTTTCTGATTTTATCTGCGGGTGTTTTTTCTTTGCTGCTTCTTAAATTACTGAAACGGCGGCGGCCGCTTCCCGATTATTTTTATAATATAATTCCTTTTCTGCTCTTTATTATAGTTTATGCCTCTTTCGCGGTGAGCAGTAAGCTGAATATAGGGCATCGTCATATTCTGCCGCTCTATCCGCCGATTTTTATTATATGCGGTTCTGCCGCTTTCCTGTTCAAAACTTCCTGCAAAAAACTCAAGATTTTTGTTGTTATTCTCATAATATGGTATATTGCCGAAAATCTGAATATATGGCCTCATTATATCGCGTATTTCAATCAGATTGCCGGCGGTCCGCGTCAGGCATACAGGCATCTTGTGGATAGTTCCCTTGACTGGGGGCAGGGGCTCTATGGTTTAAAGGAATGGCTTTCAAAAAATCATTTGAAACCGGAAGCGAATGTTTATCTTTCCTATTTCGGCGTGGCTGATATTGACAGCTTTAAACTCGGAGTGAAAAAGCTTCCCTGTTTTCTTGAGCAGCCGCAGACTGAAATCTTCGATTATGATTTTGAGAACGGCATATTCTGCATAAGTGCTACCATGCTTCAAATGCAGCCCCCCTATCCGGGACTTGCTCTCTGGAGCGAAAAGCATGAAGCCGCGTTGAAAGAGATTTCTTCTGAAATGAAAGTATTGCTGAAGGCAAGAGAAAATCCTGAGGCTTTCAAGCGTATCATAAATGAAAAAGGAGCTCCCTATTGGGCGGCGCAGGGCAGGCTTTACGAAATTCTCCGTTTTGCCAAGCTTTGCAGTATATTAAGGAATACGGGGCCCGATGACAATATCGGTTATTCGATACTGATATATCGGGCGTCCAGTTTCAGACACTTGATAAAACCTGGCGATTTCAGATGATATATTTGCCTATGATGGGTTTCAAATCCCTCTTGAGTTTTGAAGGAATGAAGTTCTTATTTGTGATGATGGCGCATTTCAGGGCATCGGGACATTGGCATTTTCTCTGAAGCATATCTGACATTGACGCTATTTTCTTTATGATTTTTTTAGCCAGGCCGGAATTGGCGATGAGATTGCCTACAATCATTTCGACTGTTACGTGATCATGATCGGGATGCCAGCAGTCGAAATCCGTAACCATCGCGATTGTGCAATAGCATATTTCCGCTTCCCGCGCCAGTTTTGCCTCACCCAGATTTGTCATGCCTATCACATCGAAACCAAGGGACCTGTAGGAGTTTGATTCGGCTTTCGTTGAAAATGCCGGGCCTTCCATATTGATATAAGTCCCGCCGTTATGGACCTTGGATCTTTTTGCTTCCGGGCTTTCCTTTATTGACACTTTTGCGGCTTCATAAGCTGTTTTTGCCGCTTCCGGGCATACGGGTTGGCCGAACGCGATATGCCCGACAAGCCCGTTTCCGAAAAAGGTATGTTCAAAGGATTTTTTCGTCCTGTCAAAATACTGGTCCACTATGACAACGTCGCGGGGAACGAGTTTTTCTTTAAGACTGCCGACTGCCGAAATGCTGAAAATATGAGTAACGCCGAGTTTTTTCATCGCGAAAATATTGGCCTTATGATTTAATTCGCCCGGCAGTATTGTATGGCCTTTGCCGTGGCGCGGGAGGAAAACCACATCCGTGCCGGAGAGTTTGCCTGTGATGAATTCATCTGAAGGCTCTCCGAATGGAGTTTTGACTATGGCCTTTTTAATTTTTTCAATTCCGTCGATCTGATATAAACCGCTTCCGCCTATAAATCCGAGTTTCATTATTTCATCTCCTGATTTTTATAAGCGGATAAGATACCGCGTGTCATCCAAAGGTCAACCGGTGAATTTTACAGGGATGCCTCTTTTTGCTGATTCATAAATGCCGTGGAGAAAACGGAGAGAAGGCAGGCCATCTTCCCCGGACAAAAACAATTTTTTCCCGGTCAGTATGGCTTCGGAGAGATCTTCAAATTGTTGTTGGTGCCCGCCGGCGCTGATTGCGGAAGGATTGCTTGAGCCGCCGGAAAGACTCTCGTTTTTAGCTGTTTCCGCGGTATTATTTTCAGATATAGCGGCCAGTTTCCATCGCGTAATTTTGCCGTCTTCCATAATCACGGAGCCTTTTTCTCCAGAAATTTCCAGGCGGCGCGGAAAGCCCGGCGCGCATGATGTACTTGCTTCAATAACTCCTAAAGCTCCATCCGGCCAGCGAATAACAGCCGCGGCATTGTCTTCAACCTCAATTCCGGTATGTGTCATTGTCGATGCGTACGCTGTGACTTCGGATGGAAATCCATTGAGATAGAGCATCAGGTCAAGGTCATGGATGGCCTGGGTCATCAAGACTCCGCCCCCGCCAAGTTCCCATGTGCCGCGCCAGCTCGCGGTGTCATAATACTCCTGTGTTCTGAACCATTTCAGCTGCATTGAAACTAGAACGATGCGGCCGAATAATTTTAAATCCAACGCTTTTTTTATTTTCTGCACACTCTCGCCGAAGCGTAATTGAAAGACCACGGAAAGCTGAACATTATTTTTTCTGCATGCATCTATTATAGCCTGTGCTTTTACCAGAGATACGTCAAGAGGCTTTTCACAGAGAATATGTTTTCCGGCCTCAGCCGCAGGTATTGCTGTTTCCATATGCAGGCCGGAAGGAACGGCTATTGAGACAGCGTCGATTTCGTTATCAGAAAGGAACTCTTTGTAGTTATTGTAAACTTTGCCTCCATGCCTTTGGGCGAACTTCCCGGCGCGTTCCGGATCTTTGTCATAGACCGCGACCAGTTTCGAATTCACTGCCGAGCGCAAGGCGTTTGCGTGTGCTTCCGCTATTATTCCCGTTCCGACAATTCCGTATCTGATGATTTTTTTCATTAATTTGACCTTATAGAAAATTGTTATTTTTTTCTCTCTTTTCTGCCGCAAGCGAAGCTGAGCGGCAGTACGGAAAAAACAAAGTTTTTTCACGGAGTGCAGGTACTCTACCTGCTTTAGATGTTATGACAGAGGTATCCCCCGTCGACAGGCAGTGTTACCCCGTTTATGAAACTGGCCCCCGGCGAACAGAGAAAAATAGCCGCCGCGCATAGTTCTTCGGGATTTCCGAAACGCCGCGCGGGGGTATGCGCCAGCACATTCTGCCCTCGTGTTGTAGGTGTGCCGTCTTCGTTTTGAAGCAGTTTGCGATTCTGCTTGCCCAGAAAAAAGCCCGGCGCTATGGCGTTTACCCGGATGCCGAAGTCAGCCAGTTCCCTCGCGTGTGCCACGGTCTGGTTCATTACAGCGGCTTTTGCCGCGGAATATCCCCACGCCCCGGAAAGGGGATTGAAAGATGCCATTGATGCGATATTTAAGACAGTTCCCCTGATATTATTTTTTATCCAGTAGGAGGCAAAACATTTAGTCGGCAGAAAACATCCTGCCATCAGATTTAAATTTATGATGCGTTCAAAGTCGGCGCTGTCAGTTTCAGTCAGCGCGGTTCTTACGCTGCTGCCCCCGACTCCGTTGAGAAGAATTTCCACGTGGCCCATGGATGCTGTTGTAGCTTCCAATGCAGAATTTATTTGTGCCTCTTCAAGAAGATTTACTTCATATAATTCTATATATTCTGATTTTGCTCCATCCTTAATAAGCTCGTTTTTCTTCTCTTCAAGCGTTGACATTTTATGTCCCCATAGAACGATTTTTGCTCCGGCCTTCAGAAATCCTCCGGCGATTGCGCCGCAAAGGGCCCCGCCGCCGCCGGTTATTACCGCCAATTTGTCTTTGAGACCGAATTGATTTTCAAGATATGTCATTTACTCACCTTTGTTTTTGTTTACGGACGCCGGGAATTCTATCTGCAACTCTCCGGCTATTTTTCCGAGATTATTAATAGTGGACGGAGATAAAGGTATCCCGTTCTTTCTTGCGCTTTTCTCATGCTCCATTTCTTTCTGCCCCGCGAAATATACTTGCTCTTCGCCCTCGGCGGCAGGTGTGTTTCTGAGTTGACTGAGCATCTTATCCATATCCCCTCGGAATTCCCCGGCATTCCTGAAATTATCAATTTTGATTGCGCCGAAAAAGTGGCTGACCCTCGCCGAAGATGTGGCTGTGTCGCTGATTTGCGAGCCGAATGGAGCTCCGCATAATACAGAACAGAGGATATCCACCATTACCGCAAGACCGTATCCCTTGTATCCTCCGAACATTTCCCCCAAGCCTCCCAGCGGCAGTATGCCGCCGCCGTAACGGTGAAACATGTCATCAAGGATCTTTCCGGCGTCTGTCGCGGACTTTCCGGTTTTATCGACGGCCCAGTTATGCGGCAATGCTTTGCCTTCCCGGTCGTAAACTTCTATCTTGCCGCGGGAGACCACGGTTGTTGACATGTCAAGGACGAAGGCGCCTTCCTTCTCTGCCGGTGCGCAGAAAGCCAGAGGATTGGTGCCGAACATAACCTGCCTTCCAAAAGTCGGGACTCCGAGTGCCGCTGTATTTGTCATGGCAATTCCTATCATGTCATGTTTCAGGGCCATCATCGCGTAATATCCTGCTATCCCGAAATGATTGGATTCATAGACACAAGCGAAAGAAGCGCCATTGTTACGGGCTTTCTCTATTACGCTTTCCATTGCTTTCACGCTGACGGGCGGTCCCATTGTGCCGTTAGCGTTTATTACCGTTGATACAGGGGTATCTCTTATGATTTCTGTTTCCGCGTTCGCTTTCATCTGCCCTGTCTTCAGGCCATTGACATAGCGTTGCAAACGCCCGATGCCGTGAGATGGTATCCCGCGCATATCTGCTGTTACCAGAACATCCGCTGTTATTCCGGCGTCATCAGCCGTCATTCCATGCCGGATAAAAACTTCCCGGCAAAATTCTGTCAGCGCGTCTGCTTGAAAATAAACTTTTGAATCCATAAAACTAAGCTTCTCCATTCTTTTTCATATTTATTCGCGGCAGACTAAGTGCTGCTGCGGATTATTAATTCATCTTCATATAATATTCTTATGTCATCGCGATAGCCGAAATCTATCATTTCAACCAGTTTCTCAAGCATGGTTTTTCCGATGAGTTCGAGCGGCGCTTTCACTGCTGTTACCGTTGGGCTGGAATTGCTCAGAGAAGGAGTGTCGTGGAACACTATCAGCGCTGTTTCTTCCGGTATTTTTATGTCCAGTATTTTCAATATCTGATAAACTTTTTCTCCTACGATAAAACTTGACGCGAATATGCCGTCAAATTTTTTTGACTTCAGTATTGATACCAATTCCTGAACATTTTCATTATTATTCACATCCAGGTCAAACGCGAATTCTTCACTGAAATCAATATCATTCGCTTTCAGAGCGTTGAGATAAGCCTCGTATCTTGGTTTAATTATTTTCTGTTTTCTTTCGTTGGACAGGAACATTATTTTTTTTCTTCCGGAAGCTTTAATCAGGTACTCAACGGCTTTGGACGTTCCGTTCCAGTGTTTGTGAAATACCGTATTGATGTCATGAACAGGATCGGTAAAGGTGATGTATGGAATATGTTCTGTCTTTATTATTTTCATAATGTCATCGAAACCGTAGAGCGGATCAAGTATTACCAGTCCGCTTTTTGCTCCGAGCGAAAGAAGCTTCTGTCTTCTGCGGTCAACACTTTCCGTGGAATCCATGAAAAGCATTTGCAGATTGCACCTTGACATTAATTCACTCTTGAAAATGCTGTCGATCAGTTTGACATGCACAAAAGGATATGAGTTCAGAAAATTATGCTGGAACGAGTCGTGATCGTAAAGGATATTTATAGAGTAGATTTTTCCTGAATTCTGCTCTACCGGAAAAGTCCCTTTTCTTTTAACTCTTCTGACCCAGCCGTTCTGTTCGAGCATGTTTATCGCTTTATCGGCGGTGTTCCTGTTTACGCCGTATTTCTCAGCGACATTATTTACAGAAATTTTTCCTGCGCTGCCGTTTTTTATGTCCTCGATAACGCCTTCATATATTTTTTTATATGCCGGATCTGTATTGTCGTTTTCTTTTGCCATAACAGTCTCCTCTTATTTTATGAACGGCAGAATGAAAAGCAGAAAATCCGCCTGTTTATATGCGCATTCAGTAATTTCCTCTCCTTTGTCTTTCATAGGGAGAAGCCCTGATGCTGTCTTTTTGCTGCGAAGGAATTCCATTATTTTTTTTGCGGTCTTTGTATTTTCTATTCCTCCGGCCCTCATCAGAACATTAAAGGTAAGTATATACGTCCAAATAGTGTGTTTCGCCGTGCTGGTTTCATTTTCTTCCCATAGCATCTCGCCGTTTTTATTTACGCAGCTGCATAAAAAGGAAGTCGCCTTTTCAATTCCAGTCAGTGCTTCACTTTCAAAATTCCAGAAAACAGTCCGTTCCTTGCGGAATTTTTCAGGAATCACATCAAGAGTGTTAAGAAGGCACCACAGTACAAGTGAAGTATAATTTATAGTGGAGTAT
>MHBF01000074.1 GCA_001803225.1 Lentisphaerae bacterium GWF2_44_16 | reverse complement strand
CTTTTTTGTCAGACTAAACGCACAAAAAATAGTCAATTTTATCCCATAAGAAGAAAAATTCACCCTTCTTTTATCCGTTTGTCAAACTAAATGCACGACTTCTCCGAGGTGATGTGCGTTTAATCTGACAAACGTGCGTTTACTTTTTCAATTGACCGAAATAATGTCCGAAAAAATGTCCTGCAGGCGTAGTCGCAAACGCGCCGTTACAAAAGAGACAGTTTTGAATAATGCGCTCCGAAAGAGGCAGGGGCGAAGAGCGCCGGCTTGTCTCTCTGTAAGAAGCTTGATGATAAGATGGAGAGAAAATTTTGTATTTTGTGTGATATATAAGTATAGTATTCGATTCAACGCGAAAGTATTGACTTATGACAGAGAAGACAGTAAAAATAAAAAACAAGGCAGGAATACACTGCCGTCCTTCAAGCGCCATACTTACAGCCGTGGAAGATTTTCAGGGACATGCTTTTAATATTGTTACTCAAAAAGGAAAGATAGAGCTTAACAGTATATTGAACCTGCTGGCACTTGGTTTGCAGTTCGGGGATGACGTCACAGTCAAAGTCTCCGGAGCGAAGGAGAAGGAGGCCTGTGAAAAGATAGCGGGCCTTTTCGAGTATGAATTTGACTTTCCTCCCAGATAAAAGCTTCTGACTTTTCATGAGCTGGCGGAGAAATATTAACGGAAGGCAATGAAAAGGGTAGTAACATGAAGATAATTATTGTCGGCGCCGGGGAGCTTGGACAGTATCTTACGTCCATACTTATTCATGACAGGCATGACATAATTGCGGTGGACCTTTCCGACGATATTCTGGACAGGCTCAAGGAAAATTACGATATAATGACTGTCCACGGCAACGGCTGTCTTCTCAGTACCTTGCGGAAATGCGGACTGGGGGATGCCGACCTGCTTGTGGCGGTCAGCGGAGACGAGGCCGCGAATATCCTTTCCTGTCAGATAGCTTCACATTTCGGAGCGGGGAATACCATCTGCAAGCTGAACTCCGTTGATTTTTTCCCGGAAAAAAGCGGCTTCAAGCCTTCAGACCTGAAATTAAAACACATACTTGTCCCGGCCGCGGAATGCGTGGATAAGATAGTCAACGTACTGGACAACAAAATCATTCTCGACCAGATTGCTTTCAGTAATCCTAACGCCTTGATGACTCTATTTGAAATAGGCCCTTCATCTCCTCTTGCCGGACTCAGGATAAAGGATTTTCCTGTACTGGACCTGATAAATTCAGTTCGTTTTTCCGCGATTATCAGAGACAGGCAGCATATTATCCCGCACGGCGACACGACCATAGTTCAGGGGGACAGGATATACGCAGCCGGTCCCAGGGATAAAGTCATGTCTATGATTAACTGGGTTTCCCCTGACAATTCGTCCATATCTACGGTAATCATAGCCGGTACTACTATAATAGCGCGCAAGCTCGCTTCCGAATTATGCGGCAAAGGTTATGAAGTCAGGGTGATAGAAAAGGACAGGGCCAGGGCGGAAGCTTTTCTGGACGGGTTTCCGTACAATCTTATAATGATTAACGGCGGCCCTACGGAAAAAGAAGTGATGACCGAAGCCGGCATAAATTCGTGCGATGCTTTTGTAAGCGCTCTCAACGACGACGAAGAAAATATACTCAGCTGCATACTCGCTAAGAAGATGGGGGCAAAAAAAGTTATCACCGTAACAAATAAATCCGAATATGTGGATATAGTCCCTGCGATGGACATGATAGACTGCGGTTTCAATTCCAGTCTTGTCGCCGTCAACAGCATACTCAGGATACCCGAAATCGAAAACTATTTCAGCATTGACGCCATACTTCATCATATAAACGCTTATCTCTACGAATACAAAGTACAGGCCGGTTCTCCTGCCTGCGGCAGGACCATAGACGAGATAAAGTTTCCCAAGTCCGTGGTCATAGCGCTTGTTTTCAGACGGGACGAAGTCATATCCGCCTCCGGCGGATTGCGTATTATGGCTGACGATATAGTTGCCACGATAGCAACATTGGACATGATAAAAACTACCGCGCCCTTCTTTTCAAAAAGAGGTTTCCTGTCATTATGAATTTTAAAGCGGCAGCACATGTGGTTTCGGTCCTGCTTGTCATAACGGGTTTTTGCATATTGAGCGCGGCCCCTGTATCATGGCTTATGGGCGACCCGGCGCGTGACGTCGAACTTTTTATCCTCTGTGCCCTTATCCCAATATGCGCAGGAGTGCTTTCAGCTTATTATACAAGGCCGCGGCAGGGAAAACTCAAGTTGGGCATCAGGGAAGGTTTCGGGATTGTCACTTTTACATGGCTTGCCGCGGGGATTTTCGGTGCTTTGCCTTTTGTGCTGATAGCTGACTTTCACTGGTATGACGCGTTTTTTGAAACGATGTCCGGTTTCACCACCACCGGTGCCAGCGTTATAGAAAAAAACCTTGTTCTTTCCAGCGGCAAAATCCTGAATTGCGGCCTTGAAGGAATTTCCAGGGGCCTTATTTACTGGCGCAGCCTTACGCACTGGCTCGGGGGCATGGGGATTGTAGTGCTTTCTCTCGCTATACTTCCGTTTCTGGGCATCGGCGGACAACAGCTCTACAATGCTGAAGTGCCGGGTTTCAGTTCTGACCAGTTGACCCCCCGTATCGCGAGTTCCGCTAAAATATTATGGGGTGTCTATCTGCTTTTTTCCGTTCTCGAAACCATTCTGCTCTATGCCGGAGGGATGTCTCTTTTCGACTCCTGGTGTACCACATGCGGTACTGTTGCCACGGGGGGGTTTTCAACGCGGCAGGACAGCATCGGCGCTTATGACAATGCTTATTTTGACATTGTGATAACTGTTTTCATGTTTCTTGCCGGAGCTAATTTTCTTCTTCATTTCAAGGCCCTTTGCGGAAGGACCCTCACTTATTTCAGGGATAGCGAATTTGTTTTCTATCTCTTTCTGACTGTTGTCGCCGTTCTTACCGTGTCGTTTTCGATTTACGGTACCCAGATAACCACCACAAACGGCAAAATCGTCGAGGGCAATTTTTTCAATTCCCTGAGGTATTCCTCCTTTCAGGTTGTTTCCATATTCACGACTACAGGTTTCTGTACTGCCGATTTCGACAAATGGCCCGCCTATTCCAAAATCATACTTGTCAGTCTTATGTTCATAGGCGGATGCGGAGCTTCCACAGGGGGCGGCATGAAAAATTCAAGGGTGCTTCTTCTTTTCAAACACGCCATATTCCAGATAAGATATTGTCTTTTTCCCCACGCAGTCCCTAATATAAGACTGAACAACCGCCGCATCGATACCGCCACTCTTCACGAAACGCTCTGTTTCTTTTTCATATTTCTGATGATATTCCTTTCATCCAGCATACTGGTTTCCGTATTCTGCAGCACGGATATCCTGACTGCGGCGACTGCGTCAGTTGCTTCCCTTGGCAATGTCGGCCCGGGGCTCGGCGGCGTGGGGGCCATGTTCACGTATGCCTGGATGGACCCCGCCGCGAAGCTTACACTGACAATTGTCATGCTTCTGGGACGTCTTGAAATCTATACAGTCCTTGTGCTGCTGCTGCCTTCTTTCTGGAGGAAATATTGAAATGAAATCCGGTCCCCTTATACTTTCAAAATCAAATCTCATCAAGGTGTTCAAGCGTATGATATGGTTCATTATTACAGTGGTATGCGGTGTTTATATAGGACTGACAGTCCTTCTTTTCTTTGCTCAGAAGAGTTTGATCTATCACCCGGGGAAAGATTTCACTAGTTCTCCCTCGGACGTGAAACTCAAATGCGAAGATGTATTTTTTCGTACCGCGGACGGTGTTATGCTGAACGCATGGTTCATTCCCGCGGATAACGCCGTTTTTACGGTGCTTTTCTGTCATGGTAATGCCGGAAATATTTCATACTTTCTGGACGAAGCCGAGTTTTTCAACGGTATCAATGTAAACGTGCTTCTTTTTGATTACCGGGCTTACGGCCGGAGCGAAGGCAGTATATCTGAAAAAGGTCTTGCCCTTGACGCTGAAGCCGCGTGGAATTATCTCACTGAAACGAAGAAAATTCTTCCCAATCGAATTATAATCGTAGGCCGTTCGCTCGGCGCGGCGATAGCCGCGGAACTCGCTTCAAAGCACAACGCGGCAGGTCTGATACTGGAGTCGGGTTTCCTCTCCGTACCGGAAATGGCTTCCGATATATATCCTTTTTTCCCCGGAAAGTTTCTGGCGTCCATAAAACATCCCACTATCAAGTATATCAAAAATGTCAAATGCCCTAAACTCATAATACATAGTGCCGATGATGAAATAGTGAAATTCCGTCACGGCGAAACACTTTTCAGGGAAGCTCCCCCGACGAAGGAATTCCTGAAACTGAACGGTTCCCACAATGACTGTTACAACCTCTGCATTGACAGGTACAGGGAAAAAATGCTGGAATTTATAAAATCCCTCGGCACAGAGGTCTGTAAATAGGTATTTAATGTAAAAACAGTATTAGGCATTATGGAACAGGACCTTAATAAAATAGAGAATGCTTATGATGGCATGGCAGAGGAATGGGCGGAAGCTTTTTCCGGTGAACATGATAAAAAGCCGAAAGACATTGAAATACTTCGCAGGTTTTCAGGAATAGTTGGGAAAAGAAAACCTGTCTGGGATTTCGGCTGCGGTCCGGGTAATACGGCGGGATATCTTAAAAAACTCGGCATTGAAGTTTCAGGTCTGGATTTGTCCGGCAAAATACTTGAGCAGGCAAGAGCGCTTTACCCGGAAATACATTTTCAGAAAGGGAATATTCTTGACCTTTCCTTTGATGATAACTCAATTGCCGGCATCGTTGCCTTTTACGCGATAGTCCACTTCACGGAAGAACAGGTGAACAGAGCTTTTTGTGAAATTTTCCGCGTATTGAAGCCTGATGGAATATTTCTTTTGACATATCATATTGGAGGGAATACAATTCATTTAGACGAGTTCCTCGACAGGAAAATAGATGTGGATTTCATGTTCTTCACTAATGATTTCATTTTAAATTCTCTGAAAAGCGCCGGATTTATAAATATTGAAATAATTGAACGGTCTCCGTATCATGGAATTGAATACGAAAGCCGAAGGGCTTATGTTTTTGCTGTAAAACCGCTTTAGGAGGCATAGGGGGAATTATAGCCTGCAGGAGTAAATTGGCAACAATGACAATATTGTCTGTTAAAATAAAGTCATGATTTTTTTCAAATTCATGGAACTTTATCATGAAACACATTGTCTCTTAAATCGGAAAATAATAAGGAAACGCAAAATTGAAAAGACTCTTCATCTATATTTTTCTGACATTTGGTGTTTTGGCCCTTTTGTATTCTGCCGATGACTTGAAAGGGGCCATGCAGTTTCAGGACGCACTCGTCAAAGTCGCTGAAAAAGCGTTTCCTTCAGTGGTTGTAATAAAGATAAAAAGCCGTGTCGCGAACAATTCCGGAGATCCCCTTATCTTTGAGGATATTTTTGGAAATTACTACTATTCACAGAGAAGAAGACAGCAGCCCGATACAGTCCAGACCGGACAGGGCTCTGGTTTCATAGTCAGGGAGGATGGCCATATCCTGACGGCAAATCATGTGGTGGCCGGCGGAGCTGAAATAGTCGCCACATTGCATGACGGCAGGGAATTTCCGGCACGGGTTGTCGGCAGGGACAAGCTTTCCGATCTGGCGCTTATCAAAATCGACGTACCGGAGAAACTCCCCGTTCTGAAGTTCGCCAACTCCGATAAAGTCAAAGTCGGACATATCGCCATCGCGGTAGGAACGCCTTTCACTTTGGATTATACCATGACCCTCGGCATTGTAAGTCAGAAGGGCAGGTCCGCCGGAATAAATATGTATGAAAACTATATTCAGACGGACGCGGTCATAAATCCCGGAAACAGCGGAGGGCCTCTTCTGGACATAAAAGGAGACGTTATAGGCATCAATGATTTTATACTTGCCGGCGGCAGCGGCATTACTCCTGTCAATTCAGGTCTTGGATTTGCCATTCCCGGCAATATGGCCTCGGATATAGTAGATCAGCTTATCAGAAATAAAGAAGTGATAAGGCCGTGGCTTGGCGTTTCGATGCAGACCTTGACGCAGCAGATGAAAGAACAGCTTAAAGTGAAGTCCGGCGTTCTGGTAAGGGAAGTTTTCTCCGGTCATCCCGCCGCCGAAGCCGGTATCGAACCCGGCGACATTATAGTTCAGATAGGCAACGTCAACGTAAATGCTCCTCAGGAAGTCCAGATGGCCGTCCTCAAGTACAGGCCCGGCGACAAAATACCCGTATCACTTTTCCGTGAAGGCAAAAAAATGGAACTGAAACTCACTGCTGGAAATCAGAAGGCATATATGGATGGAGAGGAAAATAAAGTCGGTTCCGCCAGAAGCTCCGGCGGAATCTTTGCCGATTTCGGTATAAAACTCGGAGAGAAAAAAGGCAATGTCTATATCGCCGAAGTAAAGCCCAATTCCCCTGCGGAACTCGGCAACTTGGTAAAAGGCATGAGGATTTACGGTGTAAACCGTTATAAAATCAATTCCATTTCAGATGCCGAAAAAGCCGCTTCAATTAATTCTGACAGTCTTCTGCTGTATGTCGAGGATGACCATTCACGTTATTTCATCGTTCTTTCAAGGTAAAAGACAAATCCCTTTTGAGTCTTGCGGTGAATTCCTCTCTTGAAATATTCGCGGCCCCGAAACGTTTCAGCAGTGGCGTTTCAGCCTGTACATCCATCCATGTCAGACCGTGTTCTTTCAGATAATTTACTGTGTTTATAAGCGCGAATTTAGAGGCGTTGTCCTCACGGCAGAACATGCTTTCGCCGGAAAAATATTTTCCAGCCAGCACTCCGTAAAGTCCTCCTACCAGCTCATTCTTTGAGTTCAGCGTTTCAAAGCTCCATGCAAAGCCGAGCCTGTTAAAATCAATGTAGGCACTCATTAGTTTTTTGGTTATCCATGTCCCGGACTGAAACTTCCGGGGACTTTCCGAGCAGGCTTTTATTACGTCCCTGAAATTCATATTTACTTGAAATTTAAAATCCGCTTTTTTCAGGTAACGTTTTGTGCGTTCCGATATTTTCAGGTTATGGAAATCCAGCACTGTTCTATCGGGTGGCGCGAACCACAAGACGTATTCCTCTTCGGACGGCCAGGGAAATATCCCTTCGGCATAGGCGGAAAACAGAAAGTCCGTGTTGATTTCTCTGCTTACAGCCAGTATGCCGTCTTCGTTTGCCTCTTCAAGAGGCGGAAATTTGATTTTTCTGAAACTGACATTTTCCATTTTTCGTTCTTCATTTGAATTACAATATACTAATTGGGGGTTCCGCTTTTTCTGAATTCATCAGGGGACACGCCGAAGGAACGCCTGAAAGTTTTGCAAAAATAACTGGCGTCCTGGAAGCCGCATTTCAGGGCTATTTCTTTTACTGTCAGCGCTTCGTGCTGAAGCAGACGGATTGCCTGTTTCATGCGGAGTTCACTCAAAAAGGCTGCCGGGGATATGCCCTGATATTCAGAAAAGAGCCGGCTGAAATGGTATCTGCTGTATCCGGAAATCTCCGCCATGTCATCCACATTGATGTTCCTTTCAATATTTTCCTGACAGAAACTTATGACGTTTTTCATGAATTCGGGTACTTTTCCTTTGCCCGTTGCGCTGGGCAGCAGGTCATCCATCAGGGACATTTGCATCTGGTATGCCATGGCTGAGGCCTTGAATTGACTGTTAAGTTTTCCCGTTGCGGCCTTTTCGAATATTTCCGTGAAGGTCTTCAACGAGTTGGAGGTTTCATCAAGTTCAACGATAGGCCCGCTTACTTTCTCAAGCTCATGCCAGAGCCTCATTATTTCTCGCCCGTGTGTGCTTATGTAAATGAAATCCCAGAATTCGGATTCCTTAGGCAGGTAATAACGGTGATTTTGAGGAATGTGAAGAAGCATTGCCTTGCCGGGAGTCAGCTTGTACGATTTGCCTTCTATTTCAAGTATCCCCCATCCTCCGAGCGTGTATTGCCATATCGTAAATTCGGCGTTTCCTCTCTTCAGGCCGTAGTTGTTATAGTCCGTTGATGTCCTGTGCTGATGTCCGCAGCCTGTTATAATCGCATAGAGAGGAACTGTCCTGCCCGGAAACACTGCCGGGAAGTCCCTTATTCCGATTTTATTTATCCTTGATAGCATGAAATTACCATAATTAGCAATTAAATCATATATTTTAAGCTTGCCTTTTGATATTATTATAGCATATAATTTATACATTGACAAATTAAACAGAAAAGGACGGAGAAAAAGTATTATGTCTAAAATAACATTCATGGGTGCTGGAAGCACAGTATTTGTAAAGAATATCATAGGGGATGCTCTTTCAACCCCGGCGTTGAAAGACGCTCATATAGCTCTTTACGACATAGACAGCACACGGCTCAAAGAATCAAAGAAGATGCTTGATATACTGAATAAAAATATTAACGGCGCTAAAGCCGCTATAACAACTCATCTCGGAGTCTCCAGCCGCAAAGAAGCGTTGAAAGGCGCGAACTATGTTGTGAATGCCATTCAGGTGGGCGGTTATGAGCCTTCGACCGTGATTGATTTTGATATACCGCGGAAATACGGCTTGCGCCAGACAATCGGCGACACTCTTGGCATAGGCGGCATCTTCCGCGCGCTGAGGACCATACCTGTAATGCTGGATTTCGCCAAAGACATCGAAACTGTCTGTCCTGACGCGTGGTTCCTTAATTACACAAATCCCATGAGCATGCTGACCGGAGCGATGTTGCGCCTGAGCAATGTCAAAACAGTCGGCCTCTGCCATTCGGTGCAGGTTTGCGCGGATGGTCTTCTCAATAATCTCGGAATGAAAGATAAGGTTAAAAAGCTTCAGTGGAAAATTGCCGGAATAAACCACATGGCGTGGCTCCTTGAAATCACTGACGGCGGCAAAGACCTTTATCCGGAAATAAAAAAGCGCGCGCGTCAGCTTCTGACAAAGTGGCGCAAAAAAGGCGCTGAAAAAAACGGGGATATGGTCCGCCTTGAGATGATGCTTCAGTTCGGTTATTACATCACCGAATCTTCAGAGCATAACGCCGAATACACTCC
The DNA here is from genome assembly GCA_001803225.1 of Lentisphaerae bacterium GWF2_44_16. Lineage (GTDB taxonomy): Bacteria > Verrucomicrobiota > Lentisphaeria > Victivallales > GWF2-45-14 > GWF2-44-16. The sequence continues at coordinate 61,111 of MHBF01000074.1, read as the reverse complement.
TTACTGGATAAAAAGTAATTATCCTGAATTGATTGAGGAGTTCAATATTCCTTTCGACGAGTACCCCCGCCGTTGCGTAAACCAGATTGCCAACTGGAAAAAAAGAAGTGCCGATCTTATTAAAAATCCTTCGCTTTCACACGAAAGAACTCATGAGTACGGCTCAAGAATAATGGAAGCGATTGAAACAAACGTCCCGACTGTAATAGGCGGCAACGTTATGAATAACGGCCTCATTACAAATTTGCCGTCAAACTCGGTTGTCGAAGTACCGTGCCTTGTTGACAGAAACGGTGTCCAGGGGACGCATGTCGGGGCGCTTCCCGAACAGTGCGCCGCCCTTAACAGGACAAACATAAACGTGCATCTTCTGACGATAGAAGCCGCGAAGACCGGACTGAAAGAGCATGTATATCAGGCGGCAATGCTTGACCCGCATACTTCGTCCGAGCTCACTCTTGATAAGATCCGCGCAATGTGCGATGATCTCATCAAAGCTCACGGCAAATTTTTACCTAAGTTCAAATAACAGACACAATAAAGTGTCTCAAAATAAAGGGAATTTTTTATGGCGAGAATAGCATTTATCGGTGCGGGAAGTTTCGGCTTTACAAGAGGTCTTGTAAAGGATATCCTGACGTTTCCGAACTTGAGAGACTCAACGCTGGTCCTTATGGATATCGACGAGGAACGCCTCAAATACATAACTCTGGCCGTTAAAAAAATTATAGAAGCGGGAAAGTATCCGGCAAAAGTCATATCGACCACGAACAGGGCCGAGGCTTTGAAAAAAGCCGATGCCGTTATCTGTACCATCCTGGCGGGCGGCGTCAATGTCTGGAGGCATGACATAGAAATCCCGAAAAAGTACGGCGTCGATATGAATGTCGGCGATACCCGTAGCGTTGCTGGTGTTTTTAGAGCATTGAGGACTATCCCTGTGATGCTTGACATCTGCCGCGACATGGAACGTTACTGCCCGGATGCCATACTCCTCAATTACACCAACCCCATGGCCATGCTCTGCCATGCCATGCAGAAGGTCAGCAAAATCAAAATAACCGGACTCTGCCATAGCGTTCAGGGCATGCCCGGCAGATTTGCAAAATGGCTGAACATACCGGCGGATGAAATAACATACCTTTCCGCGGGCATCAACCATTTGTCATGGTATCTCGAACTTAAACATAACGGTAAAGATATCTATCCGCAGATACGAAAAGTCGTTTCCGAAAACAAAAAAATATATAATGAAGAGCTTGTCAGAAACGAAATGTTTCTGCATCTCGGCTATTACGTAACTGAATCAAGCGGACATAATTCAGAGTACAACTGGTGGTTCAGGAAGCGTCCCGACCTGCTTAAAAAATATTGTTTGAAAGGCACTGCGTGGAATCCCGGCGAACACGCCTTCATCCTGAAACATTATCTGGCCAGAGATAAAAACTGGAAAAATGATATCAAAAAATGGCTTGCTGAAAAGGATATTAACCTGGAACGCGGGCATGAGTACGCCGCTTCCATCATCAACGCCTATATGGGCGGAGAAATTTTCAGCTTCAACGGCAACGTGCCCAACACCGGAATTATAACAAATCTGCCGGAAGGCTCATGCGTGGAAGTTCCTGTTTTCGTCGATAGGATGGGTTTCCATCCCGTCCATGTGGGCGCTCTGCCTCCACAACTCGCGGTGCTGAACAACGTAAGTGTTGCCGTGGAAAACATGGCGGTTGACGCTTCTCTCAGCGGGGACCCGATGATGGTTTATTACGCCATCGCCAACGACCCGCTTTCGGCGGCGGTTCTTTCCCTCGCTGAAATAAAGAAAATGGTTCAGGAAATGCTCCTCAAAAATAAAGCTTACCTGCCCCAGTTCAAAAACCTGAAAATAAGCTGATAAATAAACAGAGATATTGACTTCGTCTGATTTTTAAAACAGAGACACAAAGAAATGGAAAAGCAACCATCCATTTTCTTTGTGTCTTTCGTTTATTCCGCATGCTTGAAAAAAAGCATTCCTCATGTAGTATAAAAAACTGGCCTTCATTGATTATTTTTATAAAGCATAGGAGTTCAATATGTCCGATATTTTCAGAGAAATTGGGGAACTGGGAATAGTCCCGGTCGTAAAGATTGATAATCCCGAACACGCCGTGCCGCTGGCAAAAGCCCTGACTGCCGGCGGATTGCCGGTAGCCGAAATAACTTTCAGAACGGCGGCGGCCGAAGAATCAATCAGGAGAATATCCTCGGAAATGCCCGATGTGCTTGTCGGAGCGGGTACAGTCCTGAGCATTGAACAGGCCGAAAAAGCGAAAAACGCGGGCGCTAAATTTGTCGTTTCTCCCGGCCTCAATCCCAAAGTTGTAGCGTATTGCATGGAAAAAAAACTCCCGATAGTTCCGGGCGTATGCAATCCGAGCGATATTGAAATGGCCCTCGAAGCGGGCCTTAAAGTGGTAAAATTTTTTCCCGCTGAATCTTTTGGCGGACTGAAAACGCTGAAAGCCCTCAGCGCTCCTTACGGAGACCTGAAGTTCATGCCTACAGGCGGCATTGACGCGACAAACATCAATGAGTATCTGGCTTTTGACAAAGTAGTGGCCTGCGGCGGCAGTTGGATGGTCAAGCCGGAATTTCTGAAAGAGGAGAACTTCGCGAAAATAACAGAACTTACTCAGCAGGCCGTTACGGGTATGCTTGGTTTTGACCTCGGACATATTGGCATAAACGCGCCTGACGCGGAAACTTCACTCAAGACAGCGAAAACCTTTTCTTCTATTTTCAATATGCCTCTCAAAGAAGGCAACAGTTCGAATTTTGCCGGTACGCTTATTGAAGTCAACAAGGGCTCCGGCCTCGGCAAAAACGGGCATATCGCCATCAGGACTAACAGTATTCAGAGGGCGATAGCTTATCTGAAACGCAACGGGATTGAAGTTGACATGAGCACCGTGAAGCCTGAAAAAGGCCCCATGATTGCAGTTTACCTCAAGAATGAAATCGGCGGTTTCGCGGTACATCTTTTACAGAAAAAATAATAAGGAGTTTTTACGATGGCTGATAAAATTGTTACGTTTGGGGAAATCATGCTCAGGCTTAAATCGCCGGGACTTGAAAGGCTCTTTCAGTCTCCGACATTTGAAGCCACTTTCGGCGGCGGCGAAGCCAATGTCGCTGTATCCCTTTCCAATTTCGGCATGGATGCGGCCTTTGTCAGCGTGCTTCCCGACAACGCCGTAGGGGACGCGTGCAGGGCGGAACTCAGAAAATTCGGAGTGGATGTTTCCCGTATCGTCAAAGGCAAAGGCCGCATGGGGATTTATTTCCTCGAAACAGGCGCAAACCAGAGGGGTTCAAACGTAGTCTATGACCGCGCTGATTCATCCATAGCAAACGCCAAACCAGGGGACATCGACTGGAAGAAAGCCCTTTCCGGCGCGACATGGTTTCACATTACCGGAATAACTCCTGCCATCACGGCGAGCGCCGCGGAGCTTTCCCTTGAAGCCGTGAAAGCCGCCAGGTCTATGGGGATTACCGTATCCTGCGATTTTAATTACAGGGGCAAGCTCTGGAAATACGGAAAAAGCGCTCCCGACGTTATGAGCGAACTCGTCAAATATGTCGATGTCGGCATTGCCAACGAAGAGGACTGTCAGAAGTCCCTCGGCATAACTGTTGACGTTGATGTCAAGTCCGGCAAACTCGACACCGAAAAGTACAAACTGCTCTGTGAAAAAGTAATGAAGACTTTTCCTGATATGAAAGTTATGACAATCACTCTGCGTGAAAGCAGAAGCGCGGACCATAACGACTGGTCTGCCTGTCTCCATGACGGCAAAAAGTTCTATCTCAGCAAAAAGTATGAGATAACTGATATTGTTGACAGAGTAGGGGGCGGCGATTCTTTTGCGGGCGGCATTATATACGGCCTTCTCAATTATAAAGACAAGGAAGACGCCCTTAATTTCGCGGTTGCCGCGAGTTGCCTGAAACATTCGATACCCGGCGATTTCAACAGGGTCAGCGTCAAGGAAGTTGAAGCTCTCAAAGGCGGAGACGCCTCCGGCCGCGTCCAGAGATAAGTGTTATTTTCACGTTTAAAGGACGAAGTCCCTTTTACTATTATGGTGCAGGTTTCCAACCTGCTCGCTTCCCGGTGCGAACTACCGGGTCGGTAGCGAAGCGACACTTATAGTGGGACTTTATGTGCCTTATGAAATCAAGGCACATAAAGAACGTTTGCGGATGGAGTTCACTCGCATAAAGCGCTTGACAGTTGCTGTAACGAATAATATTTTGCGCTGTTGCTTATGACTCTTGCGGAACAAAAGGCGCATAAAGAACATTTACAGGCGAGATTATTTTATGTCTGAAAAAAAGACCTTAAAAGAAAAATTGAAATACTGTGCTGTTCCGTTTATTATTTCAGTAAGCGTAATTTTGCTTTTTCTCCTCGGCATACTTTTTAAAATAGAAATTTTTGTAATTGCTGTGTTGATATTAAGTTTCCCTGCTTTTCTGCTTTTAGCTTTATTAGAGCCACCAATTATGGTTGGAGTTTTAGGCGGATTTTCTTATTGGTTTTTCGTTATCTTAATATTCAAGATAATCAAAGATAAATACAGTCAACAATTAATGTCGGCATTTTTCGTTTTAGGACTCTTCTATTTTCTTTCCTTCTGTTTCATTAATGAAACTGGTTTGGGCAGAGGACGCCCACCACGAAAAGCGCTGAGGATATCATGCGCAAGCAATTTAAAACAGATAGGTCTGGCGTTTACACAATATTCCATGGATAATGATGATTACTTCCCTGATAAAGACGGAGCCGAAGGGCTTGAAATGCTCAGAAAAAATAATTATTTGACAGATTATAAAATTTATACATGTCCTGCAAGTTCAGACAAAGCCGGGAAAGACGGGTTGAAAGAGAAGAATATTTCATATCATTATAAGGGCGGCATTAAGGCTTCAAATGAATCCCCTGTGCCGATACTTTGGGATAGATGCGCAAACCATAATGATAAACGAAAACCTGAAAACGCTTATGGAAATGTCCTTCTTTCCGACGGCAGTATTATTAACTATAGCAATGAAGCCTGGAAGAAATTCTGCGAAGAGAACTCCGCAAATAAAAAATAACAGAGGATATTATGTCTGAAAACATGAGCCTGAAAGAAAAGCTGAAATATTGTAGAGGCTCGTTTATTTTTTCGGTATCTTTTCTTTTACTTCTTATTCTTGTTTTACTTGGGAACATAGAATTTGTTCAGACGTTTCTGCTTTTATTGGCTATGCCTGTTTTTATAGTTTTTTATTTTCTTTCTATTTTTTCCCCTTGTTCGGGAAGCGTCGGCATTATATCATTGTGTATAACGGTTTTTGCGTACTGGTTTTTTATTGCATTGCTTTTTAAGCGTTTCAAAGGTAGCAGAGGGCTACTGATTTCACTTCTTGTGATAATATATTTTTTGTTGATAGTTTTCATTCCCGATTCCGGAGAAGCAAGAGAGCCGTCAAGGAGGATTGCCTGCATGAGCAATCTGAAACAGATAGGCATTGCTTTAAAACAGTATGCCGATGATTATAATGGTTTTTATCCCGATAAAAATGGTGAAGAGGGTTTGAATGTGCTTAGGAAAAACGCTTATCTTACCGATTATGTGATATATAAATGTCCTTCATCAAATGAAAACGGTGTTGAAAAATCAGGGGCGCTTAGAGAAGAAAAAATTTCATACCATTATAGAGGCGGGGAGAAATATTCGGGAATAAACAATAAGCCTTTAGCATGGGATAAATTTGAAAATCACAATGATAAAAAGGCAGGCAGATTTTCAACATTTCCAATGAAAGACTTTGGAAACGTTCTTCTCGCGAACGGCACTGTTATCCACTATGAAGGTGAGGCCTGGGAAAAATTTTGCGAAGAGAACGCGTCAAATAAAAAATAACAGAGGATATTATGTCAAAGATGAGCCTGAAAGAAAAATTGAGATATTGCATAGAACCATCTATTTTTTCGGCAAGTTTTATTTTGTTTTTCGTTCTTGTCAATATCTTTGCTTCGAAAAATATCAAACTCCTATTTTGTTTATTGAACCTGCCGGTATTGGCAATTTCTTCAAGTAGTGTGCACGTTTATATCTTGGTTTTTATTTATTGGTTTCTTATAATCCTCACAGTTAAGATCCTGTATAGACGTAAAAGCACGACATTGTCTTTGGGGGTGTTTATATTTTTTACTCTCTTATATGCATTTTTTTCCCTTCCTGAGTTAGGTGTAGCAAGAGAGCCAGCCAAGAGAATATCATGCGCAAGCCATTTAAAACAGATAGGTTTGTCCATGAAGCAGTACGCTGAAGATAACAATGATTATTTTCCTGATAAGAGTGGTGCTGAAGGATTGGAAATACTGAGAAAAGATTTTTATCTAACAGATTATAAAATATATACCTGTCCATCATCTTCAGATGAGGCAGGAACAAATGAATTGAATGAAAAAAACGTTTCATATTATTACAGAGGTGGAGAAAAATACTCACTAAAAAACACCAGCCCTGTAGCATGGGATAAATATGAAAACCATAACAATAAAAGAATAAGCCGCAGTTCTCTCTCTCGCAGGAAAAATTACGGAAACGTTCTTCTCGCGAATGGCAGCGTTATTCACTATGAAGGTGAGGCCTGGGAAAAATTCTGCGAAGAGAATATGTTAAACAAATAAATAACATGGAATGTCTTTTATGTCTGAAAACAGAAGATTGGACAAGACGCTGAAATACAATGCGGTAGCGTTTGTTTTTTCAATAAGCATTATCTTGCTCTTTGTTGTCTGCATGTTCTTAAGATTAGAATTTTTAGCGACTTTATTATATTTCTTATTTTCTCCGATTTTTATTCTGCTGTCGGTGTTGAACGTACCAGATATTTCTCCACCTTTATTAATTTTTCTTTACTGGTTTTTCATTGCGCTGATATTCATGATAGTTAAAGATAAATACAGAAAGCACTTAATTGCCGTAATCTTTGTTATCGGACTTATTTATGTTATTTCCTTTTGTTTCATGGATAAAATAGTTATGCAGAAAGAACATATACATTTAATTTCGCATGCCGGCAGATTAAATCAGATAGGCGTGGCCTTGAAGCAGTATTCTATGGATAATGGCGGCTATTTTCCTGATAAAAATGGCGCAGAAGGGTTTGAAATGCTCAGAAAAAATAATTATCTGACGGATTATAAAATCTATACCTATCCGTCTGTTTCGGGAAAGTCTGCAACGAATGAACTGAAAGGCGCAAATATTTCAGTTCATTACAGAAGCGGGGAAAAATATTCAGAAAAAAATACCCGGCCTGTAGCATGGAATAAATATGAAAACCGTAACAATAAAAGAATAAGCCGCAGTTCTTTCTCAAGCTCCAGTGGGAAAAATTACGGAAATGTTCTTCTCGCGAACGGCAGTGTTATACACTATGAAGGCGAGGCATGGAAAAAATTCTGCGAGGAAAACGATTTGAGCAAAAAATAACGGGCAATGATACCGGTATTTTTTTGTTCAGTATATCTATATTAAAAGATTTTCCAAAAGATAGGCATGAAATGACTTTTCAGGAAGCCTTATCTATAATATCTGATAAGTGTTAAAGAAAATCATTTATTCTTATTGGTTTACCTGTTTTTATGGATTTTCGTGCGGCAGCCCCAATCAGTACGGCCATTGCTCCATCAATATGATTGGCAAATCTTCCTGTTTTATCATCTTTATCAGGCCCATTGAATATGTCTTTTGCAAGAAGCGGATCAGCTCCTCCATGACCGCCTCCTTTATTTATGACATTTATAATTTGCATGCCGTCGAACAAGGGAATATATCTTATATTTTGCAGTCCAGGGTCGGGGAAAGGCAGTCTTGCTGCCCCTCCATGAAACGCTTCAGTTTCAATCCTGCCTTTTGTTCCGTTAATCGCCAAGCGATATCCTTCATAAGGTACAGAGGCGTTGAGAGAATAGCTCATCATAGCGCCGCCATCATATTTTACAGCGAGAACGAAAGTATCCCAGGTGTCAATGTCAGCATCGAAAATACAACGGTCTGCGTAATAACCGTCAACAGAACCGAAAAGTTCATTTTTGCCGGGGTTATTAAAATTGATAAGATGCTCATCGTAAGAACCACTGCCTTCAGCTGTCGCATGTCTTTTAAAATACATGCATTTTTTCTGGCAGCCGGAACATCGTCTGCCATCTTTTTTTTCAGGATTATAATCTCCGGCAGGGCCATAATAATTTAAGGCTCCATAGGCAAAAACTTCCGTTGGTTTCTGCGCCAAATACCAGTTGACCAGATCAAAGTGATGACATGCTTTTGTAACAAGAAGCGAACCACTTTCCTTTTCGTATCTGTTCCATCTTTTGAAATAAGAAGCGCCGTGGAAAGTATCAAGGTAATAATTAAAATCCACATGGAGCGGTCTGCCGATATCTCCATCAAGCAGCATTTCTTTTATCTTTGTATTTACAGGATTATACCTGTAATTATGAGTTACGATTACGCGTGCTTTGCTTTTTGCAGCCGCATCAAGTATCATCTTTACTTTTTCTTCATCAGTTGTCATCGGTTTTTCAGTAATAACGTCAATATTATTTTCAAGCGCGGCGACTATGTAGATATGATGCGTGGCATCTGTTGTAGATATAATTACAGCGTCAGGTTTTGTCTCTTTTACCATTCTTGCAAATTCATCGGCACCATAGCACGGATGAGTTGAATTATTTTCTCTGTTGAATTCTTCCATCCTTTTATGGTTACTGTCAAGCAATGCGACAATTTCGCAAGTTTCCTTATAGGTCCCGTTTATTCTTCCCGTAAAGGCCCTTGAGCGTCCGCTGATACCCACAACTGCATACTTTTTTTTCATATTTCACTTTCTTTTTCTTCATTATATTTTTGTAAAAATTTTTTATTCAGACCGTCTATTTTTTTCCTTACTTCAGAAGCAGGTACTTCATCCGGAAGTATATTCTTTTTGACAGAAATAGAGGCAGCTATACCGGCTGCTGTTCCTGTGTAAAAACAAGTTGGCATCACTCGCGTGGAAGCAAGCCCTTCTCTGTCTGCCGAAATACAGCGTCCCGCAATTAGAAGGCCTTTTATTTTTTCAGGAAGGAGACAGCGATAAGGGATATCATACCAGTCGCCAGGGGAAGGCCGATGTGTCAATTTATATTCATTCGAATAGGGAATGGTTTTTCCCGGAGGAGAGTCATGGAAATCAATAAAGAAACTTGCCCGCGCTATGCCGTCTCCGAATTTGCGTCCAATAATAACGTCATTACCTGTAAGGATGTATTTGCCTTTTATTCTTCGAGATTCTCTGGTGCCTAGCACAGACGGAAATCTTGCAATTTTAGAATTTTCAAACCCGGGGAGATTTTTTCTGCAAAACTCCATAATCTGGAATGCCGCTATTTGACATTCGGCCATGGTATTACTGATTTGAAATGCATCAGAAGGGTCAACTTTTTCTATTTCCCATTTTGAGAGAGCGAGCCGGGCTTCAGAAATATGAAAAGGAAAACTTTTCGGTGCAGGATTAAAAGCTCCACGGGGTGGGGTTATTATATTTTTATTTACTGCCGTACTGAAAATTTCAGCCAGTTTTTCATTCGACGGTTTTTGAGTTTCAAATTTTTCCCAGTCTATTCCGTCTGTATTGAATTTAAAATTTACATGCTGCAAACGTCCATCACTAGTATCGCCTTTCATGAATTCGGCACCTGCCGAGGCGGCAATGCCGCCATCTGCAGTAGTGTCTATTGTGACCTTTGAAGTGAATAAAGTGCGCCCGTCCTTATTTGCCATATACACGCCCCTGACTGTGTCACCTTCAATTTGAGCGTCTTCCGCTATTGTTCCCATAAGGACATCGCATCCGGAAGCCAAAACTGTTTTAATCAATATGGCCTTCAATGTTTCAGGATGAAATTTTACTCTCCCCGGTTTGTGATGGACCAAAGGATTGTAATTTTTTTCAGATGCGCCAATATTTATCATTTCTTCAACTAATTCTTTTAAAATAGGGTCATAAAAAGTATCCATAAAATTACAAATATATGCACCCGTGGCAATACCTCCCAATGCAAATTGCTGTTCTATCAGTAATGTTTTAGCGCCAGAGCGACTTGCTGCAATAGCAGCGCCGATACCGGCAGGCCCGCCTCCGCAGACAAGAACATCATAAGAAGCGTTTGTTTTTTCCATAATAATAAATCCTTAGAAAATTTTGAATAAGGTTCTGAAAAATTTTATACCAAACTCTTCCATATCTTCAGGTAAACGACAATACCAAGGAAATTCAGTTAACATATAGTCTGTACTGAATTTTTCATGACACATTACCATAAGACGTTCTGAATTGAAGTCTTTTTTGTAAATATTCCACATTTTCTGCTGAACTGACATGTCCGGGGCTAAGACAGAAAAAATTTCCAATAACTCAAGACTGTTTGACCTGAAAGAATCAGCTAGATGGGGCCCTGTATTATTGTGCATATCAAGATAGTAGGCGGGTTTTAGATGCATTATAAATTCTGTTAAAGTTTTTGTTGTTTTATCTTTCAGATGTGAATGCTTATCCCCCAAATCTTTGCCAAAATTCACGCCACTTGTGGAAATGCAGCAATTTCCCGCTGCTACCGCATCCGGATTTAGCATGGGAAATATATAAAGCTGATATTTTCTGAGAAATTCTTCATACTCTTGGGAATTTCTCACAAAATCCGCAAGAAGCCCTTTGATGCAATATGCGCCCGAAGTCTCATAGCCGTGTGCACGGGTTGTTATAATAACCTTATTTCCATTTCCAGCGCCTAACTTGAAACATGATATTTTTCTTTTCTCAGGAGTTTCTGCAATTTCCATTATTTTAAAATTTGGAGTGTCTTGATATTTTTCCAAGAGTAATCTATAATCACCATTATCGAATTTAGGACTACAGCATAATAGATGCCGTCCACGGGGAACTATTATTTCAAATTCGCTTATGCTTTTATCACACGGTATCGTAATCATCCTCCACGCAGTCCCGGAATCATAACCGACATACATGTAATCGCGGCAGAAGTCGTACTCCGTTTCGCCCCAATGTATCCGGAGCTTTATCCGGGAAGGCTTCAGGTTCTCATTAATAAAGGCGACATTCAAATGAAATGAATATCCGGAAGAGGCGCCTTCTTCAAATCGCTGGAATATATTACAGACACCTTCGTCATCGATACTGATATTTTCCAATGGGGGATTGCTGTTTTCATACGATGTTTCTATGAAAATATTCTCAGCTTTCAGATATTTTAACGTTCCTTTAGCTTCTTCTGCCATTTGGTTATTTTCTTTCGTATATTACCGTAAGGGATGCTTTTTATTTGTCTACCTGTATTTGATAATAATTATTCATGAGCTTGAGAGATTTTTTTATTAAAAATAAGATTGAGGAGTGTTTCCACGTTTTTCTCTTTCAGTTTCTTCATTTTGTCATTTTTCGACCATAAGAGGAATTCTATCAGATTCGAGTAAATTACTCTGCCTTTGCCGTTTACATTTTCCTGCATTAAAAGCATTGCCGTATCCGGATGTTGTTTCATTACAAGCAACTTTTTAAATGGGCGAATATATTCATTCCAACCGCCATGTCCTCTAAATGAAAGATCCGCCGGAATTAAATTTTCATCAGCGGAAATTCCATCTTCAAAATTTGCACGAGAGGAACTCTCCCACGGTAACCCGCATACTCCAAGGAAAAAAAGAAAATCATTACCGTTGGAAGCCGACTTGTAATCACAGAAAATTGTTCCGCCATCTGCTACAAATTTTCTTATGGCTTCTCTGGCTGAATCATAATCCGTAAGTTTCCGCCAGGCTGACTTAGATTTCTGCGTAATAGTAAGTACCTGTGTATTTTTCAGTTCGCCCAGAAAATTTTCAACACCATCTCTGATTATTGTTTTTTCATCGTAAAAGAGCATGTTTATTCCGAATGTTTTCAGACCTGTGAAATGTTCTTTATGGGAAATATCGCTCAGAAAAACAATCATTCTGGGTTCAAGAGTGTCTGTGGAAAGCAAATTTGTATTGCTGAATATTAAAAGATGTATTATACACAGGATAGCAAATACAGATTTATTGTAATCAATAAAGTTATTAGATTTTTTCATGGAATTTAGCGCGCTCCATATATTGGCAATTCTACAGTTTTTTTCTTGACGCCCAATCTACAATATTTTCAATAATAAGCATACTGTGCCTAGGCAGCGGTTCATTCGGATATTTCATTGTTTTTTTGCCGTCGCCTATGAATTCATAAAGACATGAAAAAATTACAAATCCATTTTTTATTACATTTTTCTGTAACATGACACCTACGCAATTGGAGTTGTTTTGGCAAATAGCAAGTGGATAAAAATCTTCTCCTTCGGGTTTTAAATATCCGAAATTCTGGTAACCTACGACACCTGAAATCTTATTGGGTTTCTCCAATATAGGATGAGATATTTTTTCGTTTGCTATGTAAAGCTGAGAAGGAAATGCTATTCTGTAATTCGAATATGCTTTTATCTGTTCATAAGCAGGATACCATAAATTTTCTTTTTTGCAGAAATCCGCAAAATCAGAAGATGAAATCCATTGTATCAGGGCAATAAGTATTCCGCCTGAATTGAAGAATTGTATAATGCTTTCTTTGAACTTTATATTGCTTTTAGCAAGAAAACCGAATTCTTCCTGATTGTAGAGAACCATGATATCGGCTTGAGCAATTTTATCAGCTAACTCATTGATATCTTTTTTATCCGCCAGTATTTCCTTAAAAGAACTTTTAAAAACGTAAACATTGGCCCCGAAAGACTTGAATACCTGCTCCATTTTTAATGTTTCTTTACTGCTGAAAATAACAACATTTATATTTTTCTGTTCCATGCCGTAAAAGACGGAAGGAAGCGAAAAGAAAAAACAGATGAGTAATATCATTAAACAGCGCATGTTAATTATCCTCTAATGAAAAAATGAAACGCATATAATGGGTATCTGTACTGCTTATCCAATAACTTAGAGTTCTCTGGTTCTCATTTCTCGGTTCTTTTACATAGTCACTTGCACCACGAAAGTTAATGACAAAAGAAGGAGCTTCTTTCGCTAATACAGTTTTACTTTTATCAAGCCCTATAATTTTCAAATTAAGTTTAGTTCCACTCTTCATCGTAATTTCATAAGCCAATGTATTAGGGGGCAATGTTTTTTCAGGAGAGAGCTCTATTCTCTTTACAACTTCTACATCTTTACCGAATTTCAATATACCCTCCACTGCATCAGGCGGCATTGGGCTTGGCGGAAGCCATGCTGTGTATAACATGAAATCAAAAGTCTTTTTGTCCACGGCTATAACTTCTCCGAATTCCGCATAGAGAAAATCACCGTCATCACTAATTCCCTCATATATAAATTGATTTTCCTTTTTTTCGCGTAAAGTGCTAACTTCTGAAAACTGTCTTATTTCTTTTTTTCCCGCTACACGGAAAGAACCCAAGATATCCGCTATTGCTTCTCCCTTCGCAAAGAGGCCTGCAATTTCTCCTTTTTCAATTTTTACATTCCATTTATTGTTATTTATCTGTTCTCCCGAAAAAGAATTTGCGGAAAAACTTACCAAAAGACTAAACAGTAAAATTTTTTTTAACATTATTATCTTCCTCCTTGTTAATTTTATTGAAGCTCAAAAAGTCCCCACTGCGTTGTTCCCTTCACGCTCCATGGGCGCTCTTTTCCGTCAAAGGCATTCCAGAGCATGGATTTCTCCACTTTTCCGGCCGGCGTATCAGTGTCCAGCACATGCAATTCCACCGGCAGGAGTTTCCCTTTGGCCGGCTTGTATTTGAAATTTGCCCACGGTATTGACGCTTCGATTTCATAGCCGTCCGGAAGTATCCTGAAATCAGACTTGCTCCCCGGTACTGCATCCAGAAAACGATGTCCCAAATACACATGTTTATAGTCTTTTGAGGGGATAAAACGGAACGACATTCCATTCTGTCCCAAAGTTATGCTCTGCTCAAGCGGATTATCAAGATACGCTATGAACATCTGTACTTCATCGCCTTCTCCGGATAATGTATTTGTCCTCAAGACCAGTTTATCGTCCCTGACTTTTATTGTAAAGTAGAGGTTTTTCTCGTCATAAGAGGCGGCAAATGAAAAACTGAGGTCCTCTTTTCCCTTCAATTCTTTTTTTGCGAGCAGATGTTTTTCACCCTCAACATTTTGCTGTTTCAGGTTTTCCCAGTCCTTGAAGTCCCCGTCAATATCAACTTTTTTTTTAGCTGCTTCATATCTCCCGGCGTTTTTCATATCAGTCTTTCTGTCGCCGGAACCTTTTAATTTTTTCTCGGTGTTCATTGCTTTTTCAGGATATTTGTCGAGATAAAAAATTCCATTTTTCTTAAGAGTGTCGATTACTTTATCCGCCTCTTCCTGGGACATTCTGCTCTTTCCGTAGTGTTTTGCGGCAAGGGCCTCGAAAAGCACCTTGGGCACCAGCCCGCCCCCTCCAAGGATAAGACCTTTGACTTCAGGCAAAAGTCCAATATCTTCAAACCATTCTATGAAGGTTTCAGTTGACGCCGTTACAAGCATGGGATAGGAATGCGGCATCAGCTTCAGCCTGTCAGGATATTTTTTCGCCGCATCCAGCCATAACTGGAAAATGCCCTGTTTGCTGTTCCTGACATTTTCAGGACAAAGAAGAACGACGTTGGGAGATTTTGCGATATAGGGCACAAAGTAAGCGCCGCCATCCTCCACCGAACCGAAGTAACATCCCCCTTTGAAATTTCCCCCTTTGAGGGCTTCGCAGGCGGCGTTAAAAATGCCGAGCATGAAAAGTTCCCCCCTGTAATAACCAAGTTTCCACTCAGTATATATTTTTATTAATTCCTCAGTCGGTTTATTGGTAGTTCTTTCGGTTTCCGGCGAAGTCGGTATCACAGGGAACTTTGCATTCGGGTCCGATGCGAATTTGCGAAAGCTCTCAAGGGCATATCTGCTCATGTTATCGCTGGGTTCTTCCCCGATTCCCTCGTGAAGCATGAGATATTCAGGAAGCCCTTTGTAGGCCCTGACCCTTTCCTTGATATTTTCACCTTCCCACGAAACGGCCTCCGGATTGGCCCAGTCAAGAAAATCGGCTTTTACAAATTTCCCGGTTTCCGGATTGAGGATTTCCCCCTTGTACTTATCAGGTATGTAATTTCCGGGAGTTATGTCCTCATTAATGTCGAACGCAATCCGCATACCGTATTTATATGCTGTTTTCAGGGCATCTTTTTTTTCTCTCTCAACCATGTCTTCGCGGATTGATGTGAAGGGGTTTCTCTTCGGGTAGGCACTCCCGGCAGATTTGTTTCCAACCTTAATGTAAGACATGAGATATCCCCAGTCGCAGCCGTCGCGCAAATCAAATGCCTCAAATTCATTGTTATCCGGACATCCTTCATAGCCTATGTGTTTTCTGATGTCCACGGCAATTCTGTCATAGGGACGCCATACAGCTCTCGTAACTTTAACGCTGTTTTGTTTTACAGAAAGGCATGGAGATTTTTCTGTGTTGACGCTTCCTATTATTATTCCATCTTTGCCTTCTCCTGGATTTTGAACTATATATGTTTTGGCGCCACTTGTCCCTACAAACCCTATTCGCAGATTACCTGTTTCCGGCATATAGGCAGGATCAAGCAAAAAAGATTTCTTTTCAAATTTCCCATTTAGAAGACATTCAAAACTTATTTCAGCCCCCTTTTTCCATTCTTCCTTCATGGCAAATTCCAATACAGAGGCGGGCAGGAAAAGGATATATGCTATTTTCATGGGTATTTTATAATTTCTTATCTGCATCATAGGATCAGCATTCCAGATGCCGGAAAAAGAATTGTCAAGCCAGCGACTGTCAATTAACACATTTCTGGGAGTAATGTTCTTGGGATATCCCAGAATTTTCTTCCTGTCCTCAACTTTATTTTTGCTGTTCAACCATTTCAGTTGTTCAGCTCTGTTTCCAAGATAACAACTTGCGTAAATGCTTCTTGTCCATCTTTCCAAAGCTATTTTTCCGTCGTTTGCATAATATCTGACAGGACATTCCAGATCCCGCGAAATAGTTATGTAATAATCTCCTTTGATGCCAAGAAGCGGCAATTCCGCTTTTTTCAAATCCATATCCTTAAGAGTGATTACAGTGTTTTCATCGAAAATTTTGTTGGAAAAGTCCTTGTAAGCAATTCCTTCCAATCCCTTTACCGGATATGTTTTACCAGAGGAAGGAGGGACCCAGCCCAATTCCCATATACCGGTATTCATTTCAAATCTTTTTGCCCCTTTTATTTTTTCAAAGCTTATCTCTTCGCCCGGCAGGAGTGCTCCTGTTAAAAACAATGATACCAATACTACTGTCTTTAAAAAAAACCTCATAGCTCAAACCATCCTTTCCTGATTATTTTAATTTACTCCATTATAACGCCAGAAAATATTCATGTCATGAGATGGGAAATCAGTGAACTTTTTCCAGGCCGCATGCATGTCGGAATATAAAACATTGTTCCCGTTGGAATGCCTTTTTGACGCATCGAGAATATAAGGATTCAATTCTCCAGAGGCTGCGCATGCTGAATAAGAATCGATAACCGCCGCCGTCTTTGACGCCTGTTGATTGCGGGTAAAGCGATAAGGTGTTTGAAGGTAATGCCCAACAGGTTCGGCAAAGCGATAATTTAAACCATATGAAATAAACCAGGTGCTATGACCGCTGGCGCTCTTTGCGTCTCTGGAGGGACACGCAAAAATAGTTTTTTTATTTATTCCCACTGAATACTGTCCATTATAGCCGGGAACATTATATGCCGTATTTTTATCCCCATATAAATATGGCCATAGAAGCGTGCTCCACAAAATGTCATCATGTCCGCTAAGAGAAGTAGAGAAAGGTGGCGCCATTCCATTAAAATCAGTGCCGTATAAATGAAAAGTCTGTCCCATCTGCTTAAGATTAGAAGTGCAAACTATCGTACTGGCTTTGTTTCTGGCCTGCTTTAATGAAGGCAGAAGCAAGCTTGCCAATATGAATATCACTGAAATAACCATGAGCAGTTCAATGATTGTAAAATTCAGTTTTTTCCCTTTCATCAGTTTCCTCATAAGCGTTATTTTTTAAATTTTAATTAATGATTATCCTTAATTTTTTCACAGCGTCTAGCTATTTTATTACATGTTATTTCGGCATTTTGCATGTTGAGTCTGAGCAGGTCAAATTCTTCTTTTATTATTTCTCTGGGCTCAGTGAAAGCGGAAGGCCATGCTGGTCTGGCGTATCTAAGCTGTTCAATAAAATATTTATTATAAGGCATAGATTCCGCAACAACTTTCTGTGAAGGCAATCCCCATCCTTTATTCGAGAAAAGCTTCTGTGTTTCCAAAGTGGAAATAAATTTTATGAAGTTCCACGCGGAGACTACATTTTTTGTCTTTTTTGAAATTGACAAGGCCTGGCTCGGCAGAGAACATGCTTTCAATTTTCCATGTGGAAGCGGCGCTACTCCCCATTCAAAGTCGCATTTTTTATTCAATAGAGAAACTGAATAATATCTTTCACAAAACATTGCTACTTTATCTTTCAGGAAAAGATCAATAGCATCAACAATTCCCCATGCGGGAGAAACCTTATGCTTATAAAGCATATCATAATACCAGAAAGAAATAGCCTCTTTCACATTTTTATCATTGAAGCTGGACAGAGTGTACGGAGAAAAGTCTCCGCCATTCTGCCATATATACGTGGACATATTGTTGATATTTCCGTTAGAGATGAAACCATAATGTTTTATGCTTCCATTATTACGCAGAACTGTAAGTTTTTCAGCAATATCCAGAAGGGTTTCCCATGAAATTCCCTTCTCAGGAAAATCAATATTGTATTTACGGAATATTTTTTTATTATAAAAAAGGGCAAACGTGCTGAAACGATATGGTATCCCGAAAATGCAATTATCCTTTTTATAGCAGTTAAGGACATTTTCGTATATCCCGTTTATTGTATCAATATCCTGCTTTACAAAATCCGCGATATCAAGAAGCAAATCCGCCTTATTTAAAATATACCACATGGCTTCATCAACGCTATATATGTCGGGCTGCAAACGGTCTATATTTTTTCCCCAGCCCCTGGCGCCTCCAGCCCAAATGCAATCAATTCTGACATGTGGATATATCCTGTTGAATTCCCGGATGATCTCCATCCAGACCTTTTCCGGAAATATCATCGTGTTGAGCACCGCCTTAAGCGTAACCGTCCTCCCGCTCCTGTCTGCGACAAAAATTCCCCTGCCTTGTTCCTTCAGTATTAATCCTTCATTAAAAAGTATCTCGTAAGCCTTTCTGACAGTGGCAAGACTTATTTTATATTCGCCCATCAGATTTCTTTCCGACCATAACGGTTCGCCTTTGGGAAATTTATTTTCCTGTATTGCTTTCCGTATATGTTCGGCCAACTGATAATAGCGGGGAATTGGAATGTTTTTTCTCAAAATGTTCTCTTCTTTTACAGACATCTTCATCCCTGCTTTTTTTATAATGGCATTATTTTATTTATCAAAATTATTTTCATTTTCTATTTACTTCTAAATGTTTTTATGATATAATTATAACTGCTTCGATGCAGTAAAGCAATAGTAAATTAAATAATTTTTTAAATTATGGTTAATTTAATGAAAAAGAGTAAAATTGTCCTGTTTGAGAATTCAAAAGTAAATTTTTCAATATTCCGGCTACCTTGCCAGAGCGCCGAAGAAATTATTGAACCTGCCGATGAACTTGTAAATTATCTGGAAAAAAGCCTGGCTGTAAAAATACCTCAATATGACAAATCATATCCAATCCGTCTTGAATTGTTTCTGGATACTTTTTCCAAGCTTGAGCGTGAAGAATTCATTATCGATTCAGATGAGAAAAGAATTTCTTTTATTGCCGGAAATGTCGAGGCGATGTTCCATGCGGTTTACTATTTTCTGGAGAACGCTCTCGGCATTCGCTGGCTCTGGCCAGGGGAAACAGGCGAGATAGTCCCGAAATCCTCAACTCTGTCATGGCGGGTATCTGCCATCAGGGAAAAACCTGATTTTGAATGGAGGGCCATTCAGACTAAAGGTGCTATTCATGGCGATTATGAAGGGATTGATTGGGCTACAATGTGCCATGCAATATTGAAATTGCCGCTATCAGTACGTTCAGAATTTATGTTATGGGCAAGACGTAACAGATTGGGCGGATTGAAAGTATTGGATGGACATCGCTGGAGCGAAATAGCGCCAATTGATAAATATGGAAATGCCCATCCCGAATATTATGCCTTTGTAAACGGAAAAAGAGACTGCCAATTTTTAAATGGTAAACACAATAACCATCCCTGCCTCTCAAATAAGGAAATTCCTGATTTGATGGCTGAATACGCGTGTTCCCGTTTTAAAAGTGACCCGATGCTTGATGTATGCAGTATAGCATTTAATGACGGTACTGGAATATGTGAGTGTCCTGAATGCAAAAGAAAAACCCTCAGCAACGGAAAAAGCAGGGATTTAGACAATCAGACGGACGAATTTGCCGGTACAGGACGAACAAAAGGATTGGGAAATTTGACAGATATTGTTTTTGCCAATGCCAACAGTGTAGCAAAAAAAGTCTCAAAAAAATTTCCGGATAAAAAACTCCTGATTCTTTTATATTCAAATTCCCGTTTTGCACCTCGAAGAAAATCCCTGCGTAATAATGTGATGGGCCAATTCTGTATAATGGGAAATTCCTTATGGAATAAAAAAATACTGCGTTCTGAAAAGAAGCTCCTCAACGCCATATCCCAAAAAGTTCCGACACTCGGCATTTATGAATACTACTCGAATGGCAAATGGCCGGAAATCCACAGGCTATTTCCAGAACTGATAGAAAAAAGCTTAAACATGTATTACAATTCTGGCGCCAGGTATTTTGCCACTCAACCTGGAATGGGATTTGCCATTAATGGAACTAACTCATATATCCTCGCAAGGCTGCTGTGGAACCGTAAGTTGAGTGCAAGGGAACAATTGAATGATTATTGTGAAAAGGGGTTCGGAGCAGCTTCTGAAGAAATGAAAAGTTACTTTTCATCGTTTGCTGAAAAATGGAAAGAAACAGAAAGTGCCACAAAACTCTCTAAGGAATTTCCGGAACAACGCATGGCATTGACTGAGTTGTATCCCGAAACTTTTCTGAATGCAAGAAGGCAAGAGTTGGATACAGCTCTAAAAAAAGTAGAGGGACATGAATTCAGAGATAGAATAAAATTCGTTAAAAAGGGATTTGAATACACGGCGCTTTACTGTAATGCATTGCGCCAGACTATGGCAGTCTATAGAAATCTGCATGGAAAGAAATTTTCTCATACGTTATATCCATGGAAAACAATCAAACATATTCCTGATAATAAAATATGCCGTGTAAGAAAGGCGCTTAAAGCCTGGGATGAATATTGGAATTTTATAAAGGAAAACAAAGGGAAATTTATATTTGATGACTTCTGGGTCAATTACAAACCTGGAATTTCAGGCAAAAAAGATACAACTATTATTTCTTTAAGAGAAAGGCTTGATGATCATGAAAAATGTCAAATGCGGTAGAGAAGTTAATTTTGGGGAATATGGCGGGGCCGAATACTTCTTTTATGATATTAATAACGACGGAAAACTTGAAATTCTTTCTTATCAGGGGCCGGGTGTATTTGGCGCGGGTATTTTTAAAAATAACAAAACTATTAGTCCTTTCATTCCAAAAACAGTTTCTGTTTCCGCATTCAGCTGCGATGGAAAAAGGTTATGGACCTGGGGCTTGCCCAATCCTCCGGATGATCATTATATTTCTCATTCCTATGAGGCGTGCATTGCTGCCGCTGACATAGACGATGACGGAATAATTGAGATTGTTATTGCGGATGGAGACCGTGTCGTGATACTTGACGGCAGGACCGGACATGAGAAGAATACGGTAAAACTACCGTACGACAATTTTTATATTGTTCAGTGCGCCGGAGAGAAAACCGCTGATAATGAAGCCGCGATTGTAATTAAAAACGGAGAAGGAGGATATGACGGGTGGCATTACGGAGAGCCGGTAATTGGCCTTAACAGCCGACTTGAAATGATATGGGGACCGCTTGGCATAACAGGAGGAGGTCACCATATATTAGCATTAGACTTGAATAAAGATGGCAGGAATGAGTTTCTGATCGGATATTGTGCGGTAAGTCTTGATGGAAAAATACTCTGGACACTTGATGTGGTCGACACCTTGAAATTTGATTCATCCAGCCAGCATGTTGATTACACGGATATTTTTATGTCCCCCGATGGCAAGTTGTTTTTTTCGATAGCCGGTTCCGACAAAATATTTCTCGCGGATGAGAGCGGGAAAACCTTTTTTGCAAAAGAAGATATCCACTGTCAAGGTACTGCGATAGGACAGTTTGCGGAAAACAACGATTTTCAGATAGCCCTTTACAATTCCCCAAACGGTCCGATGGTGCTTCATGATAAAAACGGAAATGAAATATGGCGCAAAGCGACTGAAAGAAGATGGCCTCTCGGACCGGGAAAAGGCTGGGAGAAAAACCGTATGCACAGAAACAGGCCGATAGTAAAACTTTCCGGAGACGATAAGAAACAATGGATTGCTTATGCGGATG
This sequence comes from Lentisphaerae bacterium GWF2_44_16, assembly GCA_001803225.1. Taxonomy (GTDB): domain Bacteria; phylum Verrucomicrobiota; class Lentisphaeria; order Victivallales; family GWF2-45-14; genus GWF2-44-16. The sequence continues at coordinate 39,295 of MHBF01000074.1, read as the reverse complement.
GCGGATGGCCCTGGGGAATGGATGGAAAAGGAGAAATATCCTTAGAGTTTGAAGTTCCTGTAAATTCAAAACCGTTTGACAGACCAGAGAATATTCCTGATACGTTGAGGAGGGACGATCTGGGCGGCAGTTTCGGGCTTAAAGCGGCGGATTTGAATAATGACGGTAAGGACGAAGCAATCATATACAATCGCAGATTTTTATGGATTTTTTCCATCTGATAATCAAAATTTTATTAAAACTAAAAAAAGGACAAACAAATGTTTCCCGTAAGAATATTTTATGCGCCTGCTCCTGAGTTAATAAAAGACGCTGTTGACTTTGATTATACGCACGTTGTAATCCACAGCATCGGTCATGCCCATCGCAACGAGAAAGGTATTTCTTTTGAAATGGCCGGGAAGGGGAAAGATATAAACGATGATTTGCCTTTATTCTTTCATGAATATCCTTTATTGAAAAAAGAGAGAAGCAAAATAGCTGGAGAAAGAATTCTACGTGTGCAGGAAAGGATTAATTATAAAATAAGTCTCGCCGTAAAATTAGGATTGAAGCCTCTACTTTCCATATATGAGTTATCGTTGCCTTATAATCTTCAAAAATTTTATCCGGAATTCTATCCCGGGAATAATAATTTTTGTATGGCGCTGCCCGAAAACCAGAAATTTATAGAAGACAAAATCGCTGAAGTCTTTGAAACTTTTCCTAAACTGGCTGGAATAATATTTACAGCAAAAGAAGCAACTGAAGGACAATACTATATGCACAAATGTAAATATTGTCAGAGTTTTTCTCAAGCTGAACGTCTTAATATGTTATTGGATGCAATACGAAAAGGGAAAGACAAGGTTAAAGTATCTGCTGATATTATTTTCAGAATATGGGGTATGCACTTCCCTGATATATTTTACAGGAAAAGAATCAAAACGCTGTGGGCCTGGACAGGTAAAAAGGCATCTCTGAAAGAAACTGTTGAAAAATGTTCACGTCTTCCGTTTGAACCCAAAAAAGTTTTGAGTGAACTGGCAAATATCTGTGACAAGTCAATTTTTATATCTACCAAAGCCACATGGCAGGATTTTGATTTAATGCAGCCGGAAAATCCATGGACAGGGTGTTTTCCGCGAAATAAGGAGATTATAGAAATAAGTTACGAATGTTATTGCAGACCAACAGAAAAATATTTTTTACTTGCAAATCAAATGAAGAGGTTTTCCGATTATGCTCATGTCAGAAAAGTCAAAGGCGTTATGGCATTACCTTGCGCATTCGGTTTTACAGAAGTATGGGATGAGAAAAGCAGACAATTTGTTTTCAGCGGCTCGAATCGTTCCGGCTCGACATATAATATACACAGAACAAATAATCATTTCATTACCGCATTCACACCGTTTCTGATTTCAAAACTTATCAGCAGCCGTTCTGAAATAAATGTTAAAGATTTACTCATTGAATATCTTTTCAGGAAACATGGAATTAATGATGGCGCTAAATTGGCGGACACGCTTATTGGTATGGAAAAACTGGCCCATGACATAATTAATTGTAACGGTTTTTCCATTCTCTCTCCAAATCATTATATGAACGATATGTCCCTGCAGCTTGAGGCATACAAGGAACATGCGTCCTGGTCCACTTGTACTCTAGTTGACGGAGACAAAAAAATATTGTCCATTTTGAAAAATCTTCCGGCATTCTTTGAGAAGAAAGACAAACTGTTGCATAAGGCGGAAGCAAATTTAACAGAGCTCAAATGCTATGATGAAACAGTCAAAAAAAATATTTTTGATATGTATTATAAGACTTATGCCGGATTTGTTGATATTTTAAAATTACATCTTTATTCTCAGAAAATAGCGCTGACAATGTGGGCTATAGAGCGAGGGAACATTCAAGCGACGGAAAAAGTTATTAACTTCGTGCTTAATTCCATAAGAGAAAAAGAAAAGATACTTCTGAATAGTGTTATTTCAGAAGATCTCAAAGGACCTTCAAGAGAAGATAGACTTTATTGCTTTAAGGGCATACAAAGATATAACACATTATCATAACAGGAAAAATTCCAGGCGCAGAAATAATTTCCATTACCAAGCATTTTGAAAACTTATCTGTCAACTATGTGTATTTGCCGGATGCTTACGGTCATTTTAAATAATTTTTCAGTTCCGAATCTGTTTTTCTAAGGTCTTCCACTATCAGTCGGGCAATTCTGTCGGCCCCTTCTTTTGAAAAGTGAGACCTGTCGCCCGGTTTACACGACATGAACGCGGATTTTTCATTTCCCAGTTCCATGAACAACTTTCCGCTGGAAGTATGAAGGTCAATACAGGGAAGACCCTTTTCCATCGCCACTTCTTTCATAGCGTTCGCGTATGGGAAAAGATTATCAACAAGTTTAGTACCATCCTTATTGAAAAATCTTCTCTGAACAGAAGTAACGAAAATCATTTTTGCGCCAGCCAATTTTGCGTCGTCCGCGAACTTTCTCAAGTTATCTTTGTAATCCGTAGCCGCATCGGTTGCTTCAGGCCTTGTCTTGGCGTGGGAATCATTGTGCCCGAATTGAACGAATATGTAATCGGGTTTTGAAAGCATGAGTTTTTGCCAGTCGCCCTTTTCCTGAAAAGTTTTTGTGCTTCTGCCACTGAGAGCGAAATTTTCAATGCTGACACTATCTTTGAAATATTTCCCGATAACCTGTCCCCATCCGGCAATGTGTTCCTTCTTGAAGGACTCAACAGTCGAATCGCCCGCCAATGCGATTTTTATCTTTTTCTCTTCCGCATTGCAGAAAAGTATTGCGGTGCCAAGAAGAAATATGATTAAAGACACTCTGAAAAAGTTTCCATTCATTTAAGATCTCCAGTCTGAGTTAGTGCTTATTGCGGTTCTGTTATTTTCTTCCGTTATCTCTTCTATTTTATTATCGGGGTCTATGACTATTCTCATGTTTTCAATATTTTCAACATCTTTGAAAGACAGATGTTTTTTTCTCGGAAACAAATCCAGCGGGGCATCAATGTTTTCGACAGATAAGTCCTGCACTTTTTTATCTCCCCTGAAAAGCGATATGGTAAAATTACCGGAAGCTTTCGCACCGATGTTATGAACGGCAAAGGATATTTCCTTCTTCTCCTTGTCCCATTTTACTTCACGCGGAGAAAGCGCCAGATCAGGACGAAGCCTGATGTCATCCGCTTTTTTCTTCTGTGTCATCTCAACTATCCATGTCTTTCGAGGAGGCAAGCTGACAGGAACAGCCGAATGCCTGGCCAGTTTCAAATCTTTCATTTCATGTTCTGTTTTGTCTATCACATTATCATTATTATTGTCAGGGCCGGAGACGAGGGAATATTCGCCGTTGTCAAGCCGCCATGTCCTTATGACCCCCTCCTGCACCTTGTCGCTGTTATTGTAAAGCGCTATTTTCAGTCTGTCATTTTTTGTTTCAAGAAGCATTGCTGAAAATCCTTTACTGAACCCTTCATAAGTGGCATGATGAACTGGCGCCCAGAAGTTTCTTTCCAGATTAGTTCCCATTGACATCATGTATAATGCCCTCTTGTCCATGAAAACCCTGTCATCAAAAATCTCCGCCTCTGTGTGAATATATTCAAAGTGCTCCATACGCGCGGCATCACGCTTGATCCTGCCTGTGGCATTTCCATTATACGCCTCCATCCAGTATGGGGCCGGAGTGGCAATCCCCAGTCTCTTTTCCAGTTTCTCACGATATTCCTTGTCCAGAAAAGAAAGCTTTTCGGGCGCACTGAAATATAAAGATAAGAAAGCCGGATGATAAAACATGCTGAAGACAGGTTCATAGATTGCGCCGTCTTTCGCTTTATCTTCCCTGACATCTATTAACTTGGGCACCATTCCGTCTTTCATATGCGCGATAAGCCCTTTTATTATTTCACTTACAAATTCAGTCGCTTTTTCATTTTTATTGTACCATGATATCACACAGAACGGATGCAGATAAAGAAAATGCGTAGAAGATTGAGTATCCATATCGGTTTTATCCAGATCGTTATGATTGAATAAGTATTTTCTGAAATAACGTCTGCCGTCATCTTTCTTAACAGTAAGTTTCATAGAAGCCCTGCATATTTCCATAAGGTTCTCAAAATCCAGAGGGTCTCCGTAATAAAGAAGAGGCATTATCGAAGCAGTGTTGATTCCTTCCTCATATCCATGAAGAGGATCATTCTTTAATATATGCATTCCGTTTTTGAATATGCTTTTTAGCGTGAGGTCATTCAATGTTTTGCACGCTTCCTTTATCCTCGTTCCGGTCTCGTCCCCTCTCATAAGGCTTACGCCATAAAATTGCTGAAGCAGGTCTGTGTCATCGCCGATAGCACCACCGAATTCTCCATCAGGTATCTGCCTGTTCTTTATCCACCAGTCAGCGACGCGCAAAATAGCGTCAGTGTTGCGTTCTGCCGCAAGCGCCCATTCAGGAACGTCTTTTTCTTCCGGTTTCCTGTCCAAGTTAACCTTCATATCTTTCGGAAACATATCCATTCCTTCCGCCGTATATATCCACTCATAATAGATTTTTACTGTTTTGTCTTCCGGGTAAAGCCTCTTCAATTCATCTACAGTATCCCATAATTCTCTTATCGTATCCCCCGCATGAGTATCTTCCCTTATTATCTTTTCCTTAAGCTGAATATCTTCGGGTTTGGCTTTGGCCCTTGTATGAGGCCTTGCTTCCGAAGCCGCGCCAAAAATGCCTTTGAAAAGAAACATACGGTATTTGAAATATTCAGCGAGGGCTTGTTCCTTGTCAACTATAAGCAGATTGATGCATGGTGTTGTCTGATTATCAGAAACAAGTTCAGCCTTGTCTGTCCATATTTTTACCCATATCGAAGTATTTGCGGGAACAATCTGGTCAGGAAAATCGAGATATGCCTTGAGTTCGCCGTTCTTGTCAATGGGGAAATTATATCCCATCAGTTCCCGGCGCGGACTGAAAGGGTCCTGAATACTGATGTAGGCTATTTCACCTTTCTGGAAATTGGAAAATTTAAGATCAAGAGTAACTCCTCCTATCGCAATATCTTTACTGAAAGGCGTTAATATGAAGTGAACAAAACCGCTTTTTTCTTTTGGAAAAGTTCCTGAATAATTTTCTTTAGCAGTTTTGAAGTTTATAATCTTTTCATCCGATTTGAAATAGGTGCTGAAAAAAGCTTTCAGTTCATTGGGAATGGCATTCTGCTTAGAGGGATGGAATTTTACCCTGCCGGAATATTTTTTTTCAACTGCCATATCGCCTGTTCTCAGAAAAGAAACATCGCCAAGCGTTTTCTTCTTTACCTTGTCCACAAAACTTAAATGATCTGTTTCAATCTTATTCTTAAAAGTTTTCTGAATCATTAATTTTTCATCTTTAAATCTATATACATCCTTTCCGTCCCATGGTGGAAACAAACTGCTGTTGTCGCGCAAAAGAGTTCCAGTGAAACCGTCTTTGCTTCTCAAGAGAATTGAATTAAATCCATTCTTGTCGTCAAGGACAATATGCAGTCCGTCAAACATATTTTTCATCCAGTAAGACAGCAGTCCGTAGCTTACGATTTCGGGAGTAGCGGGCCATTCAGTTACGTAATTCCGTGGCGCGTAATCCCTGCTGTCAAGTCGTCCGTCAACAGGATAATTGATAAACCCTCTGACTGCCCTGCAATCTTTCAGAAGAATTTTCTGGACTGGATAATAACCTTTTCCATCCGCATTGGGATTTTCACTTTCATCAATGAGTATTTCCGCGCTTGTAAGTTTTTTCTCAAATGGCGTCTCCCATGAAAGGTCTTTTCCATTCATGTCGGAAGTAAGTATTTTTGTCGATTTTCCTTCCGGTATATTCGGAAGAAGCGGAATTTCATTAATATTCAACGCATAAGCCGAATGCAGAAAATAAATTACCGCAATACCGGACAGAACTTTTGACATTTTCATAAACTTACCCCTATTTTAGTTTAATAATAAAAAATTGTGTTATATGACGCACCGCCCCGTTTTAGAAAAGGGAATATCCATTCTTGGTCCCCGTTATCCCCGGCATTGAGCATGCCGTTATAGGAATACCACTGGGCGTGACCATCTCCGAAAACAAAATTAGCTCCGTTTGCATGATTCCATCTTACATTGGAAGACGCGTAAAGGGCTTTAGCGCGTCCCGGCACGTCGGCGAATAAAAATGTTTTTGACAGACCATATGCGGCCCTGGTAATCATCTTACCCCTTGCCGCAGATCTGAGAGAATAACTGAAATACTGAATGCTTGGAACATTATCCGAAGGACATCCTATTCCGAAGCCTCCTGGATAGGTTTTGTCAACAAGGAGCTTCAACGGCACATATCCGTCACTGGTCAAGGGAGAAACCCATGTGTCATCCCAAAAGTTATTAGGTTCTCCCGGCAGATATGAATTAAAATCGTCAACATACATATGTGTACTTGTGACTATCTGCTTGAGATTTCCGGCACATTGTATCGTCCGGGCCTTTTCACGCGCTGATTTTAATCCCGGCATAAGAATGCTTACCAGAATTATCATTATGCCGATTACAACGAGGAGCTCGACAATTGTAAAAAAATCTTTTTCCCAAATTCGCGCTTTCATAAAAATACCCATTTTATTAGATTTTCACTTCAAGTTTTCTTCCTTTAAAAGAGGATATCGTTAATTCTCTTCTATGCGCATTCCATTGCCAGTTTCCATGATTTACTTCCAGCGGTTTTTTATCAAGGGAGATTGCAAAACTCCATTCATGTTCAGGCGGTATGTGTTTCCCTGCAGGGTCTGCTATTTCAACAGTTACCGCATTTTTCATTCTACGGCATGTGATTAAGGTTTTTGAAAACATTCCTTTCTGGTAGTCAAAAGAAATACCGTCATCCTCATAGAGTTCGAAAAAACTTTCTTCTTCAGAAGGGAATATATGCAGCTCCAGCTTATCTAGTTTCACTTCCCCACGGTACTGCATGACAGGGCCGAACGGGATAATAGCGCCTTCGCGGATGAAAATACCGCCGCCTCTATCATCGGGCCATTCTATTTTATACGTTTTGCCGCCCCTGTAAAGCTTCCCTGTCCAAAAATCTATCCATCTGCCTTCGGGAAGATAAATATCATTTTTGTAAATGGTAACGAGCATATCTCTTCCCAGAAGATATTCGTGCATGATGCCCCGGCATTTAATATCCTTTTCAAATTCAATCTGAAGAGGGCGCATCAGAAGAGGCACGCCTTGTTCCGCTGTCTGATATGCCCACGAATATATGTAGGGTATAAGGCGTGAACGTAATCTGCTGTAAAACCTGTGCGTTTCACAAAGTTTTTCCCCCTGTACCCACGGCATTCTGAAATATGTCCAGCTGTTAATCTGGCTCCAGGGCTGAAGATAACCGAAATGAATACCTTCCGGCTGAATCACCTCCATATCATTTGTGCACCAGTTATGGCCCATGACCGCAGTGTTGAGCATTGAGCCCAGCGTTTCCAGGCGGCCTCCGACATCACCTGTCCATGTCCCGCAGTATGACTGAAAACCCGTCCATCCGGCAACGGTAAAAACGACAGGGCGTTTATTGGTATATTTCGATAAGCCTTCATTCATCTGCCTTGCATAAAGCAAAGGATAAAGATTATGCATTTCGTCGTCGGACATGCCGTTACCCCATACGCGCCCGGGATGAGGACACATCTGATAGGTACCGTCCTGTTTGAAAAAATCAGCCCCCTGGTCTATGAATTTCTTGTGATGTTCAAACCACGCCTCATCTTTTTTTGTAAGCGTATCCGAATATCTGGGCCAGATGAAATGGTCATCGGCTTCACCATCTTTATGGAAATCGACGGGCTTATCTGTTTCGACGCTGTCTGCTTTCTTTCCCAGCCTGCGTTCCTCCTCATAAGAAAAATCGTACTCGTTGCATTCCCACAATTCGAAATGAAATCCCATGCGCTTTATGGCATTGATGAAATTATGCGGCCCGTTCTGACACCATGAAGGAATTGGAAAGCGTTCTGGATGCCATTTTTTATCAGGTGAGAGATCATATTTCTTTTCCATCCATCCCGGCTCAAGTCCTATTACGTCGCAGGGAATACCTTCGCGCCTGAAATTCAGGGCGTCATTGACGGCTTCATAATCATTGGCCTGTTCGCGGCAGATATACCAAAGCCCGAAAGCCCATTCAGGAGGAAGGAAAGGTTTGCCGCAGAGCCTAGTATAAAGGCGAATATTTTCAATAAATGAAGCGCCTGTCATCAGATAAAAATCAATTCTGCCGCTATGATCATGCCAGCTCACTTTTTGTTTATCTGAAGCCGCCATGTCAAACTCAACACGGTGCGTGGAATTTACCAGCACGGCATATCCTTTGCTTGACATGAAAAACGGTACCGGAATATATGAGCTTACATTTCTGACCCAACAACTTATTTTATATCCGCGATGGTACATCCGTTCCCGGGTAACATCACCGAAACCAATCCAGTCTTCTTCTTTCCCGACAGTAAAGGAAAGCTCCCCTGTTTCGCCCAGCAAATCGGGCATGAATTTTTCAATATCAAAATCCCTTGCAACTTTTCCAGGGCCTTCCATTTCCCTTATGAAACCGTATTTATTTAAAGCTGAATCCGATTCTGCGCCGCAGTGTACTCTGAATATTTTCTCTCCGACCGATGTTATTAGAAAAGAGTTTTTTTTCTTTTTCCGCATATTAATTTATCCTCATCCTTATTTTTATATGGATTCCCTGAGAATAAGCTCTGAGGGAATTATTTTATGTAAAAGAAAACGTCTGCCGCTGATTTTAGCCATAAGCTGTTTTACGGACTGATAGCCTATTTCGTAACGCGGCATCCTGACAGTGGTCAATGAAGGGCTGAGATAAGCGGCGATTTCAAGATCGTCACAACTGGCAACGGCTATATCCTGAGGTATTCTAAGTTTCCGTTCATGTATTGCCCTGTATATGCCTACCGCAAGCAGGTCGCTCGTGCAGAACACGGCGTCTGGAATTTCGGGAGCTTCCAAGATTTCCTTCATCTGCACATAACCGTTTTCGGGCAGATGGCTGCATTTTTTTATAAACTTTTCAGAGATTTTTATTTTATTCTTTTTCAATACATTGAAAAAAGGATTCGTCTTCTCGCAGGAGGATGGGCTGCCTTCCCTGATATTGCCTATGAAAGCAATCTTTCTGCGTCCCTTTCTGACGAATAAATCTACCTCTTCAAAAACTTCATTTTCCATGTGCGGGGCGACAAAGGAAACATCCGCGTCATTAACAGAAGTGCCGACGACGGTAAAGGGGATTTTATATTTTTTCAGACAACTGAGTTTATAGGGATTGTCTGAACCGACGAGCAGAATTCCGGCTGTATGCACCCTGTCAAGATTTTCATCGAGCGAACCGATGCTGTCACCTTCAGGGAGGGAATATGTATTATATGAATATTTACCGGTTTCCCTGATGCCTTCCTCTATGCCCCTGAAAAGTTCCGCGCCGAATTCAGACTGCGAAAGCGGCGTCATGCCTATATACAGTACCGCGATATTTTTCTGGGCAAGATCGCAGTTCACTGTTCCGCTTTTTCCCGGATGGACTTTCAGCGCTCCGATTTCCTTAAGCGAAAAAAGCGCCTGTGAAACAGTATGCTTGCATACGCCGTATTTTTTTGAGAGCGCCCTTATGGAAGGAAAATCCTCATGGCTGTAAACGCCATTTCTTATGTCTTCCAGTATTATGCTCTTCAACTGCTCGGTCTTGTTAATCGTTTCAATCATAAAGCAAACTCCTGTCTTTTCAACGCGCGGCGGCGGCATCCATATGTTCTTTTTCTACTCCGGGCCCGGGATGCCGGCCCAACTGTCCTACCCGCTAGGACATATTATACAGAAAAGAATCCTGAAAGTCAATAGCCTTTTGAAAAAAGCCGGAAATAATCTCCGGCTTACGTAATCGGTCTGTCGGCTTTGCTGCATACGGCGGCGACGAAGCGCCGCCCTCCGCGAGAGAGGTCTATTTTTGCACTTGGCGGGGAGGGATTTGCTTCGTCAAATCCGCTTTTCAGAGACCCAAATAAGGCGGACCGATTACCAGCTTACTCTGTGATTTGCGATCCGGTTTCAATACACGATTTTCTCTTTAAGCAACCTAAAAAAATCAGCTTGACTGCCAAGTCTTGACAATCCTTTCTTTAGTTCTGACAACGGTCTTTACGGCTTCTTCGGCGCTTGGCTCGTAAATTTCCGAAACCAGCGGGAGCATGATCAGTTTTTCTTTTAATTTTCTGACTATTGCTTCCAGGTCAAGGCAAAGTCCGTATTCAAATGACCGATGAGCTGTACCCAGATGCGGGTTTTCACTCCAGTTAATGACGTTATGGATATGCATTTCAATCAGCCGGTTTCCGAGAAACTCAATCCAGTCGATAACTGTTTGGGTGTTACCGCGACCGAGAGGGGCAAAGCGATTTTGCATCATGACCGCATGTCCGGTGTCAATGAGGATGCCGAAATCGGGATCGGGAATCCGTTCCAGATAACTTGCCTCAAAACATTCATAAGCGAGTTTGACGCCCGCATGTTTGGCGTCATCAAGAACTTCCAGGATGAATTCAACGTTTCTGTCTTCGGCATATTGCGGCGGAACAACCGAATTGGTCGGTCGCCCGGGGTGGTATGTGACCCATCTGGCACCGAGATCGGCGGCAAGGCCGATGGCTTCACGGTACTGACGTTTGGATTCTTCACGAATACCCGGATTGAGCGCGGCGATATTCAAATCGACCGGGCTGCCATGAATTATCAGGTTTTTGATATGCGAAAGCTGTTCCTTCAATTCCCGGCGTTGTTTTGCACTGAAATTCCGCGGCCAGACCCCGGCATGCGGAAGCATCCAGGGATTGCCCACCGCGGCTTCAAAATCCCCCAGATGAATTTCCAGACATGACAGTCCGTATTCGCGGGTAAGGCTGGCCGCTTCCCAAATATTAACACCAGTCATAACATTGGTTGAAATCCCAACAAAATCGTCAATACCTTTCATAACTAACAGCCTTTTTAATATAAACTTATAAAAATAGAACTTCAGTTTTCAAAAGAATATTCCCGGTTACGCTGCCATGAACAATGACTGCAAGCCGGACAACGTCTCAGCATGATTTCCCGACGGAAGTTCTCGGCATCTTCGCCGCGCCAGATGTCAATCAAATCTTTATTGCGGACATTTCCGGCGCTGAAGTCGTAAAAATCAGTACAAAACAATACCCCTCCGTCCCATGCCACATGCAGATGACGAAATGGTGAAAGGCAATAATTTTCCTGCTCCGCAATACCATGCGGCAGATACTCTACCGGGGTTTTTGCCGGGGAAACGCCAAGACGGCGGAACATTTCGGCCAACTTTTCATTTTTCCGGTTTTGATAGTCAGGCGGAAGCTCCGCATGCCATGAATCGATTTTTGTCGCGTCTAAGCCGAAACTGGAACGCAGCCAGCTTTTATAATCGGCAAGTTCCCGCGAATTAAGGCATATAAGTTCATGCAGCAGTACCTTGTCCACCCCTAAACTGTCAAACAGATAAGGCAATTCCGGCAATACTTCGATATTTTGCGGACAGATTGTGGTCATCAGAAAAATCTTCGGGTTTGCATTTTTCAGTTTTTCAATATTGCCGACAGCCTGCCTGAAAACGCCTTTGCCCCGTATGGAGTCATGAATGGCCTTTGGGCCATCGATGGAAACATATACCGCGCTGAATTCGGACCTGATCAACTCGTCATAACGGTCAAGTAAAACTCCATTGGTAATAACGGCAAGCTCAAAAGCACGCGCCCTTAAGTAATGGACAATATCATCAAACTCAGGATAAAGCAGCGGTTCTCCTCCCCACAGCGTAATCAAAGGCAGTTTGCCTGCTTCAGTTCCGTAATGCCAAATTGAGTCGACAACCTGCTTCCACTCCGTTAATGTCATTTCGCCGGGGCCACAGTTCGCGAAGAATCCCTTATCGCCCCACTGACCACAGAAGTGACAGTTCAGATTGCACATCCGCGTAAGTTGCAGATGAACCATTTCAAGTCTTTTTTCCGGCATTTCCATTTCAATCATTTAACTCCATCTAGGTTGTGGTTATCACTTTTTTAGAGTTTTTCAACAGAAATTTTTTGATAAATTGAAGCGAAGAACGGCAGCCTGCTTTGACGTCTTCTACGTTTTCATATTCAATCAGCGCCGGTCCCCGGTAATCTTTAATCGCCTCCATAAGCGAATTCCAGTCCATCTCGCTTTTTCCGCATGCCGCGGGACGGAGGCGGCTTGTGCCTGGAACGCGGACAAAATCCTTCAAGTGCATATACCCAACCCGGGATTTGATGCGTGAATAAACTTTTTCAGGATGTTCAATACCCACGGCATAAAGGTTGGCCGGGTCGAAATTGACTTTTATTGATTCCGGCAGTTCGTTCAGCATCCGGAACATGGTGTCCGGTTCCGAAGATGTACTGTGGAAATGCTCAACTCCATCGCTGTAATTTCTGACTCCACCGTGAGTTTCAATAACCGGGACAATATTTTTGCCCATGCAGTATTCCCCGCTTGCCACAAGGCAGTCTATCATTGTTTTCCAGCGCTTCCCGGTAATTTCCCCGACAGGTTCAAATCCGGCAAAAATCCGCAGGTGTCCGCCGCCGAACTGACTGCATATATCTATAACTTTTTTCACGTTTTCGAGTTGGGCGAAGCATGCTTCTCTATCCTTTAAAGTATAGTCATTGCCGGTAGCAAAACAGCAGAGTTCAATGCCGTTTTGCTGAAACAGGTTTTTAACCTCCGAGATCTCCTGGTGGGACGCATTCAACTGCAATCGGTCGCCATGATGCCCGGCAATACTTAATTCCAGTAGCTTCAAGCCCATTGTCCGGGTAATTTTGAGCTGTTCTTCCAAAGGGGTCTCCCGGAATCCCCATGCCGCGTTTCCGATTATCATCATTCACCGCTCCAGTCGAATAGGATTTTAAATACGTTTTCACCTTTGGCTTCTTTATATGCAAAAGCTTCGTGGCATTGGGCGGCAGGCCAGATTTCCACAGGCAAATGCGCAGTGCTGAATTTGCCTTCGCTCATCCACTGTAAAATCTGCTCCTTGCAGCCGGGGGCCAGCGCGCAACTCATGGTAACTGTGCAGTTTTTACAGAACCAGCGGTGCCAGGAATCCATAATGATTGGCTCGGGATAGTCTCCCTGAAGATGAATATGGGCCGGCTCATCATCGTGCCCCCATCCACCGTCTTTGATGTATTTATGCAAAGTTCCAACAATCTCGGAGTTGCCGGTACACTCCATGACTTTGTCCGCCATCCGGCCATTGGTGAACTCCCTGATTTTTTCAAGCTCACTCCCATTGCCATGTAAAACGCAGTCCGCGTAATGTGCCGCAATTTCACGGCGGAAGGGCGAGCGGTCGATACAGATCACTTTGGCGGACGGATTGAGCAGTTTAAGTATCTGAATGGCACTGATGCCAATCATCCCCGCTCCGGTTACCAGAATAGTTTCCTCTTTCCGGAAAGAGAAACGTTTTGCGCCTTTCAGCGAAACGCAGGCAAGATATGCCAGAACGGCATCTTTGTCGCAGACTTCATCAGGTATCTTGACAGGATAATCGAATGGAGACGAGGCTGTTTCCCTGTTTTTTATGGCATATAGAGTATTTCCGCCCCAGGCGGCACAGACATCTCCGAACAAGCGGCACTCATTTATCATTACACGGTCACCGGTCTTCAACCCGGTATCTGTATCGGGCCCGACATATTCAACAATCCCCATATTTTCATAACCGGGGACCAGGGGATAGTAACACTGTTCCGGATGCTGCTGCCCGCGCCAGGTTTTCATGTCCGTTCCGGAACTGACCGCGCTCAGCCTTGTCCGACAGACTATGCTGCTCCGAGTTATTTCTGTTAACTTGATTTCCCTGAGTTGAGCCCGGCGCGGGCGTTCCAAAACAATGGCTTTTGATGTGGATATATTCATAGAATAATGCTTTCCTGTCACGCGTTGCTGATTGTAATAAGACATTTCCTTATTGGGTGTTTTATATGATTAACTAGTATATCATATAAATTACGGGCTGCCAAGATGAAAAGTGAAAAAACTGAAAAGATATTATTTATTCTTCAAAACAACACACGAGTCTTGTAGTTATTTATGTATCTTATTATTAGCACTTTAAACTTACAACAAGACCTGATAAAAAAACAATAAGTGAATGACAATATTCTGAAAAAGGTTTTCCTTTAGTCCTGTCTAATGAAAACGGCAAAAATCAAAATAATTTTGTTTTATTAAGATTTTTTGTGCTTGCGTCTTGACATTTACTTTTATTATGATAAACTAGTAAACATGAGAAAGAACACATATTCCCTGGCGAAGATTGCCGAGAAGCTTGGCGTCAGTAAAACTGCCGTTTCATTTGTCGTGAACAACACGGACGGCAGAAGAATCAGCGAGAAACTGGAAAAACGCATCCGTGATTTCTGCGCAAAAGTGGATTATCGTCCGAACATCCATGCTCAGCGGATGAACAGTTCCATTGTTAAGAACATCGGAGTACTTATCGGCCGTGAAGCCGGGGAAGATGAACAGAGTCCGTTCAGGGAATACAACGTCGCTAATATTGTCGGCGGAATTGCGGAAGAAGCCGACAAGGCCGGATATCAGTTTGGCTTTCGGTTTTATTCAGAAGGAATGAAAAAAGACAGCATTTTTGAATGGTTCAAAAACCGAGAGATAGACGGTCTGATTTATTACGGTTTCGGCATCCCGGATGAATGGAACCGGATTTTCAGCAGGGAAAATTTTAAATTTGTTGGTATCGCCATTGATCCGGCGCATGGTATTCCATGCGTCAATGTGGACAACTACAGGGCATCGTTTAAACTCGCGGAATATCTAATCGATAAAGGACACAGTAAGTTTATCTACCTCGGCGGCCCTCCAGACGCTTATCCGGGGAGTGAGCGATACAAGGGATTTCGAGACGCGTTGAGGAAAGGGAATATTCAATTTCCGGAGGAAAATTTTTTCTGTGCCGAATTCAAGTGGAAAAACGCGGAAACATTTGTACGGGAACGCTGGATACATGGCGGACTCAAGGAGGATGCCATTGTCTGCGCCAATGACACCATGGCCATCGGCGCAATCAGCGCCCTGACAGAGGCAAGGATCAAGATTCCCGAGGAAATAGCTGTTGTCGGCGCTGACAATATCGCTTTAGGCGGTTTTATAACCCCGACGTTGACCACATTTGATAATTTACCTTTTGAGCAGGGCCGGGCAGCTTTCAAGCTCCTGAACCATATTATAACCGGTTGCGAGGCGCCTGGAAATGTGCTGCTGAAAACAACACTGCATCTGCGTGACTCAGGATAAAATACTATTATTAAAGGGCTTAAAAATATATCAGTGAGGTGTTTAAATGACATGCAGGAAGATTCAAAAGAATGATTGGAGAACGATGAACTTAACAGATTCTTCAGGTAACCGCCTGAAATGGATGCGCATTGTGTTTAAGATCTTCACATTAATAGAGTTGCTTATTGTTTAGCTATAATAGCCATAAGTGAACAGTATTGGGGCTAAAAATCGGGAATTCAATGAATTTATCTTAAACGATGGAGTCTCAGGTTTTGCTTATAATACCCAGTTCTACCCTTCTGGTGAAAATTACAATAGAGCAAACTGGCTGACCTATGCGCCGATAGATAATTACAGTATTGTCTCCGAAAAATCTGATTACAGCCTTTTCCCCTTTTCGGCAGAAGATAAGTAAAAATTTGTTAATTCTGAGATTATGCTATCTGACTATTTCAGTGCCTATGCCGCTGTCGGTGAATATTTCGAGTAGCAGTGAGTGTCTGACGCGTCCGTCAACCATGTGGACTTTTTCGGCCCCGGCTTCTATCGCGTGCAGACAACTTCTTATTTTGGGTATCATGCCGCCGCTGATTACGCCTTCCTTTATCATGGAATCGACTTCGGAAACCTTTATTGTTGATATGATGCTTTTTTCGTCTTTGGTGTCGCGGAGGATGCCTGGGACATCGCTGAGGAAAACAAGTTTTTTTGCTTTCAGGGCTTCGGCTATTTCGCATGCCGCGGTGTCGGCGTTGATATTGAAGACCTGTCCGTCTTCTCCAAGTCCCAGCGGAGCTATGACCGGAATTATATCCGACTTGGCCATGGCCATGATGAGTTGTGTATCGACCGATACGATGTTGCCTACAAAACCTACATCGCTTTTGGTGCCGTCGGGGGCAATTGAATATGTTTTTTCGGCTTTGAGGACATCTTTGCCGGATATGCGCTGTCCCTTGCCGCCCTGTTCGACTACGGCGTTGACGAGGGTTTTGTTGATGACATTGTGCAGGACGTCATCGACGACGTCAATGGTTTTCTCGCAGGTGAAACGGAGACCGTTTACGAAGCGCGTTTCTATGTTGAGTTCCTTGAGCCTTGCGGTAATTGCTTTGCCGCCGCCATGGACGACTACCGGGTGAACGCCGATGCATTCCAGCAGGACTATATCGCGCATTGTCTGTGTGATGAGGTCTTCATCCTCCATGGCGCTGCCGCCGAATTTTATTACAAAAACCTCATCTTTGAACTTCTGAATGTAAGGCAACGCTTCCATCAGGACAGCGGCCTTGTTTATAAGCTTCTCCATTTTATAAAAACCTCCTTAATTCAATGAATATCGAAATTCGTTATTTTAAGACGGATTTGACGAAGCAAATCTCCACGAAACACTCGAAACTGTGGAGGGTTGCGCTTCGTCGCAGCCACATTTATTAAGTATGATAATCAGCGTTTATTTCAACATATTCATAAGATATATCATTTGTCCAGATGGTATGCGAATGTTTGCCGGCGTTGAGATCGATTTTGACGGTAAATTCCGGGCGTTTCATGAGTTTGGCGAGGGCTTTTTCAGGGGTTCCGGCATCCTGTCCGTTTCTGACTACGGGTTTTTCGTCATAGTCCAGTGAAAATTTCTCGGGCTTGAAAGTCGCGCCTGAATATCCGGCGGCGGCAAGGACTCTTCCCCAGTTGGGGTCGCTGCCGAACCATGCGGTTTTGCAGAGAAGGGAACTCGCGACAGAACGCGCGCAAAGCTCGGCATCCTTCGCGGACGCGGCATTATTTACTGTAACGGTAACAAATTTAGTCATGCCTTCGCCGTCATATACTATTTGTTTTGCGAGGTCTTCCATGACGAAATAAAGTGCTTCGGCAAAGAGCGCGGCTTCCTTTGTTCCCTTCTTTATGGAAACGCCGGAGCTTCCATTGGCTATGAGCAGAACGGTGTCGTTGGTGCTGGTGTCGCCGTCGATGGTGACGCAGTTGAATGACCTGTTCACGCCTTCTGACATCAATGCCCTGAGAAGGGGTTTGCCTATGTCTGCGTCAGTAGTGATATAAGTGAGCATGGTGGCGTGCGGGACGTTAAGTTTAGGGGCGATCATTCCGGCGCCTTTGGTCATGCCGCCTATGGTAACTTTTTTGCCGTTTATTTTAATGGATACGGCAGATTCCTTTGGCCTTGTATCGGTGGTCATGATGGCTTTAGCGGCCTTGTCCCCTCCTTTTTCCGAAAGAGCGGCGGCGGCGAGTTTGATGCCGTGTTTTATTACGGGCATGGGCAGTTGAACGCCGATTCTGCCGGTGGACGATACCAGGACGTTTTCGGGTGCTACTGAGAGTTCAGCGGCTGTTATTTCGCTCATTTTCTGAGCGTTTTTGTAACCTGGTGTTCCGGTGCACGCGTTGGCGTTGCCGCTGTTGATGATGACGGCGCGGAATTTTGAATCTGAAGCGAGGCGTTCTTTGCAGAGGGTTACCGGGGCGGCCTCAAAGAGACAGGATGTGAAAGCGCCTGAAAATAAAGCGGGGACTTCCGAGTATATAAGCGCCATGTCGTCTTTTCCGCTTTTCTTGATTCCCGCGCATATGCCGGAGGCCTTGAAGCCTTTCGGCGATGTTACGCCGCCTTTTGCGATGATGTCAAAACTTTTCTTTTTTTTCATATTTTATTTATTTGCAACCTTTAAATCTGTTGAGACTCTAACTTTTATAGCTATGCCGCCCCTGGGATTGAAAATCCCGCTGACTTCAGCCCATCTGGGAGACGCGGCCTTTACGACGGCATCGAAGATGGAATTAACGGCCTCTTCATGAAATGTATTATGATTCCTGAAAGAAAACAAGTAGAGTTTCAGTGACTTGCTTTCAATGCAGTATTTATCGGCTATGTACCTGATTGTAATCGCGCCGAAGTCGGGCTGACCCGTTACCGGGCAGAGAGACGTGAATTCAGGACAGTCAAAGACTATCTCGTAATCTCTTCCCGCGTATATATTTGAAAAGACTTCAAGTTTCGCGTTTTCGGGGCCGTCGGAGACTTTGGTATGAGATGTCTTGAGGAGTGTAAGTTTCGAGAATCTTTCCTTTCCCGGGGGGGGATTTTTAATGCCGGGCGATTTTTTTTTCATAAAAGCTCCAATTTCTTTTTGATAAACACGGGAAACACGTTTAAAATAATAAATTATTACAAGTTAATATTATACATCATAGAAATTTTCTTGAATTGTTGAAAAAATCAAGTTATATTTGAAGATGTTGGTGTTTTTTTACGGATATTGTTCGGGTTTATGAAACAAGTAAAAAGGATAGGGGTTATTAATGAAGCGCTCATTTAAGGCAATCCTCGCGACGGTGATAGTGTTTATGTTATTCTTATCTGTAAACTCTTTTGCGGGAGATCCGGCAAGGAAGCTTGGACGAGGGGTTGCGAATACGGCTTTGGGTGCGCTTGAAATACCTATATGTGTATATGATACAAACCAGGCAGAGGGTGGTATAGCCGCATGGACGTACGGCCTTTTTAAGGGAATAGGTCGTTTTTTCGCCCGTGAAGGTGTAGGGATTTTCGAAATATTGACATTCCCGATGCCGATACCTGGCTGTATGGATGATCCCAGAGAGGCAGGCTGGGGATACGGGCCTATAATGAGGCCTGAATGGATTGTGGACGAAGACCATGACGTTTACAACACGGTTTATCCGGACACCGCGGTGATGAGGTAATATCCGGGATATTTGAAGTTCATACAAAGCCCGCCGGAAAAAGGCGGGCTTTTTTTTACACAAATTAAATCAGGAGTGGTAATTTAATGCTGAACAGTGAATTCAAGGTTGTCGATTGCACAATACGTGACGGCGGGCTCATAAACAAATGGCAGTTTTCGAAAGAAATGGTAAGGAAAGTCTTCCTTGCCTTGAACGCTTCCGGCGTGGATTATATGGAGCTTGGCTATCGCGCTTCCGAAAAAATGTTCACTCCCGGAGAATTCGGCTTATGGCGTTTTACGAAAGATGAAGTAGTAAGGGAAATAGTCGGGGATACGAAGACTGAAATGAAGCTTGGCGTGATGGTTGACATAGGCAGGGTTGAACATGATGACATAGCTCCGGCAAGCGAGTCCCCGCTTGACTTCATCAGAGTCGCGACATACCTGAAAGACATAGAGAAAGCCATCTGGCTGGCAAATCACGCCATTGAAAAAGGCTACGAGGCGTTTATAAACATCATGGCCATATCCTCGGTTAACGATTATGATCTTGCCGAAGGCCTGAAACAGATAGAGAACGAAACGAAGGTGATGGCCGTCAACATCGTTGACAGTTACGGTTCACTTTATCAGAATAACGCAGAGCATCTGGTCAAGCTGTTCCTGAAAGAACTGAAGTCTGGAATATGCACCGGATTTCACGCGCACAACAATCTCCAGTTAGGTTTCGCTAACACTGTTCAGGCGTTGAATACGGGAGCGAGTTTCTGCGACGCCACCATCAACGGCATAGGGAGAGGCGCGGGAAATTGTCCGCTCGAACTGCTTCTCGGCTGGCTCAAACATCCCAAATACAGTATCGAACCCGTCCTCCAGGCGATAGAAGACGTCTTCATTCCTCTTTCTAAAGATATAGAATGGGGATACATCATACCTTACATGATAACGGGTTTGCTGAACGAGCATCCGAGAGTTGCCATAGCCTTGCGGAACAGTCCCGAAAAGGACAAATGCGCCGAGTTCTTCCGCAAACTGACGACCCCCGAGTGTACAAGCAATAACTGATTCTTGTTCTCATAAAAAAATTGTGTTCACGACTATAATGGTGCAGGCCCTTGGGTCTGCCTGCCGGAGGCCTCTTGATGGCTCTCCGCTTTGCCGTATACGGCGGCGACGAAGCGCCGCCCACGATTTTCGTTCTTTTACGTTCGACATGGAGGGATTTGCTTCGTCAAATCCGTCTTTTGGAAACCTCAAACAAGGCGGGTTGACCGATCACTTCTTTTCTTTTTTTGTGACAAAAGTGATAAAATAGTGAAAAATATCACGACATTATAAGCTTGATTTTTCCGATATATAATTGGATACAGGAGAACATTAAAACGTCATGCGAAAAGTACAGGTAAGGTGTAAGTTTAACGAGGAGCTTATTGATATTGAAGATTCTGAGTTTTGGAAGCGGAATAAACATCGTGTGCTTACCGGGGCGCGCCTTCATCGCGGGATCACTCAGAAGCAACTTTCTGAAAGAACAGGTATCCGTCAGTCAATCATCAGCGAATATGAAAAAGGCAAACGCAAAATAACCCCGAAAGTCGCGCAGAGACTTGCTAAGGCCCTCGATACTTATCCTGAAAAGTTTATCAGTGAATAGATCTGTGCGTATCTGGGGACTGTTGAAAAATCTGATAACTTTTGCAGTAATTGTCCATTTTCAGTTCTGTCACCTTTTTCTCAAAATGATGTCCGGGGATGAATTGAAATAGCTGATTGAATATTGTATTATAATGCGGCATTGATGATAATTCCTTATTTATTAAGAGGTTGACCACTATTAATATATTCGGAATCTTCATCCTTGCCTTATCTTTCTCTAATTTTTACCGGACATTACTGTAATATAATATATTCAATGCAGGACTCTTTTTTCTTGGAAAGTTCAAGATTAAGTATTATATGCCTGCCAAACACTTTACAGCTTCCCACTTGGTTCGCATTTGTTTTAGTTCCCATGAGGCGGCGGCCTGGATATCAGGTCGCCCAGGATACCTTGAGAGATTCAAGAATTTACCGAGAACGTAACGTCTTAAATCAAGCTAAAATCTCTCGTCGAATCACTAATCTAAGTTTTTTATCGCTGATTTTTATTATTTCCTCTTGACTTTATCGCTCGGAACTATTATTATTAAACATGAAGATAATACATGTGTAAACAACAGGGTTGATAAATGTTCAGTCTAGCTGAAAACACTACAAAGAAAGTGACGAAAAAAAACGTCACCACGCCACTCAAGGCAGACTTGCTTCAAGCAATTGACGATGGAATATTACCTCCCGGCAGCTTAATCCCATCCGAGAATGTTTTGTCGAACAAATACGGTATTAGCCGTTCTTCTGTTCGCTTGGCATTGAGGGAACTGGTAAACGAAGGGTGGATATTCAAACGGCCCGGCAAGGGAGCTTTTGTTAAAGACCTTACCATGAAGGACCTTAAGCAAGACGATGATGATATTAAAACCATCGGGATCAATTTTAAGGAAGCCGCTACGGGCGAAGATTGGTACGCCTCGAAACTAGTGCGCGGCATCGAAGAGACATGTGCCAAAAATAACTGCCGATTGGCGCTGGTCAGTCCTTCCGTATTGAAGAAAGCGCGCAAAGGTTTTGTTGATGGCATTATCGTGTCAAGCGCCCAGGAAGCCGATTTCGAAATGTATGAAAGTTTTTCAAAAAATGGCGTTCCTGTGGCATTTATCAATCGTATAACTGAGCTGGAAAACATTGCTTATTTTTCAGTAAATTACCGCAAAGAATCTGAAAAAGCAGCTGACCAGCTATTGAACAAGGGACATTGTAAAATAGGAATTGTAACCGCAGGGATTAATGAGATGCCCAATCATCCCAGGTATTTGGGATTCATAGACGCGGTTCTCAAGAAGGGATTAAATATAAAACCTGAAATTTGCGATGTTCCAAGATTAAAAAGCAATGAATTCTACGCAAATGCGATTTATGAATATTTGCATAAATCGGATATCAGCGCGATATATTTGCTCAACGGTTCTTTTGCTCTGCCTTTGTTCGTAGCAATGCACCGTCTGGGGGTGAAAACTCCTGACGATTTGGAGATTATGTGTTTCGACGACATAGGCTATATTTCGTCCGTCTATGAATATGATTTTAATTATGTAAAAATGCCACTGTTTGAAATGGGGCGTGACGCAATAGAATATTTTTTTGGGAAATTTAAGGGAGATAAAAAATCCCATGTCGTCAAGAAAATTTATAACGCTGAATTAGCATCGCGCATGAGATAAACAGCATACTTTGCTTACGCTGCAAATAACAGGAGATTGTGATATGAGAAAGTATAAAAATAAGCCCCTCTTACGAATGGGTTTTACCTTGATAGAACTCCTCATGGTTATTACCATCATCACCATACTCGCCTCCTTGCTGTTTCCCGCGTTAAAAGCCGCACGAGAAAGCTCGTATTCAATTGTGTGCAAAAGCAATTTGAAGCAGATCAATCTCGGCACGGTCAATTATCAGTGCGACTCGAACGGCTGGGTCTGCAACGGAGACTTGAATGGTATAGGTGATATCGGAAGATATTGGTATGAGCGTATCAGCTATTCCTGCGGATTTCGCGGCAAGCATAGCCGTAACCCCCTTTTTTATTGTCCGTCCGAGAAGAAGGAGGATTTTAGCTATACATGTTATGGTGTAAATGACGCTTTTACGGGCGGTCGATGGCGGAGCGACTGGAGTTGGAATTGGATGCGGAAAACCACTTGCGTCACCACGCCCTCAGAGCTTCTGCATGTGGGAGAAGTCGGAATCAATAACTATCGGGCGTCGTCCTGGAAATGGTGGGGATTTCGTCATGGTTCTATTAAAGCTGTGCCTGGAGATTCAATTGTTGCGCCTAATTCGGCCATCGGAAATGCGCTTTATTTCGATGGACATGCCGCGCAGGTAACGCAGGGCAAATTGACGGATGGCAGTTTCGTATGGGTGGGATACGACGTTAATTCAAAGGTCGTTTGTCCATGAAGCTCCAAACGTATAATTTTGAACTCCTTCCACGCCTCGTTCCTGCGGATCAGCTTTTCGAAGTGACGATTAGTCCGCTCCCTGGACATTCTTTTCTGGAGCTTGGCGAGTTCACACTCTATTATCGGGCGCATGAAAATATTTTGAGCGATGGCAGAATTACCGCAGACATTGTTGAACATCCAGTTCCAGAATGGTGGTTTGATGGAGAGAAGATCATCATTAAAGGAATCTTTGCGGGAGAACAGGAACATACTCTTGACCTGATTGATTCGATAGGGAATGAAAGCAGGAAATTTCAGAAACGAAAGGTTCTGGCATCTTTTCGCCTTTATTCTGTCAAACGAGATTGGCATGGCTTGCTGCCATTTCGCGGCAACTTCCATCAACATAGCAACATTAGCCCTTGTTGTCACGCAAAGGAAGATACTCCCGCCCATATTGTGGCTGAGAGTCGGAGAATAGGACTTGATTTTACAACGATTACCGATCATTCATATTATTATTCTATTTCTAAAGCCCTTGAAGACTATCAGGATTTCCCCCTGGAGATTGCTCTTTTTCCCGGAGAAGAAGTCCATCCCATGCAATGGAGCCAGCACGTGGTAAATTTTGGAGGCCGTCATAGTATCACAGAATTAATCGAAGCGGATAAGGAAAAATTCTATCGGGAAGTCGGGGAGCTTGAGGAGAGTTATCAAGAAATGCCGCCGCAGATGGACACCTTTGTCATGGCGACAACGGAATGGACTTTCGCTAAGATTCGTGAGGCCGGGGGATTGGCGATTTTATCCCATCCCTATTGGTATTATTACGCACTTAGCGGATTGACCGTCTCTCCTCTGGTTGTTGAGCATCTAATCCGGCGTCACAACTTTGACGCAATGGAGGTTGTTAGCGGTTTTGGCTATAATGAAGCAGAATATAACAACTGGCAAATAGTTCGTTGGTTCGAGGCGCAGGCGACTGGAGTAAAGATTCCGCCACTTGGGGTAAATGATTCACATAGTTGTCAAGGGGGAGATACGTTTGATTGGTATAGCACTGTTGTTCTGGCAGAATCCATGTCATTTGAGGACATCTGTGCCGCAGTGCTCCACTGTCGCTCCGCGGCTATCGAAAAACTGCCTGACGCTCCAGCAAAGGTTTATGCTGATATGCGTCTGGTGAAATATGCCCACTTTTTGTTACGTGAGTATTTTCCAAAGCATGATGAGCTTTGTCGGAGAGAAGCGGTGATAATGCAGGCGCATTGTGATGGCGATCCCAATGCGGCGGATTGTATGAAGCAGATATTAGGTTTAACAGAAGCTTGGCGCAAGGAATTTATGGGACCAATACACAGAAAATAAAAAAGTAAATAGGAGATTGTCATGTTAAAATTCTTGTTTGTTCTTTCCATTCTCGCTGCAGGTCTGGCATCGTACGCAAAAAATCTACCAGGCCCGTTTAAAGCCGAAGGTTTGGCGTTTTATTTTGTTCACGACGGCGGCCCCTTGAAATGTTCTTTGAAGATAGACGCTTCCAACGATGAAGATGCAAAAGTTTTTTGCCGCTTCTTAAATGCTGACGAATTCTCTGAAAATAAAATCCTGTTACATGTCCCTGCTGGAAAAACCGATACCGTCTCTTTTGATTATGGCCCAAACGCCCCGAAAGGAATTTATCAGGTTAAAGTTTCTGGATTAAACTATGTTGTTACGCCATCTTCTGTCCCGGAAAGTTCATTCGGCGTGATGCCAATGCGTTGCATTTTAACTGGCACATCGGCAGAACAGTTTTCTGAGGTTTATTTCATAATCGCCGCCAATGCCGAGGAATTCATGCTCCAACCCTGGGGAAAAGCGGTAACATTGACCGACCCCAATGGAAAGAAATATGTCATTGCCAGCGGTAAAGAGTTCAAGCACAAGGCTAACGACGAACGCGGTAAAGTCTGGAGATTTTCAACGAGTAACTCCCGCCTGGCGATGGGAGGTATGCCTTGGATCATCTGCGGAGATGTTGAAACAGCGAAAGCCATTAACGGTAGTGTAGAACAGAGTTCCGATGGCAAATATTTCGCTCATAAATATCAAGTCAAGATGCATGAATGGATGCAGAATTTGACTGATGAAAAGTTAGTGGTCAAACCTTATGATCCCCAAAAATATGTCAAGGAGTTTAAGAGTGATCCTTATTCTGGATGGCTGCTTGGCGACTGGGGATTGATGACCCATATCGACCAGATTGTAAAGCGCCAGATACTTGACCGCAATATCGGCGTCAATAAATTTGGGCATGCACAGTACGGGGAAAGTCCGAACCCCACCGCTCTTGCCGCTGTATACATGTTGGATCGTCCCTTTAACCCTTATTACAAAGATCCGGCGATAGCGCGGCGCATGCTTTTGGCTGATTTCCGTGTCCTGCTTTGTCTTAAAGAAAACGACACAGTTAACAATGGTTGGGACAACTACAGTGGAGCAGATGCGATTTACTGGGCGGGGATTTGCAGTTCATTCGGCTATGCAGGAGCCATGCTAAAAGGTGACCCCATGTGGAAAGACTGGCAAGAGGGGATGACACGCATAGCCGATCGTTTTTCGATGTTCCGGGTCAGTTGCGAGAATCAATCGTCGCATTGGCCTTATATCTATCTCATGATTGGTCAAGGTAGTGGTAATCCCGTATACCGTCAGTTGGCGAAAGAATATATAACAGGTCTTTGCATTCCTAAAAATAATCCATTTTTGAAAACTGGATATCAACAAGAGGCAGGTGGGCCGGATGCAACATACCAGGGATTGGGCGTATGTTATCAGGCGGTCTACTATTTGAAGACTGGTGATAAGAATGTTGAAAAGGCACTTTCCATCATCTATGATTTTTTCAATCATACGGTTGCTCCGGAACCGGACGGCAAGATTTTCGGAGCCAGCAATTTTTCCCATCGCACAGCCGGAAGCTGGGTGAACCGTCAATATAACGGAGGAGTTTATCTGCTTGCCGGTGTATTGCCAGAAGCTACCGCCTGGTGCAGTAAAGAAATAAGTCCGGCCCCAGCAGAAACACTCCTGAAGCAACTCCCTTTCCCAATTTCGAAATATACTGAGACACAGCAAGTCATGAGATATACCACGGCAATTTTTTCGGGGTTCGAGAATTATCTACTCGGCGCTGTTTCCACACTCCCCAGGGCAAAATTCCCGGTTGAAAGCTCGCAGAACTTCACGCGAAATTTTAACGATGAGTTTATCGCCGTCCGCCGTCCCGGCTATTATGCCCTAGTCTATTGTGGCAAAACCGCGGCGGAATGGACAGAGCAGAGACGAAACCTGAAGCCGGAAAACAAAAAGCCCGTTTATAAATGGAATCAGATCCAGGGTTTGTCAATGTTTTGGACACCGGAATACGGCAACGGTGTTTTAGCTATGAACTGGAACGGAAATACGCCACAGATGATTCGCGCTGATTTGACGGATGGAAAATGCTCCTTCCCAGATTATTGGAGCCTTGAAAGCAGGTACGACGAGAACGTAAACGCCTTGACCCTGAAAAATGATTTGGTGGAACTGCCTGTAACGGTTACGCGGACAATCAGATTCGATGACAAAGGGATAGAGCAAAATATTGCATTTTCTTTTAATGACGACGTAAAGGTTAAAGATCTTTATGAGCAGATTCCCTTTTTAAAAAATAAGACAGGACTGAAAATAGCTTTTAAAATAAACGACAAGTGGTCAGAAGCACCTGGACGGGCAAAGGCAATCAAATTCATCGATGCAAAAGGGAATGGTTTTGAGCTTATTTTTGACGAGCCTCATGATTGTGAGTTTGGACCAGAATCAACCTACAAAGGGCAATTAATGGGAAGCCTCAGGGTTCATTTAGGCAGAGAATTCAAGAAAGGCCAAAGTCTTTCTCTGAAATATTTTATCAGCCCAATAAAAGCTTAAACTAGCTCGAAAAACATGGAGAATACAAGGAAATAATTTAAAAATAATAAGCATTGTTATAGGTATCCAAGGAGAAGCCGATAGGGGTAAAATAGCGGAATAGCAATCAAAAAAAGCCGATTTAGGCGTGTTTTTTGACAACTGAAAAATAAAAATAGCATAAGAATGGTTTCTTGAAAAGGGAAAATATCCGTTTTTTCGGGAACATGGATAGAATGATCCCGTTCCTCAAAATGGAGACGTAAAACGGAATGGAAGATTATGCGGACTCTTCTATATCGACGGTCGGCAGATATTACGCTCTCCAAAGTTTTGGGTAAAATTTAACATTTGCAGATTGTTTAGTTCCTGAGAAAAACATGAGAAAAACATAAGAACTTTTTACGCAATTGCCTTTTCCGGGGTTTGAAAAGTTTTCAAGCAATGTTATTGTTCGGTTTCCTCGTGGGATTTTGAAAGCTGAAATTCAGGAAAGTTATTAAAGATGTCAATATCAAAGTTTTTTCTTTTTCTTTTCTTGCTGTTCGCGTTCATTGTCGTACATGGAGAAGATAAGGCGCTGGATTTGCTGAAGAAAGGCTGGTCTGAATATGAATTCAGAGAATTCGCGAAAGCAGAAGAATTCTTTAAAAAAGCGGAAAAAAGCGTTTCCACTCCGGATGAATACGCCGAGGCATTGACAGGACAGGCTTTCTGCTATCAGTTCGCTCAGAAAAATCAGGTGTCGGCATACGATTACGAGTACGCGATAAGCCTTTACAAGAAAGGGCTTGAGAAAACAGGCGAAAACCATAAGCTCTCGCCGTTCCTGAAGTCCATGATCGCGGAATGTGAATATCGTGTTTCAGTAATGGAAGACAACCCCCAGAAACTGGCGAAAGCCGAGGCAACTTGGGATTACCTCAGAAAAAATCATCCCGACTCAGTTGTTACTCAGGATGCTATGCTCCTAAAAGCCGTTTCGCAGACTCAGGATTTTACAGATGAGGCGACAACGGAGAATATAAAGCTTATTGAGGCTTATCTGAAGCCTTTTACAACTGACGCCAAGTCCGTTTCTTCCGATAAGACGCTTCTTGCGGCGCCCATGTGTTATTACCTTTATAACTGTCTGTTCTGGCGCGGAGCGTATTCACAAAGCATCAATTGGCTTAAAGCATATTGTTTCTTCGGCCCGACCAGTTATGCCATGAAGTCACAGGCATATTTTACCATAGCCAGGATATCGGAGCAGAAATTGAAAGACACGAAAACAGCCTTGGAGTATTACAAACGCATTGACAAAGAAATAGAAAACAGCAACATCACATACTATGTAAAAGAAAAAATAGCCTCTCTCAAGGATAAATAGTTATGGCGGAAAAAAAAGAAAAAAACATTTCCATAATGAGTTATATAGGCCTTGCCATTCTTCTTGTCTGCTACTTGGGCGCGATATGGAATGTGCTTAAAGTCAAAAACGAGGAAATTGACAAAACCACAATAAGGCTTTGCCATTGGCAGCTTGAAGCCGGGTACAGAGATGCTATGGATGAAATGATAAAGCTTTATGAGAAAACACACCCTAAAGTGAAAATTATTCAGATACCGATTACTGAACGCGCTTATGGACAGTGGGTTACGACGCAACTTCTCGGCAGGACCGCGCCGGATCTCATAGAAATAGGCGGATTTGATACGAAACTTTATCTGGGCCGTTATTTTGTTCCGTTGACCGATGAATTGAGAAAGCCCAATCCTTATAATAAAGATAACCCGCTGCTGAGAAATGTTCCGTGGATGGACACCTTTGTTGACAGCCTGCAGGGGTCTTATATGCCCGACTTGCTTGATTACTATATGGTAGGCATGAATCAGGGTTCAGTCAGGATATTCTATAATAAGGATATTTTCAGGAGGATACTGAAAACAGACAAGGAACCGAAGACCCTTTCCGAGTTTTTGAACTACTGCAAAAAAATACAGAATTATGTGGCACAGAAAAACGCGGAAGCCGAAAAATACAATCAGAAGGTTATGAGAAATCTCAAATGGTGGCAGAAGCTTCCCTTTGCGCCGCTCAAATTGAAGGAGAAAGCACCGCTGGTGCCCATAGCTTCAAACCGCTATAACATCAACACTTACAAAGGCAGATATCTTGCCATGTTTACCGCGGACAAATACCTTGAGCTGGATGTAAACTTTGATGGCAGTTTAAAGGACGGCAGAGAGTTGCTGCTGGCTTTTCTGAACGGAGATTTGACTTTTGATGACCCGAAAATGGAGGCAGGTATCGAGACAGTCAGGGATATGGCGAAGTATTTCGCGCCGGGTTTTATGTCGATAGAACGTATGGATTCGGGCTTCGCCTTCGTTCAGGGCCGTGCGGCTTTTATAACCTCGGGGAGTTGGGACGCCAAATCGTTTATAGGCCAGGCCAGCTCTCAGCCTTTCGGCGATATAATATTGGCAGTAAACGGCAAGAAAGTTTCCAGTTCGGATGAAATCATGAAAACCATGAACGAAGCCGTGGCTGCTAAGAAAGACATAAGCCTGCTCCTCAACAGGGAAGGCAGTAAAATCAAAGTTAATATAAAACCACTTGAAGGAAAGAAACATTTCAGGGAAACTTTTGGTTTCGAGCTTGCCGACATAAAGGATACGAAACTCGGGAAAGTCCCTGTGATTACAGAGCTTGAAAGCGTTTCCCCCGCGGAAGATGCCGGACTTATGCCGCGAAAAAGATTTGAGGTAGGTATTTTTGACTTTCCCGTACCCGGTCCAAATGATAAATATGCCAAATACATAGCAGGTCCGGTAGCGGAAGTTTCAAGAACAGGATGCGCTTACGGGATTACAAAATTTTCAAAGCATAAAGAGACGGCCATAGACTTTCTGCAGTTCTGCACAACCCCTGAAAACAATCAGAAATTCAATGAAATAGTCGAGTGGATACCGGCGGTGAAATACGCGAAAACCATTGAGATGCTGAAGCCTTTTGAGCCTAATTTCAAGGGATATTTCGGCTCTCTTAATTTTTCCTTTGGCGGCAAGACGCGTTCCGCTATGATAGAATCTCAGGTTTACTGGCCGTATATTTCCGGCGAAATCGATTATAAGGAATATCTTAAAAAGCTGAAGTCATCCTTGCCGCAGGACATGGCGTATGATTTTGACGCGATACTGGTAAGCGCAAGCGACGCTCTTCCCGATAAACAGCTCCAGAGAAGCATATACCTGGCAAAATATATATTTTCCAAAGACAATGCCGGACTTGAAGAAAGCCGCCGCAAGCTGAAGGCGAGCTGGGACGTGATTATTGATTACAGTTTTGTTCAACCGGCTACGAAGGCAATGTTCGCGCCGTTTTTTGCGAACCCCGATAAAACTGAATTCAGTAAGAGTTTCTTTGAAAACTTCAAGCGGATAAAAACACGGAGAGACTGAAAAATGGCGAAAATCATAGGTTACAGCAAACTTAAACATTACTGGAAAGTATATTTCTTTGTTATTCCCAGCGTCCTGCTTGTGGGCGTTTTTTCATATTATCCGGCCCTGAGTGCAATGTATCATGCCTTTTTCAGATGGAACGGTGAAGACATAAATACTTTTGTCGGTGACTTGAACTTCCGCCGCCTTATGGGCAATTACTGGCTCTGGATATTCACTTTCGCTCTTTTCGCGCTGGTACTTTTCTATGCCAGAAAAAACGATATAAAATCAAATCTTTTCAGGCTTATAGCCGGGATCGGCTCGATGATAGCCGGCGCCGGAGCGATTGCTATAAACGGCTGGGCCTATATTGATATGACAAGAGAGGCGGCCGGAAAACATTTCGGCTTCGCGCTGCTGGTCTGGGGAACGCTGCTTCTGGCTTTCAAGTTTTTCATAAGCGACGAAAACAAAAACAAATGGATATACATGCTGATACCGCTGGATTTCATAGCGGCGGCTTTTATTCACGCGACGGGTTTTTCATCAGTTTTCGCATGGATGATAGTCATGCTTTTCAACGGCTTCTTCATGTGGATACTGCCTTACGCTGAAAACCTTCCTCATATTGAGGGCGCAAGAACGCTTCAGTCCTTCATCGCGCTGGGAATATGTTTCTGGGGGCTTGGGAAGCATGCCGGAGGCGATCCGGTGCTATGGAGCGGTTTCACCATAGTTTTCATACTTGTTCTCTTCAATATACCCAAGATGATACCGTCAATAGCAACGGCGGTTGTAGTTCACCGTTTGAAAAGCGAAAAGTTCAACTATTTTTACAAGGTGCTTTTCGTAATTCCCATGATAATTCCGGGCATGGTATATCTGCTTTTGTGGAAGTTCTTTTTCGAGCCGAACGTGGGCATATTCAACAAAGTGCTGATATACACGAAAATAATGGACGTATTGATTTATCTGGACCATCTTTTGGGCTGGGGCGGTATTTTCAAGGCCGGGACCATGCCCGTATGGCTGGGCAATGAGCATCTGGTGCTTCCGGCGTTTATTCTCTGGGGTTTTCCCTGGGTCGGCGTTACGGGAGTGCTCATATATCTCGCGGGGCTTCAGGGGATATCCACAAGCGTTTACGAGGCCGCCGACATTGACGGAGCGAACGCCTTTGAAAAGTTCTTCCACATAGAGCTTCCGCTTATACTTACGCAGATAAGGATTAATATGGTGCTGATGATTATCGGCACTTTGCAGACTTATGGTTTTATACTTATTCTTTTCGGCGAAAGCGGCGGGCCCAACGGCAAGCTGATGGTACCGGGCCTGCTCATGTTCGCTCAGGCATTTTCGGGCGGACAGGCCGGTTACGCCTGCGCGATAGGGCTGATACTTTTCTTTTTCATATTGCTCCTGACCGAACTTAACAACCGTTATATCAGAGTCGATAAATAGAGGTATATCATGAAACTGGGCTGTAAAACAAAAAGCATATTTTCCGAACTTTCAAAGCATCTCTTTATTTTTCTGATACTGGCTATGTCCTTTTTTCCATTTTATGTCATGCTGACTATAAGCGGCAAGACAAACGCGCAGTTCGCGGGCAATCCCTGGACGTTCATGATGCCTTTTCACTGGGAAAATTTTACAGTGGCGTGGAATATGGTATCAGGTTATATCTTTAATACTATTTTTATATGCGTTACCTCTATTATTTTAACCTTTGGGCTGACCCTTAACGCGGCCTTTTTCTTTGCCCGTTACAGAATGCCCGGGCATAAGGCGCTGTGGTATTTTTTCCTTATCCTGATGCTTATGCCGGGGATTGCCAATCTTATACCTTTGTTCATGCTTTTGAAAAACCTGAACCTGCTCAATACTTTCTGGGCGCTGATAATAGTTGATACGGCGGGAGCGCAGGTTGTTCAGATCTACATTCTCCGTAACTTCATAGAGGAGATACCTCAGGACCTGTTTGATGCCGCTGAAGTTGACGGGGCCACACTCCTGCAGCAAGTCTATAACATAGTTCTGCCGATGTCAGGAAGCATACTCTCGACGCTGGGCATACTTCAATTCATAAGCATCTGGAACAGTTATATTCTGCCGTTGGTTGTCATACGCGATGACAATATGCTGCCTCTGGCCGTCGGCCTTGTGAGAATGGACTCCGAGTATGTTAAAAACTGGGGCCAGCTCATGGCGGGATACACTATTTCGAGCATACCTATGATTATTATATTTATTTTTACTATGAGGCTTTTCGTAAAAGGTCTGTCTTCTGCGGCTGTCAAAGGTTGATGCCGTTTTAATTTTAATATTTAATTTTACTTCATGGACTTTATTTATGGGCTTTTCCTGTGGTTTTGTAGGGCTTCCTAATGTAGGCAAATCAACGTTGTTCAATGCCTTGAGCAGAGGCAGTGCGGCGGCGGCGAATTTTCCTTTCTGCACGATTGAACCTAATACCGGCATAGTCGCGGTTCCCGATAAGCGGCTGGACAAGCTGGTGGAAATAGAGAAATCCGCCAAAGTTGTGCCGACTTCTCTCAAGTTTATAGATATAGCCGGGCTTGTCGAAGGTGCCAGTCAGGGACAGGGGCTTGGAAATCAATTCCTCGGACATATACGTACTGTTGACGCTGTCGCTCATGTGGTGCGGCTTTTTGCGGATGACGACGTGGTGCATGTTGCCGGCAAGCTTGACCCCCTTAGAGACCTGGAACTCATAATTACCGAACTCATGCTGGCGGACCTTGATTTCATTGAGAAGAAACTGGAAAAATCAAAAAAACTTATCAGGGCAGGAGATGCCGAGACAAAAGCTGAACTTGCTTTCGCTTCCGAGATGGCAAAAAAGCTTGCCGAAGGCGTTATCCCTCAAATCGATAAAGACAATCAGACAGAGCTTGACTATTGTAAAAGTCTCGGTCTCATAAGCACGATGCCCGCGTTTGTCTGCGCGAACGTTGACGAGGCTTCTTTCCGTTCCTTCGGGACGGACGAAAAGTCGAAGGCCATTATAGAATATGCCGCTAAACATAATATGGAAGTCGTTCCCGTTTGTGCAAAACTTGAGTCTGAACTCGCCGAACTCGCTCCCGAAGAAGCGGAGCTTTTCCTTTCCGAACTGGGTATTCAGGAAAGCGGCCTTTCGAGGGTTATTCATACAGGGTACAGGCTTCTGGACTATATAACTTTTTTCACGGCGGGCCCCACCGAATCGAGGGCGTGGACTGTAAAGGCCGGTACTGCCGCTCCGCAGGCGGCGGGAAAAATCCATACCGACATGGAAAGAGGCTTCATCCGCATGGAAGTGATTTCCTACGACGACATGTGCAAATACAACGGCTGGAACGCCGCCAAAAACGCCGGAAAACTCCGTATAGAAGGCAAAGAATATATAATGAGAGACGGAGACGCCATATTTGTGAGATTCTCAGTTTAACTAAATATATATAGAAGGAGAACCGAGTATGGAATTTTATGAAGTCATAAAAACCCGCAGAAGCGTAAGGGCTTATACGGACAGGGCAATTCCCGAAGGCGCTCTCGAAAGAATCGGAGAATCCGTCAGGCTTGCGCCCTCGGCGTGCAATATTCAGCCGTGGAGTTTCAGAATTGTTTTGAACGCTGAACTCCGTCAGAAGATAGCCTCATGTTATTCGCGGGACTGGCTGAAACAGGCCCCCGCCATAGTGCTTGCGCTCGGCAACAGCGAAGAATGCTGGAAAAGGCTTGACGGGAAACCCATAATCGATATGGACATAGGCATAGTCATGGAACATCTGGTGCTTGCCGCCGCCGCGGAAGGCCTCGGCACCTGCTGGGTTTGCGCTTATGATGTCGAGCGGATGAACAAAGTCATGAACATTGTATCCCCATGGAGCATACTTGCCATTTCACCGCTCGGTTATCCGGCGGAAACGCCAGCGCCCATAAAACGCAAGGAAATTTCCGCTTTGTTCCAAGTGCTTCCTTAACAGAAAGCAAAGAAATGTTTCCTCTGGATGAAAACGAAATAGAAAAGCTCGACGGGAACGATCTGGACGCATTATC
Source organism: Lentisphaerae bacterium GWF2_44_16 (assembly GCA_001803225.1). Classification (GTDB taxonomy): domain Bacteria; phylum Verrucomicrobiota; class Lentisphaeria; order Victivallales; family GWF2-45-14; genus GWF2-44-16. The sequence goes on along the minus strand of MHBF01000074.1, from coordinate 4,665 downwards.
CGGACTTGACGCGCAGGGGATTTTTGCGGCCCCATCCGAAGATATCGGGAGTTTTAAAGCGCGCCTTATCAAAATCGGCGCTAAACTTAAAACCATTGAAGACGATTTACAGAAAAAAGGCGAATTCAATCTCCTTGATTGTCTGCTCCTGAAGGCAAAGGACAGAATTAACCAGGAAATAATGAGTGAAGCAGCTGAAATAACTGAAAAAGCTTATTCTTTCCGTATCGGTTGGGTCCCGGGTTTTTTTCTTTCGGAGAGCCTCAGTTTTCTCTGGGGCGGCTGTGCTATTTCATTTCCGGAGGAATGCTATTCCATCTTCCTGATACGTTCCAGTTTTGCGCGCATGAGACGCTGGTTCATATATAGGCGCGATGAACTGCTTTCCCATGAACTCTGCCATGCGGCGAGGATGCCGATTGGCGACAGGTTTTTCGAGGAACATTTTGCGTACAGGCTTTCTTTCAGCGCGTTAAGACGCTATATGGGAAATTGTTTCCAGTACAAATACGACTCCATATTATTTATCCTTCCTGTTTTCCTGTTGCTTGCCGTACAGATAATCACCACGTTTACGTCATGGGCGATACCTGTTTATCCGTTCTGGATACTGGCCTTTGTCTATCCGCTTTTCCTTCTTTCAAGAAACCAGTTGTGCAGGAATTGCTGTAAGCGTGCGGAGCGCGTCCTTGCCGAAGCCGGAATGAATAATCCTTATGCCGTGCTTTTCCGCTCTACCAAGAATGAAATATTTGAAATTTCGAGATTAAAGGGCAATAATAATGGGCTGAAGGATTTCGTGAAAAATAAATGCGCTGATGATTTGCGCTGGAAAATAATAAGGCACAGGTTCATAAGAGATTGGACAAATTAAACCATGAAAAAACAGCTTGCCCTTAAAAAACTTACTTCGTATCTGGATAATCTTCTGCAAATTGAAAAAATTCCGGCAGACCATTCCAATAACGGCCTTCAAGTCGAAGGAAATCCTTATGTTTCAAAAGCTGTTTTCGGGGTTGACGCCTGCATGGAGCTTTTTGAAAAGGCGAAAAAGAAGAAAGCTGACTTCATAATGGTCCATCACGGACTGAGTTGGGAGAACAGTTTCAAACGTCTGAACGGCCTTACCGGGGACCGGGTCAGGATACTTTTTCAGAACGGTATTTCGCTTTATGCCGTGCATCTTCCTCTCGACGCTCATCCCAAATATGGAAACAATGCCGTGCTTTCCGATATCATCGGATTGAAGGACAGGGAAATGTTTTTTGAGTATTCAAATGTTAAAATAGGCATTATGGGTAAAATCCCGAAGCCGATGACCGCGACTCAGGTAGGGAAGCTTTACGACGCGCGTTTGAACTCAAAACATGTCATGTACGGAGATCCGGAACGCAAAGTTTCCAGAATCGGTATAGTTTCCGGGGGGGCCGCTTCCGCCGTAAATGAAGCCGCAAATCTTGGCCTTGACTGTTTCGTAACCGGGGAAGTCGGACACAGTTCCTCTCATGTTATAAAAGAGAGCGGTATTCCTGTGATTTCTCTCGGACACTATTGTTCCGAGACAACAGGTGTTGCCGCCGTAATGAAACTGCTCCAGAATAAATTCAAAATAGATTGCGAATTCATAGATATACCAACAGGACTGTGATTATGAAAAAACTTTTCCGTTCCGCTCTGATATTTTCAGTGTCTTTTCTTCTGCTTTCCCTTTTTTCTTCCTGCCGCAGCGGAGAGATAAGTGAAGAGGATAAACTCAATCCGATAGAGCAGAAATTTCTGGAAGATAACGCCAGGCAGATATTTCTGAAATCAAAGAAATTCAAATTAACCCCCATAGAGATGGGTTATATAAGAAATAATGAGCCCGAAAAAGGCTTTGCTTACACAGGTTACAAGGAGGGAAAGGCCACTTTCTCATGGCAGGTCTCCGACCAAAAGCGAATTATCCTTATAATCGAGGGTGACTTGCTCAAAGAAGACCGTACCTTGCGTGTTATAGTTTCCCGCAATGAGGATGTTATCTATCAGAATGGAAATACAAAAGATACCCCAAAAGCCTTAAATAATAATAAAGGCCTTAAAGACACAAAAGGAGGGCCGCCCCTTGGCAATCCCCCATCTTTGTGATAAAATAGTACTATGAAGTTCATACGGAGGAGCAAATGAGTATCAGCAGTATATCCGATACCACAAGCGTTTCAGCGGCTTACAGTAATCTGGAAGAAGACGAAGAAAAAATCCAGACTGAAGCAAAGGAAGCGAAAAGCGTAACTGTTAAGCTTGAGACAGCAAGCAAAGTTTCCAATAGTGATCCAATAGAAAAACTCGCGATGCTTCTGGATGTTTACAGCGCCTGAGTTTTTATAATCAGGGCTGTCTTGCTGAAACAGAATAGACTTTTCCCGGTAGCTGATTTATGGTTTTTTTCATTTCCAGTTTCATGAGTGAGGCAAGAAGCTTTCCTGCCGGAATACCTGTTTCCATCGCTATGCTGTCAAAGCCCGTGTCCCCCGACTCAAGTATGGAAATTATCCTTTTTTCCTCTTCGCTGAATTCATGGGAAGCAGAATATTCAGCGGCTTCTTCCCTGACTTTTTTCAATCCCTCGAAACCCGGAAGAAATTCAAATTCCTCAAGTATGTCTTCAAAGGATTCTGTAAGTTTAGCCCCCTGCCGTATGAGAGAGTTTGAACCTTTTGCCTGTGGATTGTCCGCGTTTCCCGGCACGGCGAAAACAAGCCGTCCCTGCTCAAGTGCCTGATTCGCGGTTATAAGCGCTCCGCTTTCCAGTCCGGCCTCGATGACCAGAACTCCTTTGCTGAGCCCGGATACAATCCTGTTTCTCCTCGGAAACGATTGTCTGCTCACCGGAAATTCCATGGGGAATTCACTGATAAGCGCGCCGTTATTTATTATTTCTCTTGCCAGCGGTATGTGGTCTTGAGGGTGGATTCTGGCCAGTCCGCCTCCGAGCACGGCGATGGTTTTGCCGCCCGCGTCAAGGGCAGCCTGATGCGCTACGGCGTCAATTCCATAAGCCAGCCCTGATACAACGGTCCAGCCTGCGTATACGGCCGCTTCGGAAAGATGTTTTGCCATTTTTCTGCCGTAATTGCTTATTCTTCTCGAACCCACAACGGCAATTGCCTGTCCGAGCGGCAGCGGCAGTTCGCCCCGCACATAAAGACAGATAGGCGGGTCATATATTTCCTTTAGTATTTCAGGATATTCAGGATCATATTGGGTAATTATCCGTACTCCGCCTTTTTCGGCAAGCTCAAGTTCCATCTCATAAGAAACTTCGTTTTTCCAGTCGGCGACTTTCTCCGCCAGCACGGCACCGACCCCCTTTACAGACGATATTTCCTGAGCTGAAGCCTGAAGTATGGCTGACGGACTCCCAAAATGCGAGGTTAATGCCTCAAGGCGGGCCGAACCTATCCCCGATATCATATTCAATATTATGCAGGCATCTCTGTCTTTCAATTTTCGGCCCTCTTGCTGTTTGTGAAAATAACTATAATATGTTATAGCAAAAGCTCCAATGAAATTCTGAAATATTTCTCTTTTTTAGGGAACGAAGTTTTTTACAGCGGTGTCGCCCAGTTGCAATTTGAAGGACGGCGGGAAGGAATTCCATTATTGATGTCGCTCTGCGGCTCTCTGCCTTTTAAAAAAGAAAAAGGAATATATATTAAGAGTGAGCATGAAAAAGAATTTGAGTTCTGAAGGGAACAGCGATGAATATGGAAAACAACAGCGAAGTATTTAATTTGCTTATAGATTTTGAAAGCTCCATTTCTGAAATATATATGGAATTTTCCAGAATATTCCCCGATGACAAGGAATTCTGGTGGCGGATCGCGATGGAAGAAAAAAACCACGCTTCCATAATTCAATCGGGCAGAGATACATTTAATTCGATGGGACTTTTCCCGGCTGAACTTACAAGCCTTTCCGTAGAATATCTCAAACAGACTCTTACGGAAAAGAAAACATTGCTGTCCAAAGTAAAAGAACAGCCTCAAAATCTTACAAGGAAAAAAGCCGTCGCCATAGCTATCAAGATAGAAGAATGCGACATAGAAAACATTTTTCAGGAACTCATGAAAATCCACCCCGAACTGAAGTCGATAAGGGTTTTTCAGACCCTTAATAAGGAAACCTGCGACCACGCCGTCAGGCTCCTCCGTTACCTCGACAGCATCTAAGCTCAATTATCCATCGGGATTTGTACTCAAAAACAGGTAATGGTCAATTGAAAAAGTAAGCGCACGTTTCTCAGATTAAACGCACATCACCTGTGGAAAGTCGTGCATTTAGATTGACAAACTGATAAAAAGGGGGAGGATTTTTCTTCTCACTTCTCAAGAGATGAAATTGCAAGTCTATTGTGCATTTACTATGACAAAAAAGGCAATACAGTCCTCGGGCGTTACGCTCATTCAGTTTTTCGGACATACTAAACGCACACCCTGAAAATTACGTACCTGAAAGTTAATGGTGTCATTCATGATTTTCATACTATAATATACTTATAATTAACTATTTATGATTTTCATATAAAATTTTTACGGTATAAATTTCAGTTAATGTCGCAAAAGTTGTTCTGAGACTTTATAATTTCCAATGTCGAATATGACATTGCCGTCGATTCTCATTTTA
>MHBF01000073.1 GCA_001803225.1 Lentisphaerae bacterium GWF2_44_16 | reverse complement strand
CGGATAAGATTAAGGAGGGTAAGTATAAAGCCGGTTCCGTTCTGCCTACTGAAAAAGAATTGAGAAGAAAATACAGAGTCAGCATTACCACTATAAAAAAGGCAATGGGGCAACTTCAGGAAAAAGGATATATAAACAGACGCCAGGGAAGCGGTACATACGTCAGGGAAAATATCAATCCGTACAGTACAAACATTAAGAATATCGGAATAATAATAAATCTCAATGAACGTAATTCGGAAGAGGCATTTCTTCTGCATCCATCACTTTCAAGACTGCTTGGCGGAGTGAAAAAGGCACTGTCCGAATATAACGCCAATATTACGATTGCCGCTTATCATCAGAACAATCCTGAACCGTGGAGCGAAATCCAAAACGGTTTGAAAATAGATGCATTTCTGGATTTCGGTTTTACAATTTCTGATAAGCTGGCGGAATATTTCATTTTGAATGACGCAAAAGTTCTTTCAATGCTTAACTCTTCAAGCCTGCATAGATATAAACAGAGTTTTCCCTATGTCCTGATAGATCATCTGGATGGTATTCGCGAAGCCGTCAGGCACTATAAAAAACAGGGATATCAGAGTTTCGGTTATATCGGCCTGGCGGAAGCCGGACTTGCCAACTTTCGTGATTTTGAGGATGTGCTTGCTTTGGAAAAAGTATCTTTTGACATGGCTTCTGTGATAATTCATCCGGAAAGAACTCTAAATCTCAACAATCTTCAGAAGAGAATAGAGCAGATAGGGAAGCATATCGTGAATAACAATATAAAGCCGGAAGTTTTCCTTTTTGACGGAGCCGGTGTTGCGGATGCCCTGATTGATTATTTTGCCAGAGAAAAAACTGGATTGGAAAAGGAAATAAGACACTGTGTAATAGACACTCTGGATTCCGAGCGCTTTCAGAACGGCATCCGGCCTGATTTTATTATTCCGGCAAATGAGGAGGCTGGTTACCGGGCCGGAAAACTACTTATTGAATATATTAAGAATGGTAAAATTGAAAATAAGACAAAAGTTTCCCCAGAATTCAAGGCATCTAAATAAATAATTAAAACTCAAGGGAATCATAAAATGCACGGATTACTTCTGATCGGATGTGGCAATATGGCAAAGTACGGGCATTGTCCGCAACTGAAAAAAATTGAAAGCCTTAAGTTTGTTTCAGCTTGCGATGTTTCATCGGAAAAAGCAGATGCTTTTAAAAATGAGTTCAGCTTTGAGCGCATTTCCAGCGATTACAAAACAGAGCTTGAGAAAAAAGACATTGACGTGGTATTGGTCGCTACGACATGGCAGCCGCGGTATGAAATAATAAAAAATTGCCTTCTGGCAGGTAAGCATGTCCTGGCAGAAAAACCCCTCAGTCTCTATCTTGATGAAATCGATGACCTGATAAAAATCACAAAGGCAGGCAGCGCAAAACTGCGTGTCGGCTATATCCAGCGGGCATCTCCGATGATGAACAAGGCGCAGGAACTAATACAGGCCGGAAGCATAGGAGTACCTCAGTCCTTTACTCTTGTTCATCATCAGCGCGGGCTCAAAAGCGATTGGCTTACGATGCGAAATCTTTTGCGTGGCGGCGTTACTCCCGGGATTGACTGCGGAATACACATGTGCGATGTCGCGAGATGGTGGTTTGCTTCCGAACCGGATTTTGTTTTCAGCACAGGTTGCAGACTTGAAGCCGAACTAAAAAGCAACACACTGACGCATGATTGTTTTGTTATGAAAAACGGAGTTAAAGTATTTCTGGAAGAATGTTTTTCCAATAACACGGAAGCTTTTGTGAGGATGCATGTTCTCGGCGATAAAGGTGCCATAATTCCGGTATGGGCCAAGGCCGGAAGCAACGAACATATTGATTTGTGGGACGGCGTGAATTACGAGGAAAAGAAAATTGAATTTCCGGCAAAAGGCAAATCAACAGGGGAACAGATGAAAAAATTTCTTTCTGAAATAGATAATAATATTGATACATGCAAGCATCTGGAAGATGTCCGCAAGTCGACCGAAATGGCCCTCGGTGCCTTATTATCTGAAACAAGAAATGAAATTGTAAGGTTTCCGCTTTCCCAAAAGGATATAGTGGAAATACGTACTTTGATAACCCGTAAATGAGAAGGAACACAATCATGCGGAGATTCAAATTCACCATTATTGAATTGCTCATCGTGATATCCATAATCGCGATTTTGGCCGCTATGCTCCTGCCTGCATTGAAAAAGGCTAAAGAATCCGGGCAGAGCATCAAATGCGTGTCAAATTTAAAACAGATAGGCACGGTTATGAACGGTTACAGTGAAGATTATAGCGGTTATACTCCGTACTATTACGTATGGTATCAGGAACTTGATGAGTTTGTCATGAACGGCCCGCATTCGTTTGATGAAAAGTTTGGAGGATGGCGTGATGTCCTTATATGTCCCAGTCAATCGGCAAGTGATTTCTCTAATGGTTTCAAATTTTATGGCAACACATCAGATACCCGCGGAAAAATAAGTTATGGCCTTAACTATTATTATATGGCGTCCAGTTCGAGATACAGCCTTTTCAAACTAAATAGTCCTTCAACGTTTCTGCTCATTGGAGATTGCAGCCCAAGTAGTAGTGATCAGGGACTTGTTTCAACATGGAATGACACTCAATCCCCGATAGCAGGGCGGCATTTAAGCAGGGCAAATATTTTATGGGCGGATTACCACGTTGCTTCAAAAAAGAAAAGCGAAGTTACAGGCGGAAATGATATTCGAGACCTTTACTGGAACCCATATAAAAATTAACTGATCTATAAGGAAAATCTATGATGAGAATTTTCAGACCGGCCATTTTATTGGTAATAGGGTTTCAGCTTTTTGCCGAAAACACGGGATTTGAGATTCAGAAAGACGGAAAAGTGAAGGGATGGACTTCATGGTCATGGGCCCCTAACAAGCAGGCGGCGGATGCAAAAATGTCCTGTGAAGCCGCTAAGGGAGCGAATTCATCAAACGTTCTCAGAATAGAAGTCAACAAGGAAAAACATGTCGGAGTATGGTGCAATACTCCCGCGAGAATTAACGCAATTCCCGGAGAAAAATATATTCTGAATGTAAAAGTTTTATCCGAAACTGAACAAGTGCTTGATTGCAAAGTTTCAGCAGGTTTCACTAATCTCAAGTGGAAAGCGGAAAAAGGTAATGGTGTTTCAAAAACCTTTCAAGTTCTTCCTAAATGCGGCTGGCAGAAGCTTTCTCTTCCTGTAACAATTCCTGAAAAATTTAACTATGCCCGTATTGATGTGGAGCTCAGGACTCCCGGGGTACTTTTAATCAGTGATGTCTCCTTCGAGCTTCAAAGTAAAATATCCGCCGTGCCGGGAGTCCCATATCTGCTTTGCGGCAAAGCGGAAAAAGCGCCTGTCATTGACGGTGTTCTGGATGACAAGTGCTGGAATGAAAATATTGAGTGCTCAAATTTTCTGCTTACCCAGAACAAAGGTATGGCGCAGGGACAAAGCTCTGCGTGGATAACTTATGACGCGCAGAATATTTATTTTGCGTTAAGGTGTGAAGAAAAGTTTTTGAATCCCGTATTTAATCAGATGGATAGATTTAAAGACGCATGCAAAGATAAAGATGGTCCGGTATGGACAGACGACAGTGTTGAAATTTTCATAAAAAATGAAAGCGGCAAAAAATATCAGATAATAGCCAACAGTCTTGGAACTGTTTATGACAGCATACTCAACGATAAGGATAAAGGATTGTCCTGGGACGCAAGAGCAAGAACCGCGGCAAAGGTTGCCAAGGGCTCGTGGTCACTTGAAATTTCCGTTCCTATCTCATCTCTGGGAGTTGATAGTGTAGCTAAACTGTGGCGGATAAATTTATGCCGGACAAGGCAGCCGATTGCTGAATTCAGCAGTTGGAGTCCTGCGCCAAAAGGTTTTCATGATGATAATTATTGGGGTTACGTCGAATTTACGGATAAGGTTCCAGGAATAAAAACCGGCTCCCTGGTATATAAGAATAAAAAGAGTCTCGAATGCGACGTGGAAACAAATCTCCAGTCTTCAGCGTCCTCCAAAGTTGATTTGCATACTGGGATAAATATTAACAATAAATATCAATGGGATACCACAGAGCTTACCGCCTCTGAAAACGGAATTTTTCATATCAGAAAAAATCTTCCTGAAGTGTTGAACACGGCAGTTTGCCGCTATGCTGATTTTGAGTATTCATTTCTTAACGAAAATCGTTTTCTCTACAAGTCACCTGTTTTCCGTTTCAAGATAGGAAATGCGTCTTCTGTAGTTTCGAGTTTTCTGGGAAAATTGCTTACAGGAGATGAAACAGGAATAAAAGAGCTTAAAGATGTCTTCATTCCGGAAGGAGAAACAGAAGAAATCGTTTTGGCGCTTAACAGTTCAAAATGCAATGAACTTCCTGAAAAGATTGAGTTTGTCATGGATATGCCGTTTTCATGCTCACTCATATCTCCTATGCATTCAAGAAACAGCACATCGCCTTTGGAGTTCAAAGAAACGCTGATTAGCAGAGACAACACGAAATACCGGCAGTATCGCATGATATTTCCCCGGCAGATCTTGACGGACAGTGACGGCCCCGAATGGGAAATCGTTCCAATCCATTTTTTTCTCAAAATGAACGGTTCAGATAAAAATATAAATGAGGGGAAAATTTATTTTCACAGTTATGTGCCGGAATTGAAATATACAGAGGAGGAACATAGTATTAACCTTAAAGCCCTCCCGCCATTCTGCAGAAAAAAGGTGTCAGGAAAGCTTCCTTTTATAATCTGGCCGTGGTGGCCTTTTTATTCAGTAACCCAGCATGGTGAAAAGGAAAGGGAAAGCATTTTCGAGAAATGGGAAAATGCAGGGTTAAACACGGTATCCGCGGAATTACAGTTGAATGCCGCCGATTACAGAAAACTATTGCATGAAAAATATAAATTTAACTTGGCAAAAATGATGCCTGTACTTATGAGCGGAGCGGTTCCTGGAGCAAGGGAATATCTCGCAAAACATCCCGGAGAAAAAGAAATCACCTTGTCCGGCAAGACAGTCGACAGTATATGTTTCGCCGATCTGCTTGAAGGAAAATCGGCATTTATAGAAGAATTTAGCAAAGTTATCGGCAACATGGCAAAGGTATATCAAGTTCTCCATATTGATTATGAATATGGAATATTCGGCAATAACTCACCAGGTTATTCCAAACGCAATATTGAGATGTTCCGCAGGAAAAACAACATAAGCGAAAAAGAGGAGTTAAATAATAAATCACTGATGGGAAAATACCGTCAGCAATGGGTGGAATTCAGATGTTGGCAAAACGGTGAGACGTTTAAAATATATAAAGATGCCATAAAAAAAAGTAATCCCGATTGTATATTCGGAGCGTACAGCGCTTATCAGAGAGAAGGGCTTAAAAGAGAAAATTACGGTAACGACTGGAGATATCTTGGAAAGTACGTTGATCTGGTCATGTGCGGATACGGACGCGGGGATTACAAGGCGACACAGGAAGCATCAGGCAAAGGTAAAATCTTCAATGGCGGAGAAGGCATATGGGGAAAGGATTATGACACAGATCGAACGGAAATAAACCTTTTCCGCAGACTGACTGACTCCGGTTCTTTCATGATTTTCTATAACGGTATTGATGATGGAAATGTTTATGAAGCTGTTTCGAAAGTCATAGGCGTGGCATCGGATTTCGAAGACTTTTTCACTCCTCTGAAGCGTGCCGATGACCTGATTGAGATTGAGAACATTAAAGATGTTCCATCCGATCCGGTATCAGTATTGCTTAATCCAGGAGGTGAACGCCTTGTCTTTATCTTCAATGAGTCTGATAAGGAAAAGAAATTTGTCATAAATAATAAAAATCTTCCTGAAAATTTTAAAGCAGTCGATTACCTTGATAAAAAAGTACTCGCAAACGCAGCCAGGATATCATGCAATATTCTTCCGGGAAAAATTAAAATAATATACCTTTGTCAGGATGCTGACAAAAATCCTCCTGTGCCAAAAACATTGATACCGGATGCAAAAAATCTTTCTCTTTCCGAACGTCCGGTATTCATATGGGAGGATAACGGCAAGACAAATTCATATTCACTGGAGTGCAGAGAAAAAGGGAAATCTGAAACTCTAAAGAAGCTTGATGGGCTCAAAGAAAATTTCAGTTGGTCGGACTTGCTTCTGAAACCGGGACTCTACGAGTGGAGGGTATCCGCGAAAGATATCATATCGAAAAAACAGAGCGCTTGGACTGCCTGGGCCGCATTCACCGTTCCGGCGATATTAAATGCCGACATCATTCCGGGAACAGCCGCACAGGGTGAAAATATTATATTTACAGCAGATTTTCCGGCAGGCGGCGATTGGCTCATTGATTTAATTGACAGTACAGGGAATAAAATTAAGAGCATCAAGGGAAAAGGAAATAAGATTGATTTTAAATTTGACGGTAAAACAGAAAAAGGAATTTTGAAAGAAGGTTCTTATAATGCCGTATTTTATGGGAACTGCCTTATGAGTGCGGAAATGCCTTTTAGTATTGACAACAAAATTTCAAGGAGAAATTCTTCCATAGAAAATCTTGGAATATGGAACCCAATGCACTGGGGTGGCTACGAGACCCTCGATGATAAACTGTACCTTGCTAAAGATTACGATGTTACGCATTCAAACTCATATTCTCTCAGAATAATAAAACCTCAGCACGGTGATCCTTTCTGGTGCAATTATCACAGATATCCATCCGGCACAAGAATGATTAAGGTTACTCCCGGAGAAAAATATAAATTCTCGGCATGGGTGAAAAATTCAGGAGAAAAGGTGAAGGGCAAAATTTCAATCAGCTATTGCGACGAGAATAAATATCCTCTCCCAGGGGCTTCCGCTCTTCTTACAGGAGAAAAGGATTGGACACTTGTATCTGTAATTTCGACAGTACCGGCGGGCGCTGTCCGTCTTTCCGGATTGGGGATAAGTTCCAGCGGCGGTACAGGAACGTCATGGTTTGACAGTTTTAAGCTTGAAAAACTTGAACAAAAATAAAGGCATAATCTATGGAAATGCAGAATTTCGAGAAGAAAAACGCGAGAATACATGATGCTTTTTTGAGATTGAAAAAGGAGAATCCGAAGAAGTTGGAAAACAAATTAAAACTTTCCTGGAGCAACTGGGGCTTCGGAATGGAAAAACTTTCTGATACGGCAGAACGCCTGGCAAAAGCTGAAATAGAATATATAGAACTTCATGGAAATCATTATGGGAAAGATTTAGGATATAAAGCTGAGGAAGTTCTGAAAATACTCGGCAACCACGGAATAAAAGTCGCGGGGATATGCGGCATGTTTTCAAAAGACAATGATCTTTCAAGCAACAGCGGCGTTCAGAGGCAGGCGGCAATCGATTATCTTATGAGGGAGCTGGATTTCGCTTCTGCTGTGAACGCTTCATATATACTGGTCGTGCCGGGAGCGGTAGGCAGGCCGCTTGCTTATGACGATATGGAATTCGAGCGCAGTGTTGAAATGCTGAGAATAGTCGCGGATGAATTTTCAGAGAGGAAAATTAAAGCCGCCATCGAACCGATTCGTTCGGCGGAAGTAAGCATAGTTCATACAATAGACGATGCTGTAAAATATATAAAGGCTGTTAATCATCCGGGCATTGCGCATATAAACGGCGACGTCTATCACATGCAGTCTGAAGAAACTCATATAGGCGAAGCCATACTCAGAGCTGAAAAACGGCTTGTCAATCTCCACATGGCTGACAGTAACCGTTGTGCGCTTGGAAACGGATCTATGGATTTGGACACAATAATAAAGGCCCTTTATGTTATCGGTTTTAATGATGGTGCGTGTTTTGTAACGCCTGAACCATTGGGCCCCGGCGCTGACCCGTATCCCGCGATGTTTGGAAAGCCGGATAATAAAATTCTTGATGAATTGGTTATGAAAACTTCTGTTTATTTAAGAGAACGAGAAAAACATGCTCGAGAATTGAAATAGAAGAACAACAATTGATCCTGGCTTAGAGGCTCTGCCAATTGTTGTTTCTTTTTTGTTCCATTACAGAAAATGGAATTTATATAACAACCATCCCCTGCCCTGCCATAGGAATAACGTCTTTTCCGACAGTCGCGCCGCGACAATCCTGTACGCTGTGACAATTCATTGAGACAGCTTCATTGCTTATGTTAAGCAGATAAAGCGATCCGTGAAAATCATCAATGGCTTCAGTTCCATGTTTTGCGTCACATAAAAAGATAATTTTCTCCGTTTCATAGCTGACTGTAATATATTTGAGGTGGTCAAATTCATATTCCACCTGCCAGTGCCCGTTTTGGAAGGCAGCAAGGTGCTCTTTGTAAAAACCCAGCCAATATTTAATAATCACCCTCTGCTCTTCAGGCAATTCATTTAAATCCATTGACACCATCGGCACCCCGGCAAGAGAACAGATCATATGCCGCGCCACATTGACTGCGGCTTCACTCGGATGCCAGTAAACAGGGTCAGCATGCACCGGCACTTTGTCACCCGCACAGATACGGATTTGAGCTATGCGATGCAGGTTTTCTATGAAGTCAAAGGGGACATCGCCTGCCCTGAACTGTGTTGCCTGATCGAGCATTATCGGAGTGCTGTAACGCTGCCTGAACTCAAACAGCGCGGCGGGATTTTCTTTTTTAATGGTATTCAGCAGAGTACTGATATAGTTGAAGACGGCTTTCCCTCTCGGCTTTTCAGGAAATTGCGGTACAGCATCGACAAAATCAATTTTCAGTCCGTCAAGTCCGTAATCACTGACGAGATCAAGCATGTATTTCATGCTTTTCCGCACGGCTTCCTCGTTGACGGGGTCAAATACCCGGTATCCCTCGTCCTCCTCCGTGAGATAATCGCACTCCGTTTCAGCATAGAATTTACTTTTCATTCCAACCATAAACGGTGAAACCCAGAGCAGATATTTCAATCCCAGTTTTTGAGCGCGCTCGACATGCGCCTTAAAATCGGGCAGTTTTTTTTCAGACACCTGCCAGTCGCCAATCCTCTCATACCAGCTTCCGATAGTTTCCGGCTTAACTCGTTTCATATCATCAAAACACCAGCCGTCATCGACAATGAAAGTTCCGAAGCCCATAGCGGCGGCGGCATCCACATGCTCGTCAAGCCACCTTTTTTCAACTGCGGCATGAACAGCATACCATGTGCAGTAAACAGGCAGCCAGGCCGCTTCAGGATATGACGGTTTCCAGTCAGGGCGCACCAGCTTACGATAGTCATGCATTATTTCAGGCCAGGGCCGTTCGCTGAAATCAAGAAAAATTTCAAACTCTTCCGTCTTATCCGAAATTGAAACCACAATCGACACATCATAAGTGCCGTTCTGCTGATTCATTGCGGCAGCCACAAGAGCGTCATCCATCAGATTGGCAGTGCCTACAGTAGCGCAATTGCGCTGATCCTGACTGAAAAAACTCAGATACGGAAAATTACGGTGCGCCGCACATGAAAAATCTATCCGCCAGTCAAGTTTCATCCTCGGACGGAACATATCCGGAGACCAGAAACCATGCATGTTCAAGATGGGAATTTCACATTTGATGCTCAGTTCACTCTCTGCCTTATTCAGTATTTCCTTATCAATCCTGCATGTCTCAAAAAGATTGGGCCCTTTTCTCGCGCTGTTCAGTTCCCCGAGATATTTAGCGTTTTTTCCATAAATTCTGATTTTCATTTTTCTTTTTCCTGATTTAAATTCACCCTGAACTATCCCCGACTATTGATATATATTATACAATCAGATGATATCATTGTCAATATCAATAAAACTATTTATTTCAAGTTCATATTATATTTTAATAAAAGCTATTCTTGTATTTATTCATCATTTGATATATAATATAATATCATAAAACGGATTTAGTTATATGTCAAAAATCAGAAAAACGCTTCTTTACTATGATATCTCTGAAAAGATAAAAGATTATATAGTTTCTGAAAAAGTTCAGATTGGTTCTTTACTGCCGTCGGAAAGAGATTTGTCAAAGAAGTTCAATGTCGCGTGCATTACCCTAAGAAAATCTCTTGAGTGCCTTTGCGCAGAAGGTATTTTGATAAAAATTCCAAGAAAAGGCAGTAGAATAGTCGCTCTTCCAAAGACAAAAAAGACTCCGTACGGAAAAAAAAGAATTGGAATAAGCATCTGGCTCGAAGCAGGAATAAACCACCCGGGAACATTGAATGCCATTGAAATACTCGGAAAAGAATTTCCGTCTGATGAATATGAAATCATCATCATTTACATAAGCACCTCCATGCTCAGAAATAATGACTGGGGTGTCCTGCTGAATAACAATGTGGACGGCTTGCTTATTCCAGTTCAGGAAATTCCGGAATATGTTCTGAGAAAAATACAGTCATCAAAACAGCCGGCAGTATTCATCAACCACAATAATCTTAATTCCTGCGTCTGGTGCGATGAAGAGTCCGGCATGTCCAAACTCTTCAATTATCTCTCGTCACTTGGACACCGGAATATAGCCTTTGTTACAGGCCAGGCCGGATTGCCGGTAACGGAACGTCAAGTGCAGGCATTTAAAAACTGCTGTAAAACCAAAGGGCTCAAATCTTCCGATAAATACCTGCTTACGGGGTCTTACGATGAAAGGTCAGGCTATCAGAAAACACTGGAACTGCTCAACATGGATACGCCGCCAAGCGCAATTCTTCTTGGTGATGATTTTATGGCCCTGGGAGCATTGAAGGCAATAAACGAAAAAGGCCTGAAATGTCCCGATGATATTTCAGTCTCTTGTTTTGGCGGTTATAAGATTTCAGAACAACTGCACCCGTCCCTTACAGTTCTGAAAAGCGAAGGCGCTTTTTCCAGCGCCGCAAAAATGCTGAAACGCATTCTCGAAAGTAAGGACCTTATCCCTGAAGCATCAATCATTCTCGACAAAGAACTTATCGTCAGGGAATCCACTGGCCTGGCAAAAAAAGATAGAAAAACGCAAAGCCCCGGATGAGAATTTCCTATACGATTAAATTAAGACAGAAAAATTCTTTCAAAGTTTTTATGACTTATTTTTTCGTAAGTGCTTTTCGACATTTTTTTGCTCTTCAGCGCGTCTTTCAAAAAAGCTATCTGAGGGGGTGCCGGTTCATCCTCGGAACTAAATCTGTCAGTTCCGAAGAAAAGCCTGTCGGAAAATTTTTCCATGAACTCATAAGACTTATTGTCCCTGCTCAGGGCTATATAGCCGCTTCCCGCTGAAATATCGCCGTAGATATTCGGATACTCGCGCATGAGCCGCCACAGCGTGCCTTCTTTTTTAAAAGGCCCTCTCACATAACCGCTGCGTTCTTTATCGGTCAGTGGAGCTATTTCATTCCAGAAACACGGAGAATGTCCGATAAATATCGTTTTCGGATATTTCTCCAGCATTTTCTCAAGGCCGGGCAGATGCAGTTTGTCGATAGCCCCGTAAGAATGGCATACTTTCGGGATAAAGTGAAAAAGTATCGGCATATTTTCTTCACCGGCCGCATAAAAAAGATTCTGGTAAAGTTTGTGCGTTATCGGAATAGACGCGCACATCTCGCCAATGCCGATACATCCGAGTTTTTTGTAAACCGTCAGGAGCTTAACAAGATTTCCTTTCTTGTAGTTCATCATGGAACGCGGGTCAATACCGCAGAAAGTCATCAGCCGGTCAGGGTATTTTTTAACCGCCTCCAGGCATTCCTGGTTTCCAGCGACTCCGTAATAGTCCATGACCTCGGCGTTGACAAGCGGCAGAAGCACCGACTTGTCAATCCCTTCAGCATCCATTTTCTTTATGAGAGTGCTTGCGGTAAATGGTTTCCTGCCGAGCAATGTCGAATATTCTTTGCAGTTGCCGTAAGTTATGTGTGTATGTATGTCTATAAACATATTTCATCTGTCCTTATTTCAGATAAGCGTCTTCGACTTTTTTGAAAGCCTTTACAATGAGTTCCGCTTCCGCGCCCCCCCAGCTTTCGGATACGTTAAGATTAAACTGCTTAGCGCAGGTATCAAGAGCGTTGGAACATTCAAACTTCCTGTTCGCGTCACCTTTGTACATAGGTGAAGACCAGGGCAATTGAGATGTCCCGAAAACACTGCGGTTCTTATACCATTCCATTGTATGAGGCAATGCCGCCATATAAGAAGGATTGAGGGCAACGCCTTCCGCCTGCAATGCCTTGCAGAATTCAGCTTTTGTGCAATTCAGAACTTTTTCATTGACTTCAAGTCTCCACCACCAGTATGAGTGTTCAGCGCCTTTTATCAAGGATGGAATTATTATTGACTTGAGATCTTTCAATCCTTTTTTCTTCAATGTTTCGGCAAATTCCTGCCTTCTCTTAATTATGCCGGGAAGCTTTTTTACCTGCACTGTCCCGATTGCGGCGGCGAGATCGTTGAGGTTGTAATTCAATGAAGCCACACAATTAGTACTGCCGGCAGGGAGATTGAACGGCTTGCCTCTGTCAGCGGCGCGGCGGATTTTCCAGTAAAGCTCTTCGTCCTTTGTGAAGACGGCCCCGCCCTGCCCTCCAGTACAATGATGTTTGCCGAACATTGTGGAAAACGCGGCAATGTCACCGAACGAGCCTACAGGCTTTCCGTTTATTCTCGCGCCATGCGATTGTGAACAATCTTCCACGACTGGAATGCCTTTTTTCTTCGCTATTTTTATTATGCCTTCAATGTCGGCTGGCTCTCCTCCGATATGTGCCACAACTATCGCGCTGGTCAGGGGGCTGATGAGTTTTTCTATTTCAGCCGGTCCGGTATTATAACGCCCTGGCTCACTGTCCGCGATAACGGGAATGCAGTTCAGCAACGGTATCGGCATCATCCCGCCGGGATCTGTTACGCTGCCTACTATGATTTCAGTAAACGGTTCAGGGTTCAGCGCTTTCAACGCGACATAAACAGATGTCGTACCGGAATTGACCCCATCGGTATAACCACCGCCCATGAATTCTGAAAACGCCTTGCAATACATGTCTTCTTCCGCCCCATTGTATCCGGTGGCGTTTCCCGTCTCTATGCACTTTTTAAATATGGCATCCGCGGCTTCCTGTTCTTCTTTGCCGAAATGTTTTCTTCCGGGAAAGGGGACAGTTATTGTTTTTTCTCCGCCGTTAACGGCAAGTTTTTTGAGAAGTTCGTTTTTGTCTTTCATCTTTTTTATTTCCTTTTTTAGATATAATTTTTATTTACAAACCAAGGATTCTAACAGCATTCTCACGGGCCACTTTATTGAAAACAACTTCCGAAATATTACCTTCTTTTTTCATTTTCAGAAGCAAATCGACAAGAGGAGTCGGCGTAGCAGGCGCAGTTATGTCGGTGCCGAACATCAACCTGTCCTGAAATTCATTCAGAAATTTAACCGCATAGCCTTTATCGCGTTCCAGCGCATTACAGCCGCTTCCCGCGGAGAGATCCCCATAAAGATTGGGATACTTTCTCATAAGTTTGGGAATAACGCCTTCTTCCTTTACCGGAGATTTAGGATAACCAGTCCTCTCTCCCGGCGTTTCCATTCTGGCTATCTCCGCCCAGAACGCCTGAGAGTGTCCGAAAAATTTCAAACTGGGAAATCTCCGAAGAGACATTTCCAACTGATAAAGCCCCGGATCATCATACAAGCCGTAGTGCCATCCGAGGGAAGGAGCGATGTGAAAAGTCAACGGAATTCCGGCTTCTTCAGCGCCCTTGAAAAGATTTTGGACAAGCGGGTCCATGAAGGGAAGATTAGCGCATACTTCGCCAATACCCTTACAACCCTTGTCGCGATAGTATTTCAGTATATCGCCAAGTGGTGCCCAAGGAGAATTGCTCAAAGCTCTGGGGTCGATATTGCAGAACGGTATGAATCTTCCGGTCTTTTCGGCTATGTCAATGATTTCCTCATTTGACTGCGGCGTGTATGAGCATTCGGGATTCACGCCCGGCAGGAGAACGCCCTTCTCAATTTGAAGTTTGTCGTACCTTTCGATAAGTTGTTCAGGCGTTGAATATGCCTGTTTTCCGGCCCTTGGAAATCCCGGAATTCTCCTCGTGTGCACATGGATGTCAATAAACATTTTTCAACCTTTCTTTATTTGAAAAGATGTTGTTTTAAAAATTCATACGCCGCTTTGCGTTGTTCTTTCAAAAAACTGTGTCCATTCAGATGAGTGATACTCTTAAATGCTTCCGGCCTGCCGTAAAGCTGATATATCTTTCTGGCATTTTCCTCCATATTACGGAAAGCCTCTCCGGTAAATTCCTTTTCCTCAACGGTATATTTGCAGTCGTTGAGAGCTGAAATATTCATAATCGCGTTGGGCGCCGCCATCGCCAGCAATTCATGCATTTGAACGGGAAATTCTTTGCCCGTAACGCAGAACGGCCTCAATAGAGGACGGCCAACCCACCATCCTGTACGGGCGGCGTTGAACGGATTTTTTGAAATGCGCATGGGCCATTCGCCGCAGCTGGAAACCCCGGCTTTTATGCGCGGCTCCACCGCCATGGCATGAATAGTTATGCCGCCGCCCTGCGAATGTCCGATGCTCCCGATTTTTTCAGCATCGACTTCGGGCATGGATTGGACTACATCAAGCGCCTGTGAAACATCCCACAAATCCTTACCCCTTGAAGACCATTTCGGATATTTCTCATAAAATGGAGCAGTATCGAAATCTTTAAGACCGGAAAAACAGCGCTCACCGGCACTCATAAGGTCAAACGCAAAAGTTATAAAACCCTGTTCAACCAGGTGTAACGCATAAGCCCTGTCATGTCCATTGGAACTCGGGTCATTGCCGATTGTCTGTTCTTTGCCCATAGAAGTTGTAGGATGTATACAGAGTACCGCGGGGACTTTTCCCTTTAAGCCTTTCGGGAGAAGCATATATGCTGAAATTCTTTCATCCGCGCCCGTATTATACATGAGTTTCCGTCTGAGATAAGCACCGCAGTCTTCTTCCGATATTATCTCCAGATCAGGGTCAATATCATGATACGGAGCTTGTCCCAGAGTAAGCATATAAAGTTCCTTCAAAGCTTCTTTTCTAGCCTCCCATTCTCCTATCGAAACTACTGGCGCCAACGCAGAATCTCCACCGCCCAGCGTTAAATCTTTTTCCCCCTTACGGATCAAAAGCAGGTCACTGAAATCAGCGTCTTTCATATATTAAAAAATCTCCCCTTTTAAATTATCTGATAAAATCTTTGACAGCTTTATAACTTGCAGTGAGAGCTGCGGTATAAGTTGTATCTACTCTCCCAAGACAAATGAATTTCACTTTGATTTTACCTGTTTTATTGAACTTTCCGACGGCCTTTTCCCATATTTCCGGCAGAAGTCCCGTATAGCTGAGTATCTCTGGCTTATAAGTCTTGTAAAGTTTCTCAAACGCCAGACAGCAATATTCTGAAAGTTTATCCGCCAGTTTCCGATATCCGGGAAGTTTTCTTTCCAGCCCGTCTTCAAGCAATATGCCTTTATTCTCTTCCGTCTCTATACTGGAAAGCATTTCCCTTACGGCGGCATCTGTAACATAATGTTCGAGACAACCATTTCCGCCGCAATAACAGAGCTCACCGCTCCGTTCAGCTTTAGTGTGCGACAATTCGTGTTCAAGCGAAAGCGTATTTCCCGGCACAATTCCGTTTTTCATAATACCAAGCTCTATAACTTTCCCCGGATGGAAAAGCACAATATTCCGGACATCGTTATTTTCTTCTCTTATACTATATGTTATCGTATTTATGGGAAGCTCCCTGAAAACAGCGATACCCGTCCTTTTGAATACGATTTCAGCAATTTCTTCAAAAGTGTCAAGAAAACTCAAAGGCGGCCTCAGCCATCTGGAAACAGATATGCATATCCCGGCTGTTCTCTTATCCGGAAAAGCTCTGATACAGTCGTCTATAATATCAAATATCCTGTTTATTACTCTCAATTTGCTTTCATCTTCAATCCCTATGCTTTCCCTGCTTTCCTTTACTACATTGTTATCCATGTCTATAAGATTGCTCGAAATACTTTCAGTCCTGAGAACTATCCCCAGGAAAAGAAGCTTGCCGGAATTCAGGCAATATAAGGATGGCGGACGCCCGGCAGAATTCAACGCCGGTATTTTTTCACATATCAATCCCTGCTTCAGCAACTCATCCACATACGAAGAACAGGTCCTCACATCGAGCCCCGTCTTATCCGCTATCTCCCTGCGGGTAATGCCATTGGAACTGAAAATCAGTTCCTTTGCCAAATTCTTAATTTCCTGCCTGTTAGACTTCTTAATCATTATATACAATTTCATTAATTTCATATTGCATTTAATTATATTGTATGTATTTTGAAACAAAAGTCAATAGGCTATTTGAGTTTTCCATGAAATAAGACTCTTTTTTTTACCGGGAAATGTGTTATATTCAAATTTTCCGATCTCAGATTTATTCATTATTATGGAGTATTATGAAAAGGAATAAAATAAGTATTGTTGCAGTTGGCATTAACGGTTATGGACATGGTTATCTGGCAAATGTCCTTGACGCATCTCCTGATAAAGATGTCGAACTGGCCGGAGTTGTTGATCCCGCATGGGAAAAATCCGTGCGCATCGAAGATATAAAACAGAGAAAAATACCGGCATACTCAGACCTTGAAAGTTTTTATAAAGAACATAAAGCCGACCTTGCAGTAATTTCCTCCCCTATCCATCTGCACGTCCCCCAGTCGCTGACAGCCCTGGCAAACGGTTCACACGTACTCTGCGAAAAACCCCTCTGCGCCACAATACAGGAAGCCGCTACCCTTGCGGAAGCGGCACGGAAATCAGCTAAACTGGTAAGCATCGGCTATCAGTGGTCTTTTTCGGAACCTGTTCAGGCTCTTAAAAATGATATTATCAACGGACTTTTCGGCGCTCCCATATCGCTGAAAACACTGGTGCTCTGGCCGCGCAGGGAAATTTATTACAAGCGGAACAATTGGGCAGGCGCAATGAAAAACAGTTCGGGAAAATGGATACTCGACAGCCCCATAAACAATGCTACCGCTCACTACCTGCACAATATGCTTTACATACTCGGCCCGGAAACCGACTCAGCCGCCACACTTGCCGATGTACAGGCGGAACTTTACAGGGCCAATAAAATCCAGAATTTTGACACAGCCGCCCTGCGCTGCCATACTGACAAAGGAGTAGAGATACTCTTTTACTCTGCGCACGCGATACCGGTCTCTATTGGCCCGGTTTTAAATTACCGTTTCGAGAAAGGCACTGTTTACGGGTGTGGCGATTTCACCGCGCGTTTTACGGACGGCACAATTAAAAAATATGGCGTGCCTCATGGTTATTGCGACGGTAAACTCTGGCAGACTGTCGAAAGCATACGCTCGGGAACTCTGAAAAATTTCTGCAGCCCGGAAACAGCGTCAGCCCAAACCCTCTGCATCAACGGCGCCCAGGATTCAATGCCCGATATCGTGAGCTTTCCAGAAAACCTCATCACTGTAGATACTAATGAAAACAATGATCATCTCACATGGGTAAAAGGGCTTGACGCTTTCTTCATCCAGTGTTTCGATCTCGGAATACTTCCCTCTGAACACGGCAATATCCCATGGGCAAAGGCAGGGAAAAAAATCAGTCTCGCTGATTACAAAAGTTATCCGGGCGGCTGTTCACAGTAGATACTGAATGACGTTAATTTTCCTGAAGCGCCCTCAAACCTTATGACAGGGATTTCAGCGTAATAGTCATCGACCGAGTATCTCAAGGCATCCGTCTTTATTTTTTTGATTTTCCACTTATCGGGAAATCCCAGAAAGAGTTTAGCGTCTTTCTGCATAAAATGCTTAACAGTAATATCCAGTTTCTCTTTCTTTTCGTCCCAGACAGAAGAAGCGATATCAACCGCGCCCTGAAGAAGATGCATGTTTGTGGAAATAAGCTGAGGATGATTTTCTTTTTTCCGCAAAGCTATCACGCGGCAGGCATGAGCGGAAATGCCTTTAACTTCTATTTTGCTTTTGAAAACCCCCAGAAGCTTTTCATCAAAAAATGAAAACGCGTAACATTCATTTCCTGCGTTTTTATTTCCCGTGATGCCTTTGAGACTAAAGGAATAATCACGCGTCTCATCACTCCAGTTTATTATCCCCAGAATTGTGTATTCTTCAAAAGGAAGTTCTATTTTCATTTTGTAAACAGACGGGTAACGGGCATCGGGAAAGACATCTACTATTTCAGCCGCGCCGGGCCATACTGGAAGAACCTGTGATATGAATTTCATTCTTTCAGAATTTCTTTCCAGCTCCTTCATCGGATCGGTCAGAAGCATCCCCCCCGAACCAAGTACAGCGACTGCCAGTTGTGTTTTTATTTCATTATCCGTAAAAAGCTGCTCAACTGCATTCGGGTTAACAGTCCTGGCATGACATAAAGGAGACGGATAATCGCGAAGGATTATGTTTTCGCGGTGATTGCACCACCAGCGGTTGTGAAGGAAAGACATAATGAGTTCCTTGCCGTAAACCTGCGGGGCATAAGGGGCAGTTATGTCAAAATTGCGATACCAGAGGCTGTGATTGTCCGTCTGTACCCGATGCATATCGACCCTGCCGAGCGCCAGTCCCATCATGCCTTCGCCCTCAATCAAAACATCAGGACCGGCTTCTTCTCTCATGACTTCAAAAGTTTCCGACAGCATTTCGCTGATGGTCTTTGAATGGTCTTTTATTCTTCCCTGCCTGTAAAGGGCGTAATTCGGGCCGTCAAGTTTAATCCACGTTACATTCCAATCATCGACAAAAAGGCGTATCTGCTTCCTGAGCCATTCGATCGTTCTGGGGACAGTATAATCTATAAGACATGAAGGCCCTACATTCGAATTAGCCAGTGATACAGGTTTGTTATTTTCCCTATTCTTCAGGAGCCATTCGGGATGTTCCTTTACAACATTCGTCTGAGTATTCTGAATGTAGGGCGCAAACCAGAGGCCGAACTTCAATCCTTTTTTTACTATTCTTTCTGAAAGATCTTTAATCCCCCTGCTGAAACCGGGTTTCGGCCTGCTCCATTCGGAAAGGTGTATGCAGAAACCGCCATCGACCTGAACAAAATCCAGAGGATAGCCTTCTTTCCGCATGAGCGAGAGGACTTCGGCACTGTCGAGGACATCGTCCTGCGTTTTTTCATTTCTGTAAAACTGCCAGTCATTCCATCCTGTTGGAATTACTGACGGTATAAGAGGTTTTGTCCCGGCTGCCGTAAGCTCCGCCCATTCTGCCAGCAGTTCGTTTAAATCATTGCCTTTAATAATTAAGATTTCATCCAATACGCGTTTCTCTCCGGGTTTCAGACTTACGCCATCGAGAATCATTTCATAACTTATTTCCATCGCTCCCGTCTTTTTACTGCACGAGAGAAAAACCGTACCTTCACTGAATCTGAAAGAACCGGCGCCTATTATAAAACATGATTTTCTGTCAAGGCCGCTTAAGGCCATCATGGAATTAGAAGTCATGAAGAAAACTTCTTTGTTCTCTCCGGTAAAACCTGCATCCATGCCATACAATGGCGGATTAAACCCAGCCGTGCTGATTGTCCCGAAACGCACGGGGTCACCGGGCATATTAAAGCCGAAACGCAGAAAGCGCAGAGACTTGTCCCGGTTCTCAAATTTTGTTTTTATGACTTCTATTTTCTCTATTGCTACAGTCGCTTTGCCTTTATTAGACAACGTTGGAGAAACAGAAAAACCATTTTTTGTTTCTTTTATCGAAAGTAAAATTTCAATTCCCCCGCCAGACCAGAGCATATCTGATTTTTTCTTGAGTTTTATATCTTTGTCTTCTGTTGTAAGCACGAGGTAATCAGCATTAAAAAAATTATCCATAAATTAACTCCTATTTCTTTTTATCGCACGACTTTCTTATCAGCAATTTTGTGTTTATGAGTATGCTTTCAATGTTTTTCTTCTTCTCCGCGTATTTTTTTTCAAGCAGTCTTACGGCCTCCGCCCCCATCTCATAATAAGATCCGCCAACTGTCGTAAGAGGCGGATTGGAACTGGCTGAATCCGGCATATTGTCGAAACCGATTACAGAGATATCTTCCGGCACTTTCAATCCGGCATCACTGACAGCCCTCAGTGCGCCAAGGGCTTTTATATCTGTATCCACAAAAACAGCGCTTGGTTTTTCTTTCAGTTTAAGGAGTTTTCTCATTGCTTCATATCCATTTCTTTCCGCGCCTCCTTCTGATTTTACAAAAAGCTTTTCTTCAAAGGGAATGTTAAACGTTTTCAGCGCTATATGATATGCCGCTATTCTTTCGCTGTGCGTGGCGAGACCGCCTGTTATCATCGCGACCCGTTTGTGCCCGAGTTCTTTTATGAGATATGACAAAGCTTCAAAACTTCCACTGATATGACTTATATTAACGGAATCTTCACGGTATTCCGGATTTTGCATTTGATTTATTATTACAAAACACGTTCCATTTTCCCTGCATCTCTCTACAACAAAAGGCACTGGATTCTCCAGTATCAGCATTTCACTCTCGATTTCCGCGCCTTTTATAAATTCGCTTTCCGTAATTATCCGCACCGGCCCCGCATAACTGTTGACTATTCCCCTTTGCACCTCGTTGTGGCAAAACCAATTTAAAGGATTTTCAGCGGCATTAAGACTTTCAATTCCGGCTATTACGAGGAGTTGACCTTTTATGTCTGTCATTCCGTATTTTTTTTCAAACTTCGATTTTATGAAAGTGCCCTTCCCTGCTTTTCTTTCCACCAGACCAGCCTGCGCCAGCTCTCGGACTGCCCTTGAAACAGTCGAAAAACTGAGCCTGTATTTTTTCATAATCTCGTGTTCTGTATGAAACCTGTCTCCCCGTTTCATAGAAGCAATTTCCTTTTTCAAAATTTCTTTCAACTGAAGGTATTTCGGAACTCCATTTGCCTTGTCTATAACTGCTTTCATATATTAAGCTCTTCTATTTTTATATATTTTATCCAATATTTACCTTTGCACTGAAAAAAAATCCTGAGACTTACTTTTTCCGTTCTTTGCGGTGTCGTAAAAACGCACTTTATTATTTCATACCCCTCTGTCTTTTCTTTGAAACTTCCTCTCAACCAGATATATCCGTCTGCCTTAGTTACGGGTCTATTATTTTTGTCCGCAAATATCATACGGATCGAAGGCGTTCCCGGTTTTATCATGTAAGTTTCCACGTGGCCTGAATTTTCCGCTACTTCGGATATTTTGTATGAAACTATAATTATATATGCTGTTTGAGCTTTTAACGGAATAGAGTTTCCGAAAGAAAATTCATTTTCGGGAAAAGCGCCGTTCACTTCAACAAAAAAAACGGCGTCTCCTTCCATTTCTTTACGCGCGTCTCCTTTGATTTTGAAATTCCAATTCATCAGTTCACTTCCGGGAAAATTATATTTGTCAGCAGTCCATGCGGAACACACGGAAAATATCAGGACAATAATTATGATTTTTATTTTCATATATCTTCTCTGAATTATTTAAACACCAGAAAGATTCTTTTCCATATTCCACCCATTCCGCCAGAGTCGTGAACTTTGACGGCAATGCAATTCATTCCATTCCATCTGAGATTTCCGGTGATGTCGAATTCAACGGGTTTTTTCCATCCATCAGGGTCTTTTTCGGAATTGTAAATTCTGCTTCCAGCGAGCGAACCGTTAACATATATCGTGCAACTTTCATCCACGGCCCCAATTATCAGAGTGCATTTTTTTCCTTTATATTTTTCCGGAATTCGGATATTTTCCAATCTGTACCATGCATAACCGTCATAGTTTTCATAGCCTTGTTTCTCCCAGAAATTGTCCGTACTTATCTCTTTCCATGAACTGTCGTCAAAATCACTCTTATACCAATCCGCCTTTTCTCCCTTATTATCCGGATCAATGTTGAACTTCCATTTCAGCGGAAGTATCATGACCTCCCCATTTCCCTTCTGCACATACATTTTGAAATACTCATCAATACTCTCGCTCCACCTGTACATTTTGTTCTGTTTATCAAAAGCAATGCCTTGAAAAGCCGATGTCTTGCCGTATTTATCAAAGAGGGTCCTTATTTCTTTCAATTTTTCCTTTGCCTGAACTATGGCGTTCTTTATTTCATCTACGGAATAATCCGCAGAACTCTTCGCTTCATACGGCGGCGTCCTGACAGGCAAACCGTAATCCGTGAGTTTTCGGCAGAGTGTCAGAAATACCGTCATCTTGTCGGTAAGCTGAAGGCCAGCCCTATTGAATTCTATCCTTTTTTTTATTTCGGGGCTTTCCGCGAGTTTTTCAGCGTCGTCCAGCAACGCGTATGCCTTTGCTATCGCTTCGGGAGAATACAGTTCAGGTAAATATCCGGCCTTCAGAAACATTATTTTATTTTTCCTGCAACTTTTATTGAAACTTTCTTCCATCAGCTCGAAATACTCTTTCATTTTCCCCGAGGCTTTTCCATAAGCCTTCTCAAGGTAATCCTTCATTATTTTGTCAAGCGGGGCGTCAGTTTTCCACATCAATTTTGCAAGCAGATAATAGTTCAGATTGTTTGAACCAAAATCGGCACTGCTTTCCCAGTAGTAACCGATATAACTGTTTTTCTTGAGGAATGAAATATTCTCTGCGATAATACGCGGATGGGGATGGACAATCTCCGAAAAATTATAGTCTCCCCAGTATTCCCTGCCGATAAAGGCAGAGGCTTTGGACGACCATTCCTTTATCCTCTTTTCACCGGTTTTTCTACAATCTTCATTGCTGTTAAAAGCGTTTATCTGGGTCATGCTTATCACGATATTGTCTTCAATCTTCCCCAACGTCCTGGGAGGCGGTCTAAGGACAGTATAAGAAAATATCCCAAGGCGAAGCCTCGGGTGGGTCTTTTTAATTTCCTTCGCTATTTCGTTTGCGAAAGTGAAAATCCTGTCACTCAGAACAAGCCCGTCGTGGCCTTCATCCGTCCCGTAAAGTTCAGGATGGTCGAGGGCTTTGCATTTATCGCACTCACAGAACTCCAAACCGTCATTAGGACTTATGGAAACAATAGATTTATCATCGGGTTTGTAAGATTTCCTTATTTTGTCTACAAATATTTTAACGACTTCCGGATTGCTTGTGCATATCTGATTGCCCATGAAGGCATATTTACCGTCTTTCATTCTTAGCGGCGTCCTTTTTCCTTTTATAAGGCCGTAATATTCGGGATGTTCTTTGAAATACTCATTGCTCATATACCTGGACCAACTATGCGCAAAGCTGGAGGAGTGCCCGATATCGATTCCCATTTTGTTTCTCATATACCAGAGAGGAACTTCCTTATTCTTTATCTCCGGCGGCATACCGTAAATAAAAATATGCCTCCAGAGAAAATCCGGCTTTTCCTCTATGTCTATCTTCTCCGGTATATTCATCGCGTTTTGAACGGGAACGAGCTCTCCGCTCTCTCCCGGCCAGAACCATCTGACGCCGAAATACTTTTCCAAAAACTCATAAACAGCAAATAAACTCCCTTTGTGCGATGTCATATAATTAAAAGGAAACGCCTCGCTTTTGCTGATATCCAAATCATCCCCCATCAGGACAATCTTATTACCTGTTCTCTTTATGATAAAAGCGTCCGCTTCAAAGTTATCCTTAATCTTCAGTTCTTCAGTAAGCCTGCTTTTGCCGACAAGAAACAGCAGACCTTTTTCGTCCTTAGACACATCCACGCGTATTGGAATATCCTTCCCTGATATTTTATTCAAATAAGTCTTCAATTCCGCCGCCGCGAACTTGACGACTTCAGGGGCATTGGAGCTTATGACTATGGACATGTCCTGAAGCTTTTCCTCCGCATAACCGCAGAAACAGATTGCTGAAATCACGAACAGAAACACGCTTTTAAATCTCATTTTCCCAACTCCTTATTTTAATAATTATTTACCGCGCTTATCCATCTTTCAGTCTGCGTGGATATAACGGTTTTTTCATTGAGCCACTCCACATGCCCGTCAATCATCAGATAATTATTGCCGTTCCCGTGTTCCATTTCGGGATGCCCGTAAACCGGCACTGAACCGGAGAGTCCCCAGTTATTGTACCCCATGGCGTCGCCGGTGTTGTGGCCCCAGTTTTTGCCCCACCATTCGACAATCCAAAACCATTTTCCCGGGATTCTCGAGGCCAGTTCCGTGTATTTCATAGGACGCGCGTAATGAGTCGCGCCTTTGCTCATGGCGTATGACCTGCGGTATTGCCAGGTAAAGGGAATTTTATCGCTCGGACACGCAAAAGTACTATAGGGAATCTTGCTCTCATAATCCTTCAAGAGTTCCTCCCATGTATCATGCGCGCCCCCTGACGCATTGGCCGGAGCTCCAGGTATGTAACTGTCGTTATCGCTCATGTACATGTTAAGAGTAATTCCCAATTGCTTCAGGTTATTCTGACAGGATATGCGCCTTGCCATTTCCCTTGATTTTGAAAGAGCCGGAAGCATAATCGCCGCCAAAATCGCTATTATCGCTATCACAATGAGGAGCTCAATAAGCGTAAATTCCCAAAACAATACTTTTCTTTTCATAATTTATCTCTCACTTCCACAAATCATTTTTCCTGTCATTTCTGACCCGGAACATTAAATAATCGATTAATCGATTAATATTATATCAGTAATATCCCTTCTTGTCAAGAGCAGGGGTAAAAAAGTACTCAGCGTTTTATGTTTTCGAGCCAGTCGCGGCCGGAAATCCACATTATTTTGCCGTCACTGTAGAGGACGTGCCCGCCATCACTGAAATTTCCGGGTTTGTCCCAGAGAATCGGTTCGGCAGTTATACTGTTAGCCGGCACCGGAGAGTATATGTAATCAGTATGGATACTTGAAATACTTTCCTCTTCATTTGCCGGTTCAGTGCCTGTACCGGGACATGTGAGATGAGCGGTATCCTGAAGACAGCCGCTTTTCCTGAGTTGCTCCAGACCGGCAGGGCCTTCCATGTCGGGAAAGGCATTACCCGTATTTCTCGCGTATTTTTTCAGTGCCATGGAAAGTTTTTTCAGGTTTGACATTGATATTTTTTTTCTCGTCCCATCACGGATTTCCCCGACTTTTGAAATACGGCAGATTTTAGCATGGCCTTTCGGAGCGGATATCACCGCGTCAATCGTGTTGTCCGCTATCAAAGTGCCCATTATGGACGGGTTGCTTTCAGTATCAATTTCACCTCTGAATTTTCTATCGAAAAGCCCCCCCTTTACAGTTCCCTTAATAAGCGTCCCTTCGCTATCCGGGAGCATCATTATGAATTTGCCATGTATCAGGAGATCAACAAATTCGGGATTCTCACCATCTGCCGCAATCTTATAACAGCCCTGTTCCAGCTTCAGTTCCTGCGCGCGGAGGCCCAGAGATGAAAACATAAACAAAAGCAAAAGTGATTTAAGCATAAACTTCATTATTTGATCTCTGTAAGTTTGAAAGCTGTCTGTCCTACGCCCTGCCGTTCCAGTTCCTCGATCTGCACATAAGGATTTTTTCCGAATATCTTTTCGAGGAGATGCCTGCCTTCGCCAAGCTGCCATTTGCCGATAAGGGAACCTTTTATGAAATTCTCTTCTTTGATGGAATCGAGAGAAGCCTTTTCGACCGCGACCATGTCGCTTGAAGCAAATATGCCTATGTCCGGCACAATCGCAGGGGTACTGAAACCCCAGCAGTCGCAGAACATGGTTATGTTGGTGAGAATATTTATATGCAATACCCGTGATTTTTCAAAAGAATCCATGACCTTTTTCGTTGTCATGGCCATGCCCTCCTGAAAATGCCTGAAGCCGTCTCTGTCATCCATTTTAAGGGCATCTTTGGGACAGGCGCTTATGCAATGTCTGCAATATCTGCAATTGTGAAAGAAGAGCCTGAACTTCTTTTCCGCCTTATCGACCTCAATG
>MHBF01000072.1 GCA_001803225.1 Lentisphaerae bacterium GWF2_44_16 | reverse complement strand
GCGGTACTCATATCGCCGAGGTATATCTGAATAACACGGATATTCTCCTTGCAGCCCGGTATCTTGACTTTTTCGAAGAGATTAACCCGCTGAGTTGTTACCCTGAGTTCGTTTTCAATAAGCCTGTATTGCTCTTCGATTATCTTATGTTCTATCTTGAGTTCAATAACTTTCATAACCGCTTTTACCGCGTCATCTATCCATATTTCTTCCGAAAAAAGATTGTATTCAACGATGTTGAAATCTACGCTTTTGAAGACTGGAATGTCAACACCGGCGATATTTCTGCGTTCGCGTTTGACGCCGCTCACCGTCAGAAGCTTGCTTATCTTTGTGACGCTTTCGCCGCCGCCGAAGAGCGATATCCATGAGGAAAGCTTTTCCCTGAGCAAACGTTCCTTTTCCTCATTTTGGCGTAAAAGGTCCTGGCACTTGCGCATCTCCATCTGCAACTGCTGCTTTTTCAGTTGGAGAGTCGGGAGAAAGCGCAGAAACTGCTTGAGCGCGTCCCGCTGTTTTTTTAACTCTGTTTTTGTAAGTTTTATCTTAGCCATTGGATAACCTTAATCAAAGTTTCTTCATTCAGCCTTAGGCCAATATTCCTTAATCAAATCAGACTTGATGCCTGCCTCTGTCGTGTCGAAACACTCGGCAAGAGTCTTCCAGCCCAGATTAAGAGCGTCTTCCAGAGGTATATTGACGGAAAGGTCCATCATTCTAGCCTCAAAAAGATCCCCGTACTTGAGCAGTTTTTCATCCCATTTGCTCATCTGGAAGCCCATTGAACGCTTTTCGAGCGTCTCCTTGTAATCAGCGTAAAACCTTATCATGGTGTCCATAATTGTTCTGTGGTCTGAACGGGTTTTGCTGTTTACCTGCTGTTTCAGACGGCTCAGTGAACCAAACGGCTCAATACGTCCGTGGCGGAGATAGAACTGGCCTTCCGTTATGTATCCTGTATTGTCAGGTATCGGGTGCGTTACGTCGTCACCGGGCATTGTAGTGGCGGCAAGCACGGTAATTGAACCGGCGCCGTCAAAATCAACCGCCTTTTCATAACGTGAAGCAAGCTGACTGTAAAGATCTCCGGGATAACCGCGGTTCGAAGGTATCTGTTCCATTGTAATGGCAATTTCCTTCAAGGCGTCCGCGAAGTTAGTCATATCTGTGAGAAGAACAAGAACGCGTTTGCCTTTGAGAGCATAGCTTTCGGCCACAGCCAGCGCCATATCCGGCACAAGGAGGCACTCGACGACAGGGTCGGAAGCAGTATGCATAAATATAACTGAACGCGAAAGCGCGCCGTGTTCGTCAAGCGTATTTCTGAAAAAGAGGTAATCATCGTGTTTCAGGCCCATGCCTCCAAGTATGATTATATCGACTTCAGCCTGCATGGCGATTCTGGCGAGGAGCTGGTTGTAGGGTTCGCCCGCGACTGAAAAAATCGGGAGTTTCTGTGATTCCACCAGAGTGTTGAAAACATCTATCATCGGGATACCGGTACGTATCATATTTCTGGGTATGATTCGTTTTGCGGGGTTAACCGAAGGTCCGCCGATTTCAATGAGATTTTCAAGAATTGCAGGACGGTTATCCTTGGGCACGCCGCCGCCAGTGAAAACACGCCCGAGAAGGTCTTCGGAAGAAGAAACTCTCATGGGATATCCGAGAAAACGAACTTCGTCTCCGGTCGAAATGCCGCGGCTTCCGGCAAAAACCTGCAAATATACTTTGTTGTCCAAGAGGCGGATAACCTGAGCGAGGGAAGTACCTCTCGCGCTTTTGACTTCGGCAAGATCGTTATAAGCCACGTCATCGGCTTCCACCGTAATAACGTTTCCGGCTATCTGAATGATTCTGTGATATACTTTACGCATTGCTACGCTCCTTAATTTTATCCTCAAGCCCATTTTCGATCTGTTTGAATTTATCAGTCCCGAAAGCCGCATAATTCCAGTCTATGAACATTTGCCTCAGTTCAAGGAAATATCTGCGCGCCTCATCTTTGCCTTCAAATTTAAACGAGGTATCAAGTATCCGGGAAACCTTGTTAAAAACATAGGTCTGCCGGTCCTTGTCCGTTGCCCCGTCAACTTCGTCAAAAGTATTCTGCTGAAGATAAACATAATCCAGGAATTCGCTCTTCAGGTAAATTACGAAATCGTCTATATGAGTGCCTTCCTCGCCGATAACCTTCATCATCTGGTTGACTTCATTGCCTCTTCTGAGAAGCTGTCTGGCGGACTCTATTTTTTTGCCGTCAACTATGCTCTCATAATGGCTCCAGCTGTCCAGAGGGTGAATTGCGGGGAAACGCCGCGCATCAGAACGTTCACGCGAAAGACCGAGAAACGCGCCTACGACTTTAAGAGTGGCCTGAGTGACAGGCTCTTCAAAGTTACCGCCGGCAGGACTTACCGCGCCGCCGATTGTGACAGAACCGTTCCTGCCGTCGTTAAGCTTGACCAGACCGGCACGTTCATAAAAACCGGCTATGAGGGACTCCAGATAAGCGGGAAACGCTTCTTCACCGGGTATTTCCTCAAGCCTGCCGGACATTTCGCGAAGGGCCTGCGCCCAACGTGAAGTCGAGTCTGCCAGCAGAAGGCAGTTCAAGCCCATCTGACGGTAATATTCGGCAAGGGTCACGGCTGTATATACCGAAGCTTCGCGGGCGGCTACAGGCATGGAACTAGTATTGCATATAATTATAGAACGTTCCATGAGAGACCTTCCGGTTTTCGGGTCATCAAGGTGAGGAAATTCTCTGAGGATTTCGACCACTTCACCGGCTCGCTCGCCGCACGCGGCGACTATAACGATATCCGCCTCGGCGTAACGGCTCAACGCATGCTGAAGTACTGTTTTACCGGCGCCGAAAGGCCCGGGTGTGCAGAACGTGCCGCCGACAGCGACAGGAAAGAAAGTGTCGATAATACGCTGCTGCGTTATCAGAGTTTCAGCAGGAATAAGTTTTTCCTTATAACAGCTTATCGGAATCTTTACGGGCCATTCCTGCATCATTGAAATATCGCGTTTTTCACCTTTTTCGTTCTGAGCGACCGCTATTACATCTCTGATTTTATAGCTTCCCGCCGCTTTAACATCGACGAGGGTCCAAGTTTCCCGGAAGGAAAAGGGCAGCATGATACAGTGATCGAAAATACCTTCAGGAACACTTCCTATTTTGTCCCCCGCATTCAACTTGTCACCGATTTTAGCGGAAGGAGTGAAAGCCCATTCCCGTTCATAGTCCAGTGCCGGAAGATAGACGCCGCGCTTAAGGAAAAAGCCTGATTGCTCAGCAAGTTCGTTCAAGGGGTTCTGCAAACCGTCGTAAACCTGAGTAAGCAAACCGGGGCCGAGCTCAACACTGAGCAGTTCATCGGTAAATTCAATTTTGTCCCCGACTTTCAAACCCGCGGTACTTTCATAAACCTGCAAGTCAGCTCTGTTTCCACGCACCCTTATTACTTCGCTCTTGAGCCTGTCCTCGCCAAGGATAGCATAAGCGACTTCATTCTGTGTCACCTGAGTATCAAACTCGACAGTAAGCATATTGCCGTTAACGCCAACTATTTTACCACTATTGCTGTCTTGCATCTTTAATATGTCTCCTTAAAAATTTTCAGATAAATCATTCGGCATAAACATTGTTTATTATATCATTGAGATTTTTAACGCCTTTTTCCTTGAGGCGTTCAGTCCATTTTTCGCGAAGCATAAGTTTTATTTTATAAACGCAGAGCTTTGCAAAATCAAAATCATGCCCGAACTCAAGCTCCTCCGCCTTGTACCATCTGATGCCATCCAGCGCTTTTTCCCGTTCGAGAGGATCAGTCAGAAGAAAAATTTCCTGAACAGCCTTGTCAATTTCGGTGAATTCATCTTCGGCCTCCAGCATAAACGCC
This sequence comes from Lentisphaerae bacterium GWF2_44_16, assembly GCA_001803225.1. Taxonomy (GTDB): domain Bacteria; phylum Verrucomicrobiota; class Lentisphaeria; order Victivallales; family GWF2-45-14; genus GWF2-44-16. Next base: position 22,600 of record MHBF01000072.1, on the reverse strand, counting down.
CCCGCGTCCCTGCCGAGAACACCGGACCTGGCTTTGGCTATTCTGTTTCTCAAACATATTTCCCATCTGTACCATTCCGCGGCAACGGAAGAGGCCGAAAACCCGCTTTCGGAAATTGAAACAGGCACAAGCTCCAGTTTTTCAAGAATTGAATACTCGTGTTCTGTTATCCAGTCAGCGCATAAGCCCATAAAAGCGGGAAGCGAATAGAAAGGAGCTTCATCGCGTTTAAGCATCGGCAAAGAACTTACAAGAAAATAATACATAACACCCGATTAATTTAAATCTTTCATTTAAAGTAAAGCGCCCCGGAAAAAAAGCTTATTTATCAGAACTCAGAAGTTCAGTAAGCTTCGGCCCGGCATAAAGGCATATAAGCTCGGATATAGCCTCATCGGAGAAGTCAAAAAACACATCGTTCCCCTTGAAATTCAATTTCATCCCGGCTGGAAAGTCGCGAGCTACAACTATTTCCGGTTTGGCTTTCAAATCATCCATGAGACTGCCCCTGAAAAGTTTTTCCATCTCCGCGACGTCTTTCTCCGGCAGGAGAAGCTCTATGGCAAGATCAGAACCAAGGCCTTTTTCGCAATAACCTTTTACCATTTCAACGAGGATTTTAGACATCAGGTCAGGAGTCATGGCCTTTCCCACTGAATTCTTCACGAGATTGGCGAGACGTGCCTGGAGGGCGCCTTTAAGAGAAAGGAGTATATCGCGGGAAGCCTGCTGTACCGCGGCTTTGGCACGGGCCTCTGTCTGGACGGCGTCTTCTCCGGCTTTTTTGCGGAGCTCATCGGCTTCGGTTTTGGCAGTGCTGAGTATTTTTGCGGCTTCGGCTTTGGCCGCTGAAATAATTTTATCTTTCTCATCGTCCGCTTTTTTCACGGTTTCCTGATGTATCCGCTCCAATAACCCCTGAAGTTCTTCTGCCATAACCTGAAACTCCTTATGATATATGTAATTTAAATTAACTTATCACATTCCATGCAAAACAAATGAATCGCCGAAAAGATACCACTTTCAATCCCGGATTACAAACCCGCAAATCTATTTTCAACACAAAAATTACTTATTTTTTTATCTATCGTTTTATCATAATCCGTATTAATGAAAATAGAGTTTTGATGCTTATTGGGAATCGTAAAATATCTGGAATGCTACCGCATCCCAATTTTTAAGACATATTTTTTCGACAGTGTATTTTGCACACTTTTATGAAGAGCTAATATCACTGCATTTAGAATGTGCGCAATCTTTCATGCGTTATCTGTCATTCCGATACAAATTCACCCGAATGAGTTTTTACAATAGAACGCCCGCGACTGCAAAATTTGTCCCAGCATATGTTCTTTTCTGAATCCGGTCGGAGAAAGGCAAAAATGACGTTTAAAGAAACGGGAAAAATAAAATTCATTGCAGAAACCCATTTCCTCCGCAATTTCTTTTACAGATAGTTCAGTGTTGAACAGCAGTTTTGCCGCATGCGAAGCCAATATACGGTTAAAAAACTTCCCAGGAGCTATTCCAGTATCGGCGGAAAACTTTTTGGCGAAACTTTGCGTCCCCATATTCATAATTTTCGCCATGTCAGATACTGTTATGTGGAAGTTACAGTTTTGATGCAGATATTCCGTCAATTTTGCGTACTTGATAAATTCGGAATAGAACTGTTCCATATTAACAGCGTCATTTTTCAAAACTTCGAAGAGGATTTCCCGGCAAAGCAATTGAACTCCACTGATAAAACGTAATGGAGTCGGCGTTTCAACAATCGTTTTGGCTATTTGGGTAAGTCTGGTATTTTTGCCACAGAATAATCTATGCATTGAAGCAAGTATTTCTACACCACGCAATACGGATAAACTGAAGTGTATCGAAAGGTGCCGGCTTCCGGCATGAGAATGCATGACCTCCCGGAACGCGGGGATTAATATCCACATTCCCGGCTGAAACACCACCGTGTCCGACCCGTCACTCATAGTGGTGATGCCTCGCGAAGCAAAAGAGAACACTAAACGGTTGTATGGATACCGTGTGACAAATTTCCCATCGCTCACCCCAAAAAAGAAATTGCGAAACTCTAAATTCAGGCAGTTGCTCAATGGCAGTAAGTTGTTTCGAAAGGTCTCCATTTCACTTATTCCTTTTCCGTGGAAGTTATCTCAATATAATTTAGAATTCGGAAATTCAATGTTAATATACAGAAAAAGATATCATTTTGTCGTTTTTGGGCATTCTAAAATATATCCTGGCAAAGTATAATTGAGAATAAAAATAGAAAGTAGCTTGTTATGAATACCGATTTTGAAGTCGACAGAGAATATATTGATCACAAATTCATTGATCCGTCATTTTATGATGAAAGCCCCGGGCTTTCGCCCCAGGAATCAAACAGCCATCTGCAACGACTTTTTCTTGAGGATCAAAAACTGTCCCATGCATTGGCTAAGGCTAAGGCGTTTCACCTGGTTCTGGAACAAGTTAAAATCCGGATGTCCAAACACGATTGGTTCCCCGGCATCGCTACATTCCCGGAGAGGCTGTTGCTAACCATCCGGGACCACTGGGGAGCAGAGGTAAGGGCGATAGCGTTTTCATTGGACGAACAAGCAGAAATCGATCAACTCAACCGGACTCGTCTGATTCAACTCCGGGTCGATTATGACCATTGCGTCCCGGATTGGGACGCGGTTCTCCAACTGGGCTTCGCTGGACTGCTCGAACGGGCGGAGGAGTATGAAGCCCAACGCTCATCTCCAACCCCGGAACAGCGAAACTATTTTGAAGCGATTCGCATCGAGTACCTGGCTATTCTTGCATTTCTGGATCGTCTCGTTGCAGAGGCAGAAAAATGTTCCGAATCTCCCCGCAAGGCGAAACAGGTTTCCGCCTTGCGGCAATTGCGCTGTGGTGCGCCCCGCGACACCTACGAGGCATTGTTGCAGATATGGCTTTATCATCAACTCTCAGAGTATGTCGACTTAATCCAAACCCGTTCCCTTGGCAATCTGGATCGGGTGTTGTATCCCTATTTTCGACAGGACATCGATTCCGGACAGTATACAAAAAAGGATATCCGTGAATTTTTCCGTTATTTCATGTATCAGTTCGCAGCAATACACCACTGGGCGGGACATCCTTTTTATTTCGGGGGGACAAATCCGGACGGATCTTCCACTGTTAATGAACTCTCCTATCTGATTCTGGATGAATACGATCAAATGGAAATTTATAGTCCGAAACTTCAAATCAAAGTTTCGGAGAATACTCCGGTCGATTTCGTAAAAAAGGCGCTGGATATGATTCGCAGAGGTCATAACAGCATCGTATTCGTTGGAGAACCGTGCATAGAAAGTACCATGCTAAAACTGGGATACTCCGAAGCCGAAGCAAGAACTGCTGACATCAAGGGATGCTACGAATACTGCGTCCGAGGCGAAACCATCGAAACCGCTCCGATCACGGTCAATGCGGCCAAAGTAATCGGATTGACGCTGCATAACGGAATCGAACCGATTTCCGGCCAAAAACTGGGAGTGGAAACCGGCGCTCCAGAAAATTTTGCCACTTTTCAACAGTTTTACAATGCTTTCCTGAAACAGATTTTTTCGCTTTATGACAGAAGCATTGCTTATTCCGAGCGGTTGGAAAGCCGCCTGGATCAAATCAATCCCGCTCCAATGCTGTCGGCGACGTTTCAATCTAGTTTGGAGCGGGCGGAGGACGGTTATGCTAAAGGGGCACGGCACAACAATTCCAATCTGTGGATTTGCGCTCCCGCTACGGCAGCCGATTCTCTGACCGCGATCAAGCATTGGGTTTATGATCAAAAGATTTTAACCCTGAAAGAGTTGACGGCAATCCTGGATGCCAACTGGAAAGATCATGAAGCGTTGCGCCGCCAAATTCTGTACGATTCCGAAAAATTCGGCAACAATCTGGATGAACCGGATAAGATGGCGAAGGACATTACCGAAGCAATTGCCCGGAGGTATCATGGAAAGCCTAACGGGCGCGGCGGGTTCTATACGGTTTCGCTGCACTCCTCCAACCGTTTCATTCAGTGGGCTGAAAACGTCGAAGCGACACCGGACGGTAGACGAAAGGGAGAGGAATTGAGCAAAAATATGTCGCCTACTCAGGGAGCCGCCAAAAACGGTGCAACCGCACTGATTGCCTCAGTTCTGAAACTCGATTCCTCTCTTTTTATGGCAAATCTCCCCGTGGACGTGATGTTGCATCCATCTGAGGTCAGCGGAGACAACGGACTTGCCGCTATGTATGCGCTATTGATGACTTATGTTAAAAATTTCGGTCACGCCATTCATTTCAACGTAATGGATTCGCAAACTCTTCGCCGCGCACAGAAGGAGCCGGAAAAATTCCGCGATCTCCAGGTTCGTGTCTGCGGCTGGAACGTTCTCTGGAACAGCATGGAGAAGAAAGAACAGAACGCCTATATCCTTCAGGCAAAGCAAAGGAGTTTGGGACAATGACGGGAATGGTCTTCAACATTGAAAATTTTGCCGCCCATGATGGCCCGGGTATCCGTACGGTAGTGTTTTTGAAGGGATGTCCGTTGCGTTGCCGCTGGTGTCACAGTCCTGAGTCCCAACAAACAGATAGTGAAATTCTGTTCCGGCGGGAAGCGTGCAGTTCATGCGGACAGTGTATGAAGGTTTGCCCGAACAACTGCCATCAGTTTATAGGCGGTATGCATATCTTTGATCGGAAATCATGCTTCACCTGCGGTCACTGCGTGGAGCAGTGCATATCCGGGGCGTTGGGCCTAGTTGGCATGAAGATGACAGCAGAGCAAGTAATCGATGAAGTTTCGAAGGATAAGATGTTCTATGATGAAAGTGGCGGAGGCATGACCATTTCCGGAGGCGAGCCATTGTTGCAGGCTGATTTTACGCTTGAATTGTTAAAACTGGCCTCGCAGCGTGGAATATCCAGTTGTGTAGAAACCTGCGGCTACGGAAATTATGCCCATCTGAAGTCTTGGTTGCCTTATACGGATATTTTTTTATTCGACTATAAAGTAACCGATCCACTGCTTCATAAAGAATTGACCGGGCGCGACAACCGTTTGATTCTTGAAAACCTGGAAAAATTGAATGCCGTTGGTGCAAAGATTATTTTGCGTTGTCCATTGATTCCGGGCGTAAACGATAGCCAGGACCACTTGCGTGGTATTGCTCTGATTGCCAACCGACTGGAAAACGTGCTTGAAATAAACATTGAACCTTACAATCCGTTAGTTGCAGGAAAATATGAACGTTTGGGCGGAAAGCCTCCATTGGAGTTGGATAGTTTTCCTGCTACTGAAATGGTGGACCTCTGGTTGAAGACCATTGCTTCACTAACTTGCAAACTGGTGAAAATACCATAAGAAAATCATATGCAAATCGGTATAATCTGCAACCTAAAAAGTACTAGCTAAAATCTGTTTAAATACCGATATTGGAAAGCATCAGGCTTATGGAGTTGACGATTCTGACAAGCTCGGGATGCGACACCTCGAAATCATCGACTGAGGAGTTCAGACCGCCTATGGCGTGTTTCAAAAGGCGCGGGTCTTTTTCTTTTCGGGTGGCTTCATAGGCTGATATTTCGGAGAAGGCCGCTATGCTTTTGGCGTGTTCGGCATCGGTCTCGGAGAGGGATTTTATTTCACCTTTCAGGGCATCGAACATCTTGAGAAGTTCTTTTTTATTTTCCTTGCCGATGGCGGATTTCTTTATTTTCTTTAAAATCTTTTTCAGTTTTTTCTTAGCCATTTCCAATTAACTCCGTTATTATTTTCATTTGAACCGCTCCGTTTGCCCTGGAGCTGAACTAATATATTTTTCCACGCATGACAAGTCAAACCCCATAACGCGGTTTCACTTTTTTATTTGCGGAGCTCCCACATCTCAAGAGGCTTGAAGGATGCCTTACATTTTGACCGTTGCACGGTGTCCACAGAAAGGTATTTCCATCTGGAAAACGCAAAATCATGAGGCAGATAATTCTCAAGCCAGGAATGAATGAGCTGAAAGGAAACCGGATAGCTCTCGAAAATCCAGGGACATTCTTCGGTAAGATATTCCGCCATAAGCTTATATTTTTCCGTCCTCTCGGGAGAATCCGGCATTCCCTGGACTTCGCGATACATTCTGTCAAAAAGCGTGTCCTTGTAAAAAGCCCTGTTACAGCCTCCCGCGTTGGGACTGTAAAAAAGCTGGAGAAAATTCTCCGCGTCCGGATAGTCCCCCACCCAGTTGAGCCTGAACAACTGGAGCTGGCCTTTTTCGGCCTTCTGCAGAAAACGGGGCTTGCTGTTGAGGAATGGCTTTATGCTTATGCCTATTTTTTTCATATCCGCCGCCATCAACTCGGCAAGCTGACGATGCTGCGCGGAGTTGCCCATCTGGTCAAAAGCTATTTCAAGGTTTTTTCCGGTAGCCGGGTCAATCCCGTCAGGATAACCGGCAAGGCGCATGTACTCCCGGGCTTTTTCCAGATTGTACTTATACGGGTTCTGGTATTTTTCATCATATCCGGCGACACCCGGCGGTATCGGCCCGTTGGCGGGGATTATGCAGTGGTTGAAATGCTTTATTCTGGCGTCCAGATTATAGGCGCTGGCCATTGCTTTGCGAAGATTTATATTGTCCGCCATCAGGGGATCGGCAAAACAGAAACCTATATAATTGACCTGAAATTCCGGTATCTGCAAAAGTTTTATACCGCGTTTCGCCAGCGCGGGAACAAGCTTCAGGTCATCCCCCACCACCGCGTCAAAGTTATCTTTGTCCAGAGAACTCATGTCCACGCCTCCCTGAAGAAATATAAGCCATGCTGATAGCGGCTGGCGCACCAGATAACATACTATCGTGTCAAGAAGCGGCAAACGCCTGCCCCTGTCTGAAAGATTTTGAGCTGAAGGAAAAAACTCTTCTCTGTAATCGCTGTTTCTGTCGAGTATTATCTTGTAATCCCTCTGCCATTCGCGAAGCGTGAACGGCCCGGAACCGACAGGGTTCCACGAAAACTCAGCGCCGTAACGCTCAGTCGCTTTCCTCGAAACCACCGAGGCGTACGGCATGGCCAGGGCATATAAAAAACGGGGGTCCGGCTTGGAAAGTCTGATTACAAAACGTTTATCGTCTATGATCTCAAAGCCCTCACAAGGCTTGTCATATACTGAGTAATCCCCTGCCCCTGCTTTAGCGCTGAGTTCACGGAATTTCTCAATGCCTTTTACTTTATCCCTGAAAAGCCAGAAACCCGGCGAGTGAAGCCGCGCGTCAGCAAGACGAAGAAAGGAAAAAACAATGTCTTTTGAACTTATTTTTCTCTTTTCCTTTTCCTGACTTGCTCCGAAACAGGCGTTCGGCTGAAAGTAAAGGTCATCGCGGAGTTTGAACCTGTATTCCTTCATATCCGCGGAAACTTCAGGCATTTCCGCAAGCATTGACGGCATGAGCTTATATGGCCGTACCGTATAATCGTATTGCAGGAGCGTATCATAAAAAGCCGCCGTCATGTATTGGCTCATCAGGTCATCAGCCATCACGGGGTCAAGCGTGTTCACTCTGCCGCCACCGCTCATATAAAGCACACGCTTCGAGAGTTCCGCGTCCTCATCCCCGCGCCGTCCGCAACCGCTCCCAATCAGCGCCGCCGCTGTCAGTAATAATAGAATTCTTCTCATATACCTCGTTTCCATAACTTGATTCTATAGAAAATTGTTATCCGGGGAACGGATTTGACGAAGGGCACGAAGCGCCATTATGAATCCCGCTCCGCGGGCCTCCACGCCAAGGGTACGTCAATGTATAATTGTGGAGGGTTGCGCTTCGTCGCAACCGTCTTAAAATCCCGGCAAAGCCGGATAAGTCCAAACAAAAATATATTCCGCCTTTTTCAATTAACATCGTCTTTTGTGAATATATCGCGATTTTTTTAACAGCTCAAGAACGACATTACAATTACACAATCTTATCGTAATCGATCTATTTCGCCGTATTGCTAATGAGAAACCAAAGGCGTTTTTTTATGTATTTTAACACATCCGGAAACTGGAGCGACATCTCAATAGAATTGCGTTTAATAAACGCCTTCCATTGAATATCCTTAGTTCCGTCTTCAAGAAATCCCGGCGTAAATGCAACCGGAATATCTTTCGGCAAAGCAATCTTCCTGCGGGCAAAGGTCGCTTTAATAGCTGTAGTCAATTCTTCATCGGAAAGATTCATGTTTCCAAGTATTACATAAAGGTCGTAAAAATCTTTCATTCGGCTGTTGCGATAACCGAGAACTACTATCGCATTAAATTTTTCCGCAACAACCGTTGCCGGGGAATAAGCTTTAATTTTTGCCGAAGGGAAATCCAAGATCTTCGGGAATTCAACAGTCTTCGGCTTCGGTACTACGGCATCACCAAAACCGACATCAATTTGCAGAGGGATTCGCGCTTTGTCCAGATAGGCCATGAGCTTAATGCGGATGCCAGGGTATTCCTGTTCTTCACGGATATCGTCAGCAATGATGCTGTCGGGATCAAACCGAAGCCCGTCCTCTTCATATTTGACATTACATGCCCCGGCAAAGATATTCTTCAGCCGTTCCTGAGTAGGCGTCCCGTAACCGAGCAAATCCATATCTCGGGTGGAGCGGCGCGGCACCTGAGGCCACAAAGAAAACAGCATAGCGCCTTTAAGGACAAAAGAATCAATATTCCCTGATAACTCAAGCCTGTACAAAAGGCGCTCCAAGCCGTATTTGACCAGAATATTATTAAAAGGCTCTCCGGTTGCATTGCGTACATTGAGCAGTTTCAGATGTATTGATTCAACAAGTCCTTTACTCATTGAATTGTCTCCATGTATGGCCGCATAATCTTTGTCATTCGGCATTGACGGGCGTACTCCCATATTTTATCGGAAGCAGCTTTCTTTTGTCGCACGGCATCGCGCAATGCCTCGATAGCAATGTCGGTTCCGATTTTATTTCTGAACCGGAAGCAGTCCACTATTGTTTTTGCCGGGCTGTAAACACGTATCTTGATTCCATTTTCATCGTGCGTCTCTATTCCTGCGGAAAAGTTTTTATCGGAAAGCTGGATTATCTTTATCGGCATCTGTGAATTCCGTGGATAGTAACTGCCCGTCTTAACCGCCATCCAGACTTCACCCGGCATCTGTGTAGTAAGTTCATGATATTGCAATGCGGAAAGCAGACACATCACTCCGCCGGGAATCGTTAGAGCCGCTTCGACAAATGTTTCATTGGAAGGAATATGCTCAGTAAGCATATAAACTCCATGTGCTATCCTGCGCAGCATGCCCATGTCTTTCATGTAGCAAAGCAGACTTGGCGAAAGTCCGGCTTTTCGAACCCCCGCAGATGTAACCGTATTTTGCTTTTTCAGCATTTTTATGATTTTATCAACATAGGTCTGCATTGAAACACTCCTTGAATAACTCTCATTAATTATAAACATAGTGTGAGCTTTATTCAAGTACGAGTTGATTTTTTCCATATTAAAAATCTCGAAAAAAGATATTTATGCCTTTTATCATAAGATGAGCAGATGATTTTCTACGATTGAATTCAATAAACTGCATGGTAAAGTAAAAGGTAAACTACTGAGGCAAATCTATATAACAATCTCATAAAATAACAGCAATTTTCGGCAAATGCTCCGTCTCATAGAATTTAAAATAAAATAGTGGATAGTAAATATTATGAAAAAGGAAAAATATCTTTTATTTCTTTCTATTATTTTCCTTTGCATAGGTTTAGCTTTTGGACTTATCGCAAGTCATTATTATTCACTAACATATCGAAGCTATGACGCAGTTTCAAAAGTCTATTATTTTCTGATGGGGGTATTTCTTTACGCTGGAGTAGTTCTGCTTGTTCTCTATTATATTTTTGTGAATATAAAAAACAAGAGGAAAAAACTATTATTTTCTTCTATTGCCCTTTTTGTAATGATATTCCTAATGATTTTCAGATTATCTACTCCGCTTACTTATTCGTATATAAGTTCTGACGGTAGATTTCAAATTGAAACTTGTCCTGGAAAAGGCATATCTTATAATTATGTTCAGGATAGATTTAAAGAATATTTTCAATCAGCCGAAAATAAAGATGTTTACTTGTGCCGTACCTTTTCTAAAAAATGGTATGATCTTTTTGGTTGGCCATGGTATTTATTTCATCCGAGGTGGAAACTTCCATACAAGTATCAGCAAAATACTGACTGACCGAATATTCTACTTTTTAATAAAAAAATCTTTTTCAAAGAACTCGTATCTGACAACGCTGAAACCGAGACGTTATTCTCTCGTATCGCAAGTATGGCCTGTGTAACAGCCGAAGAGGGATATAAAGAGCGGGAAAAACTTATGATGTAACTTTTCAAGCTGTTTCAACGACTTTTATAGAATGTAAAAGAAATGGGTATCGGCATGAAAAGTTTTATCGAAGTATTGATTATATCGGTAATTGATTTTAACCATTTCCTCAAGACATATCTTGAAGAACTCAAGGAAGCTGAAACAAAGAAAAAAAACGAGGAAACTGAATAATCCCTTTTCAGTTTTGTAACTTTTCTGTAGTTATTTTCGACTCTACCGCAAGAGGATATTTGCCCTCCCGCACGGAAAAAAGAGAATTTTCTGCGCCTGACCAAACTAAACCATATTAGTAAAAATGAGGTGAAATGCTATATTCCTGTTTTAACGCAGACAGCAATATTGGAGAGTGGCATTAACGTTGCAGAATATAATTAAATTCGGATATTGCCGGAGGGCCTACTATTGATAGATAAAGTGCTTATAGTCGATGACGAGTTTCTCGTAAGGCAGATGCTGGAGGAAACTGTTTCCCGGAAAGGACTGCGCGTTACGTCCGCTACTTCCGGGGAAAACGCTCTGGAAATCCTCAAGGAAAATGAATTCCAGATAGCCTTTGTTGACCTTAAAATGGGGAAAATAAACGGCATTGAGGTGTTGAGGCACTGTCATGAAAATTACCCGGAAATGCTCTTCGTTATAATGACCGCCTACGGAACGGTGCAGGAAGCCGTCGCCGCTATGAAACTCGGGGCTTTTGACTTCATATTGAAACCCTTCACACCCGACCAGATGGATATAATTCTGGAAAAAGCCGAAAAATGGATAGGCATCAAGGAAAGAAACAGCTATCTGAAAGAAGAACTTTACGGAAGCGAAACGGATTACACACCCGAAGCCGTGGGCGCGTCCAAAGCAATGAACGAGGTCAAAAAACTTGTGGGAAAAGTCGCGCAGACAAGCGCCACCGTCCTTATAACAGGAGAAAGCGGTACCGGCAAGGAACTGATATCAGCGGAAATAGAAAGACTGTCCAACCCTCTTAAAACAAAACCCTACATCAGGATGAATTGCGCGGCAATGCCTGAAAAACTACTGGAAAGCGAACTCTTCGGACATGAAAAAGGCGCGTTCACAGGAGCCGGAGAAAGAAGGATAGGCCGCTTTGAACTGGCAGACGGCGGGACGCTTCTTCTTGACGAAATCAGCGAAATAAGCATTGAAATGCAGGCAAAATTACTTAGAGTATTACAGGAAAGTGAATTTGAAAGGGTCGGCGGAAACAAGACCATAAAGGTCAATGCCAGAATAATAGCGACAACCAACAGAAAACTTAAAAAGGAAGTCGCCGATGGAAAATTCAGGGAAGATCTCTATTACAGGCTCAACGTTTTTCCCGTTCATATTCCGCCCCTGAGAGAACGCTCAGAGGATATTATTGAGCTGGCGGAACATTTTCTGAAGCAGGAATGCCGGAAACTCGGTAAAAAGCTGTCTTTCTCAAAGGACGCGCTGGAAGTGCTGTGCGCTTATCACTGGCCCGGTAACGTGAGAGAGCTTAAACACGTGATCGAAAGAACGGCGATATTGAGCGACGGACCGGAGGTAAACAATTCAGATCTGCCTTCCGATATTCTGGGGGCCTCTATGGAAGGCGCCATCGAAAACTCAATGATAGGAAGCGTTTGCTTCGATATGAGGAAAATAGAAAAATACATAATTTCGCGCGCTCTCAAAAAAACAATGGGCAATCAGACAAAGGCCGCCGAACTGCTGGGGATCAGCAGAAGGACTTTGTTAAATAAAATGAAACAGACGGAAGCCGTAAAATGAAAATCAAATCTTTATTTCTTTTTTCTCCCATCATCATATTCGCTATCGCTCTCGCCGGGTGTTCCTCAACCGATGAAAAAAAAGACGCGCCGAAGCCGGAAGAACCTAAAAAAGAAGTGAAAACCGATATCCCAAAAGATGATATCAAAAAAGATACTAAGAAAGTCAAAGACAAGCCCACCGGATACAAAACTAAAAACGATTCAGATACATACTATATCCTGAACGACTATGAAAAAGCACACGTTGACGAATATTACAATAAAGTAAATCAGGACAAAAAAGACAGAAGCAAAAAAGTTTTCGGCTTCTGGTAAGACAATTTCTGTAAAATCAGCAGCTATCCTCTGCCCGCGCAAAGTGCCTGTCCCAGGGATATTCCACCGTCATTCGGAGGAATTTTCTGATGTATATGAACATTCAGGCCCATTTTTTTTATTTCCGGCAGCAATATATTGTTCAAAAGTCTGTTCATGAAAACACCGCCGCTCAAGACAAGGTCCTTTATTTCCGATTTTGAAGCGGCATATTCGAGCATTTTCAGCGCGGCGGAAGCGACCGCATGATGAAACCCAAGCGCCAAATCCGCCGGCTGATACCCGGAGAGAGCATCAGGGCTGGAATATTTCCTGAAAAGAGGGGCCCAGTCTATGAACAGCATATTGTTTTTCTCCACAGAATCAAATGGAATTTCAGGGCTTCGGGAAGACAGAAAATCTTTACCGGAAACAGCAAGCGCCTCAAGACGCACTGCCCCCTGCCCTTCGTAAGTGATGAAATCCGGCGCAATCCTCAGAAGTGCGGCAAAGGCATCAAAAAGTCTTCCGGCCGCATGGCTGAGTGGCGCGTTCAGAGCTTCCGCGCACTGCTGAAACCATATCGCGCGTTCCTCTTCAGATACATGAAGCATCCTGCGCCAGTCTTCGGAAAACTCAATCCCGGCTGAATAAAATCTTCCGGCAAGCTGTCGCGCAGGCTGTCTGACGGCGGCATCCCCTCCGGGAAGCGGCACTTCCCTGAATGTCGCATGGCGGATAAAATGCCCCGGAAGAATTTCAAGCAGTTCAGCTCCCCATATTTTCCCATCCGTCCCCAGGCCGGTACCGTCAAAAACCAGCGCCAGGCCCTTTTCAAGATTATGTTCCGCCATGCATGAAAGGGCATGCGCATGGTGATGCTGCACTTCCAGAACAGGAACGCCCAGTTGAAGGGCTTTTCCGCGACCAATCACAGACGAGTGCATATCAGGGTTCAGGTCAACAGCTATAAATTCCGGCTTTTTCGAGAGGAAAGCCGGAAATTTCCCGATTATTTCAATAAGTCCGTCAAGAGCTTCCGGCGTCCCCAAATCACCTACATGAGGCGATATGACTATTTCATTATCATAACCGAGAGCGATTGTGTTCTTCAGTTCGGCCCCCATAGCGAGAACAGATTTATTCAGGTTTTTACCCAGTCTGAAAGGCTCCGGCGCATAGCCCCTGGCCCTTCTCCATATTTGCGGTATGCCGTTCTGAAAAATTACAATAGAATCGTCGTTGCGCAGTCTTATATCTCTGTCATGAGCGAGAAAGAAATCAGCAATTCCGGAAAGACGTTCGAAAGCTTCGGCATTGCTTATCGCGATAGGCCCCCCTCCCCTGTTGCCGCTGGTCATGACAAGCATTTCAAAAGGCGGAACAGCATCTCCCGGCAACTGTTCAAAAAGCAGTTTATGAAGCGGAGAATTTGGCAGCATAACCCCAAGCGTCAAGGCGTCTGGGGAAAGCAGTTCAAGCGGGACTTTTTCTGATATAGCTTTCCGGATATCCAGTATAAGTATCGGGGATTGATGGGAAAGCAGAAGTTTTTCAGCATCTCCTGAAAGTTCACAGAATTTTCTTATTGTACAGACATCCCGCATCATGACGGCAAAAGGTTTGTGAGGACGCTTTTTCCTCTGCCTGAGAGTTTCAATTGTTTCCCGATTAAATGCATCCGCCGCCAGCTGATATCCGCCAATCCCCCGGAGAGCGAGTATTTTTCCTTCCGATAAAATTTCCCGCGCTTTCGTTACGGGATTTTTTTCAGGCAATAAAACAGCATCGGCATTATAGAGAGAAAGTTCAGGGCCGCATCTCGGACAAGCAATGCTTTCCGCGTGAAAACGCCTGTCCGCCGGATTTTCGTATTCGGCAAGACAGTCCGGGCACAATGGAAAAACGGACATACCGGTACGTTCTCTGTCATAAGGCATGGAGTCGATAACCGTGTAACGGGGGCCACATGCTGTACATGTTGTGAAAGGATAGGCATATCTTCTATTAGACGGGTTCAGTATTTCCGCCGAACATTTTTCACAGATCGCCATATCAGAAGGGATTACGGCCCTGGCCTCGTCATCGGAACTGCTGTCTTTTATTTCAAACACATCTGAAAAAAATTCTATCTTCTCGTTTTTTACACAATTAGCGGCGGATATTCGGGCAGATGACGGAAGATTAGAAAGGAGTTTCTCAAGAAAAATACCGATGTCAGGGCTTTTCCCTTCGACACAGAGTATAACTTTGCCGGATGAGTTTCTTATCCAGCCTCCGAGTTTATTTTCCAGCGCCAGACGATATATGAAAGGGCGCAAGCCTACGCCCTGCACAGTGCCTTCCAGTTCAAATATTTTTCTTTCGAACATTTACATCATTCACAGTGTTCACATTGTTTTCATAAACTTATTGAGCATGAACCCCTGAATGAGGGCTTTGAGTTCATCAAGCTTGAATGAGATAAGCAGGTTATCGCCGCTGATTTTTATATCGGTAACGACCTTCATGAATTTTCGGTTCTCATCGGTATCCTGAAATTTCGAGCAGATTTCATTGAAGAGCCCGCTGGCGCTGGAAGTAGGAACGGAAACTCCGCCTATTCGGGCGGAAGATATATCAAGACGCTCTTTCCCATTGCAGAGGGACGGTATCACCACAAAACGCATATTCAGATATGAACCGAACGGTGTTGATACTTTCAGTTTTTTGGAGCATTCGATCACAAAACCGCCTTTAAGAAAAGAGACGTTGTAATCTCTCGGCCCCATATCTTTGACCGGCACGGGTTTGATAAAAATGGAATAGATATCCTGAGCGTTGATGCTCATGTAAATCAACGCGTTTACTTCTTTTTCATTCAGAGAGATGGTTTCTACAGGGCTATCCTTAGTCGCGCTCATGATTTTAGGAAGAAGCGGCTGAAGTTTCTTCGAGAGGGACTGCACTGCGGCATTGTCTATTCCCTTTTTTTCCATCAACAACGGTTTTTCGGAAATAAGAGAAGACATCAGGTAAATGACAAGTGAAAACATGAGAGCTATTATCACGACTACCGCTACAATCAGGGCTAAAAGACATTTTCTAAAAGTGTGCCTGTTCATTTTTTCTGAAACTCCTTTAAATCTTGCGTTGTTCTATTTGAGACGGAACGGCGAATGTCGCCGGCCTTATATAAGACAGTTCAGTTATTCTGCCTTCCGCGCCATCATTTTCGCTGAAGATCAACCTGGAGACGGGAAGGTGTTCCTGATAAAGTATTTCTTTGCTGAATTCCTCTCCCATAATACCTGCTATAGCGGCGGCGTCCTGTCTAAACGCGGCAAAAAATTTAAAAGGTTTCAGCGCGGAAACATCAAGAGTGTCTTTTGAAAAAATGAATTTTTCGCCATGCCCCTGAATTTCCCCTCCCGCGTTTCTGAGCGGATAAAGCAGAAGTTCCCTGTTACGGCAGTCCATAAGGAGGGCTATACAGTCTCCGTCTTTTGCAGGTACGGCATATCCCATAGCGATGGCGGACGGAACAGACCTGGCCCTGACGTCATTGCGCCCGTAAACAATCCCGGAAATGAGGGAAGCAACGAGACGAAGCCCCGTAAAACTCCCCGGCCCGGAACCGGCAGTCCATTCTTTTACATCTTCGAGCGAGAGGGAATATTTCTTAAGCGTTTCCAGCATCCACGGCATGAGCATTGACGCGTCCCTGCCCCGCATTTCCCTGAAAACCTCAAATATAACCTTCTGTGTTTTTCTATCCGCCAGAGCGAAAGCCGCTTCATTCGCGGATATATCAAGCGCGGCTGAATAAAACATTGAGTACCCGAATAGTTGAGTTGATATTTCAGAAATAATCTACACGGAGAAACAGCAGATACAAGGTTATCCTATATATAATCTACTGCCGCGACATGGCGCTGAAAGAAGAATCTGTTTTTCCCTGCAGAGGGCCTTTTGTATCGACAACGCCCCACCTGCGGGAGAAAGGCCAGAAAATAAAAAAGCCTTTTCCAACGATATTTGTCCGCGGCACAAAACCCCAGTAACGGCTGTCAAAACTGGCGTTTGAATTGTCGCCCATCGCAAAATAAGAATCATCCGGAACAGTGAAAGACGACTCCTGCGTTGAAAGATAAGGCGTGCCTTTTACGTTCAAATGCCCGTGGTAACCGCCGTTGAAACTGTATATTTTTTCAAAGGTTTTATTGAATTCAGTAATGGGCCGTTCACTCTTCGCTCCTTTAGGAGTTATGTAAACCATGCCGTTTTTCAAGGAAACAGTATCTCCAGGCAAAGCTATAAGACGCTTGATGTAATAATACCCTCTGTCCGCCAGCCGTTGAGGGCCATAGGTGATGCCTTCGGTGTTGAAGACGATTACATCGCCCCTGCGCAAATCAGTGAAGTGGTGCGAAAACCTGTCCACAAAAAGATGATCTCCCAGAGAAAGCCACCCGTCGCATAAAGTCTCGCCCTCTTTAAAAACAGTCCGCCCCTTGATGCAGTATTCTTCAACCTTTTCACGCGTACCGGGAAGAACATAATTCACGTCCGCGATACTGAATTTCGTTTTTGTAAAAAGGAGCATAGTGTCATAAACGCGAAATCCGTCATCAAGACTTCCCGGTTTTTCCACGGTAAGCTTTGCTCTTTCCGCTGAAAACAAAGCGTAGTCCAGAGGCGCGGGGAGCTTGGGAAGAGTGTCTTTCTCTATATAATGTATTCCGAAAAGAGTGGGCTGCATGCTGCTTGTGGGTATTTTGAAAGGCTGGAGAAAAAGCGCCCTTATCCCGAAAGCGACCATGAAAGCGACAGCGAATATATCCAGATAATCACGCAGTGTCTGAAAAGACTTCCTCGGAAACACCTTCAATACTCTCTCATTGGCTTTATCAAAAAATTTTTCAACACACGCGGCATCTCCGGCGTTAATACTGCCGGCTTCGATTATAATTTCATCGATTTTCTTTTTGGAAACATCGGAGATGATATCATCATTCACATGCGCGAGGTGCAGAAGGTGCTTTCTGAATTCCCTGAGTTTCTTTTTAGCTGATTGTCCGAACATTGTTTTCGCCTGTAATTACTGGTTATCCGTTGTTTTGAGGACTTCGACGAAAGCTTCCTGAGGTATGTTGACCCTGCCGATCTGCTTCATTCTCTTTTTGCCTTCCTTCTGCTTTTCAAGGAGCTTGCGCTTTCTGGTGATATCGCCGCCGTAACACTTGGCGGTAACGTTTTTGCGGAGCGCCTTCACTGTTTCTCTGGCAATGACTTTGCCTCCGATAGCGGCCTGGATCGCAATCTGGAACATCTGCTGGGGAATAACCTCCCTCAGGCGTTCGGCCAGCTGCCGGCCTCTGTACTGCGCGCAATCCACATGAACGATGGATGAAAAAGCGTCCACCGGCTCTCCGTTGACAAGTATATCAAGCTTCACAAGCTTGCCTGGCTTGTAACCGGAAATTTCATAATCCATACTCCCGTAACCCCTCGTAATTGATTTGAGCTTGTCATGAAAATCAATAAGTATCTCGTTCATCGGGAGCTCGGCGTGAATGATGACATGGTGCGCGTCAACGGAGTCAGTCCTCGTGCATAAGCCGCGCTTGTTCATTATCAGCGCCATGATATCGCCGATATAAGTGTTGGGGGCCATTATCCTTGACTTTATGACAGGTTCTTCTACTCTTTCAATGAGTGTAACTTCAGGAAGATGAACAGGATTGTCAACATCGATTTTCTCGCCGCTTGTCAGGTAAACATGATATATCACGCTCGGGTAAGTCGCGATTATATCCATATCATATTCGCGCCTTAAACGCTCCTGTATTATCTCCATGTGCAGAAGGCCAAGGAAACCGCAGCGGAAACCGAAGCCCAGAGCGGCTGAAGTCTCAGCCTGATAAACAAAAGCCGCGTCATTAAGCTGAAGTTTGCCCATGCTGGCTTTCAACTGTTCATAGTCCGCGGAATCTATAGGGTAAATGCCGCTGTAAACCATAGGCAGAACTTCCTGGAATCCGGGAAGGGCCGCCTTGCACGGATTTTTGACATCGGTAACAGTATCGCCTATCTTTGTGTCCGCCGGGCTTTTAATATTGGGAATAATATATCCGACGGAACCGGAACTTAGTTTTGTGACAGGCTTCATATCGGGAGAAAAAAATCCGACCTCCTTGACTTCGCTTTCAAGCCCGGTGCTGAAAAGTTTTATCCTGCTTCCGCGTGTAAGCTCTCCCCCGAAAATTCTGACATAAGTTACAACACCTCTGTAGGCGTCATAATTTGAATCGAATATGAGGGCGCTGACGCCGGCGTCGGCAGACGCGGAGGGCGGCGGCACGGATTTCACAATCGCCTCAAGCAGCTCCTTTATGCCAAGTCCCTCTTTGGCACTGACAAGCAGCACTTCTTCGCGCGGAATAGCAAGTATTTCCTCGAGTTGCTCCTTGCACATTTCGGGGTCCGAGGCCGGCAGATCTATTTTATTGATGACAGGTATCACTTTGAGATTGTGCCTGAACGCGAGATTGACGTTTGCCACGGTCTGCGCCTGCACACCCTGAGTCGCGTCAATAACAAGTATCGCCCCCTCGCACGCCGAAAGCGAACGGCTCACTTCATAGGAGAAGTCCACGTGTCCCGGAGTATCAATCAGGTTCAGCTCATAATCAATGCCGTCGGAAGCCCTGTAGGTCATTCTTACGGGATGGGCTTTGATGGTTATACCCCTCTCGCGCTCAAGGTCCATATCATCAAGCACCTGGTCCTGAAAGTCACGCTTGTCAATGGTCCCGGTAGCTTCGAGAAGGCGGTCCGCGAGCGTCGATTTGCCATGATCTATGTGGGCTATTATCGAAAAATTCCTTATTAGTTTCAAATTCTGCATTTCTGTCTTTCCAAAGAGTCTTTAAAAATTAAACGCCCGGTAATCTATACTAAAATTCCGGGATGACAATACTAAAAATGATTTTACAGGCAATCTTTTACTTATTGAAATAAGTTCCCGGCAATGATAAATTGAATCTGGAAAATAAGAAGAGATAAACCACGGAACACACGGAATACACAGAAAAATATTAAGAAAAAAACTTGGATTTTCTCTTCTTCATTCTTGATTTTTTCCGTGTTTTCTGTGTGTTCCGTGGTTAAAAAAAAGGTTTTCAATGCTTAATAATATATTGATAAAAGGCGCCCGTCAGCACAATCTGAAGGGCATTGACATAGAAATACCGAGAAACAGGCTGACTGTAATAACAGGACTGAGCGGCTCAGGTAAATCATCTCTCGCGTTCGATACGCTCTATGCGGAGGGGCAGAGGCGTTATGTCGAGAGTCTTTCCGCTTACGCCCGCCAGTTTCTGGACAGGATGCAGAAACCTAAAGTCGATCACATAGAGGGACTTTCCCCGGCAATAGCCATAGAACAGCGTTCCGCCGGTTCAAATCCACGTTCGACAGTGGCCACAACTACCGAAATTTATGATTATCAGAGACTGCTTTACGCCCATATCGGCAAAGCCCACTGCCCCGAATGCGGCCAAGTCCTCGAAGCCCAGTCCGCGGAATCCATCTGCAAAAAAATATTGTCTTATCCCCCGGACAGAAAACTGATGATACTCGCGCCCTATGTTTCAGGACGCAAAGGCGAACACCGGGACATTATCGAAAAAATCAGCAAAGACGGCTTCACCCGCGCCAGAATAGACGGCAGAATAATTTCACTGGAGGAAACTGTAAAACCTCTGGCAAAGACCCTGCGCCATACCATTGAAGCCGTTATAGACAGGCTCGTGACAGGCAGTTCCCTTGAGGCGGGCAGGCTCAACGACTCTGTAGAGCTCGCCCTCAGGCACGGAGACGGCATAATTACGATATTGTTCGAAAACCCCGCAGCTTCCGAAGAAAACAAATGGACGGAAGAGCAGATAAGCGAAGCTCTCGCCTGCCTGAAATGCGGGATAAGTTTCCCAAAGATGGAACCCCGTAATTTCTCATTCAACAGCCCTTACGGGGCATGTCAGACATGTCACGGACTGGGCACGCTTATGGTAATGGACCCTAAACTGGTGATACCCAACCCGTCTCTCACTATACGTCAAGGCGCAATCCCCGGCTGGAGGCGCGGGCCAAGACGCCTTATAATTTATTACAACCACATGCTCCGCAGGATATCGGAACATTACAATTGCCCGGAAATGCTCACTTCTCCGTTCGAAACACTGCCGAAACGGCTGCGCGACGTCATTCTCAACGGGAGCGGGGACGAAATAATAAACTTCGATTTCTGGATACGCGGCAAAAAACACAGTGTTTCAAAACCCTTTGAAGGAGTGATTGCAAATCTTCAGCGACGTTATCATGAAACGGACAGCGACGCCGTCAGGGAACGCCTCCGCTCCTACATGGGACGGCAGGAATGCCCCTCCTGCAAAGGCGCAAGGCTCAAACCCGAAAGCCTCGCCGTTACCGTAGGCAAAATGCCCATTCACAAATTCAATGCGCTTTCCATAGACAACGCCATCG
This sequence comes from Lentisphaerae bacterium GWF2_44_16, assembly GCA_001803225.1. GTDB lineage: Bacteria > Verrucomicrobiota > Lentisphaeria > Victivallales > GWF2-45-14 > GWF2-44-16. The sequence goes on along the minus strand of MHBF01000072.1, from coordinate 1,590 downwards.
AATTCATGAAAACCATTCCACTCAATAAAGAGGAAAAAGCAATCGCCGGGGAAATAATAAGGGAAATACAACTGCGCCTGAGTTTTCTGAAAGACGTGGGCCTCTCATACCTGACGCTTGACCGCGAAAGCGGCACTCTCTCCGGCGGAGAAGCACAAAGAATACGCCTGGCCACACAGCTCGGCTGCGGGCTCGTCGGGGTGCTTTACATACTGGACGAACCCAGCATCGGCCTCCATCAGAGAGATAATGACAAGCTTTTGAAAACCCTCATGAAACTCAGAGACATAGGGAACACTGTCATAGTCGTGGAGCATGACCTTGATACTATAAACAAGGCCGATTATCTCATAGATCTCGGCCCCGGCGCGGGCATCCACGGCGGAGAACTCGTTTTTTCCGGCACTCCCGCACAGATAAAAAAATGTGAAAAATCCCTGACCGGACAGTTCCTTAAAGGCAGTAGAAGCGTAATGCTCCCTGAAAAACGCCTGAAAGGAAACGGACAGAGCATAAAAATCGAAAAGGCTTCACACCACAACCTTAAAAATATAGACGTGGAAATCCCTCTCGGAACATTCTGCTGCGTTACCGGTGTTTCCGGTTCCGGCAAAAGCAGCCTCGTAAATGAAATACTGAAAAGGGCTCTTAACGCGCATTTCGGATTGGATGACGCCCCCCCCGGCGCATATAAACGCATAAAAGGACTGGAAAATATCGGCAAAGCAATCGTCATAGACCAGAGCCCCATCGGCAGAACGCCGCGTTCAAACCCGGTAACATATACTGAAGCATTTTCCACTATAAGAAATCTCTTTTCCGAACTTCAGGACTCTAAAGTAAGAGGTTTTAAGCCGGGACGCTTCAGTTTCAACGTTAAAGGCGGCAGATGCGAAGACTGCGAAGGCGACGGCATCAAAAAAATTGAAATGCAATTCCTGCCCGATGTCTATGTTAGCTGTTCGACCTGCAACGGAAGACGCTTCAATCAGGAAACCCTGAACATACACTATAAAAAGAAAAGCATAGCCGACGTTCTCGAAATGACAGTTGACGAAGGCTGCGCCTTTTTTTCGGCAATACCGGCAATATACCGTAAGCTGAAAACTCTCTCCGACGTAGGGCTTGGTTATATACATTTGGGACAGCCCGCGACAACGCTTTCCGGCGGCGAGGCCCAGAGGGTCAAGCTGGCGACGGAACTTGCCAGAGCGCCGCGCGGCCATACCCTTTATATACTCGACGAGCCGACTACAGGCCTTCACCTCGCAGACATAGAACAACTCCTTAAAGTTCTTTTGAGGCTCAGGGACATGGGCAACACCGTCCTCGTGATAGAACACAATATGGAAGTCATAAAAGTCGCCGACCATATCATTGACCTGGGGCCGGAAGGCGGCAGTGATGGCGGCTTCCTCGTCGCTCAGGGAACCCCTGAAGAAGTTGCCGCCAATAAAAAATCCTATACAGGGAAATATCTCTCTGAAATCCTTTCAAACAGTGTCTCCAAATGCTGATAAAAATAATCTATGCCATCGCTGAAATGTTCGGGGTCTTCGCCATAGGCGCCATCGCCAGGCATCTGAAGTA
>MHBF01000071.1:429-26564 GCA_001803225.1 Lentisphaerae bacterium GWF2_44_16 | reverse complement strand
TCTTTGGCCTGCGGTATATTGGCCTCTCTGCTCCAGATGAAGTCATAAGTCGGGACATCGGTTTTCTCGTAGCTTCTTTTCAGCAGATACGGGATGAAATTCCCGTTGATGTTTTCAGTGCCCCAGCCGAATTCGCTCATGTAAACCAGAGCGTCCGCGCGGCCCGCAAAAGAAAAAGTCGAAGGCCTGTATCTGTCCGAGAGCTCGGTATCCAGCGCAAGTGAATAATCGCCGGCCCTTGCCTCAAGGCCGCCGGGCAGTACATAAACCAGATCAACGTCCATCCATTTAGGGCCGTCATCGCGTCCGGGAGGGGGGCGGAATATCCCGCTCTGGCTTTTCTGCTGCTGGCGGACTGTGAATATCTGACCGCTTGAGTTTGTGTCGAACTCCTGTTTTTTCTTTATGATGAATTCCTGTACCAGCCTTAAACTGACAGGGCTGTCTTCCGCGCAAGGCGCGTTTATTGAACCAATGAGAATTGCGGCTGAAAGGAAGAGGAGGCATTTCTTTTTCATATGAGTTTATCCCCCGGATGTGTTGATTCTTATTTGTTTTCAGAAAATACCCGATTAATGTTTACATGTCAAGTTATCAGCTGAAAGGAACTGAAAATGAAGACTAAAAAATTCCATTTGACTGGTATTATTGTTTTTTTCTTGTTTCTGCTGCCGCTTCTGACGCTTTCCGCGCAGAACGAGAAAGCAGCCTCTGACGCGGCGGAATTTCAGAAAATTAAAAAGCTCGCGGAAGATGGCGACGCTAATTTTCAGGGAGAGTTGGCTGAGGTTTACAGGAGAGGCGAATTCGGTGTTGAAGCCGATTTTGATCTGGCCCTGAAATGGGCGAGTATTTCCGCTGAAAAGAAAAATCCTCTGGGCATATACAATCTTGCGGCTATTTACAGGGGCGGCTATTTTGACGCCAGGGATTTTATTAAAGCCGATGAACTTTTCAAGGAAGCCTTTGACGGAATGAAGAAACTTGCGGAAACCGGAAACGGACGGGCACAGTTTGATTTAGGCTGTATGTACGCCTTCGGCCTGGGTGTAGAAAAAAACAAGCCGGAAGCCCTTAAATATCTGAAGAAGGCCCTCGAAAACGGCCGTACGAAAGCCGCCGACATAATAGAAAGCCTTAACGACCTTGAAGACGGTTCCGACGACGACACCGATGAAGAAATCTAAAAAAGCGAGTCCTCTATTATGGCGTTTGTTCGAGTCTCCTTAAAAACTCCGTATATTAAGGACATATGTAAAGGACGAAGCAACGAAGAAGACAAATACATGGAATTCCGCCCGGCAAATGTAAAGGTTATTTTTTACGGCTCCTTAATATTTTTTGCGAAAAACCTCCAGACCTTGGGTTGCGCTTCGTCGCAACCGTCTTAAAGTCCCGGCAAAAGCCGGTTACGTTCATGTTTTCGTAAATCCGAAAAAATATCTAGAACATATGTGCATATTTGTATTGCATCATTTGAAATGGTTTCATTACTATTTTTCATTTTCGAATCTCCTTTATTTTTTATTGAACTAAGAGCCCTTTTTAGCTCTGATAACGAAGGAATACTTTTCAAGATATAAGGAGATGTTTTGTCTAAAAATAATTCTTGCATAATTCCTTTTTCCCTCACTTGGTCAAGCCATTTTTCCGCAAGTTTTTCATTCCCTTCCATAAGACAGATAACACTTATAACAATCTGAGCTAATTCGTATCCATTTTCTGCAGATGAGCAAAGTAAATTAATACCCTTTTGAGTATTTTTCGGAATTCCTTTTCCTTTAATATACATTATAGCCAACATATATTGTGCAGCCGATAAATTCTGTGTTGCAGCTTGTTGTGCATATTCAAATGCAGTCTTATAGTTCTGTTCAATTCCTTCTCCTGTATAATACATTGATGCAAGTCTGATCTGAGCTTCGGGATAATCTTGTTTTGACGCAACCTGTAATAGCTCAAAAACTTTTTTAGCATCTTTTTTTACTACAGTCCCAGAATAATAAAATGTGGAAAGATTAACCAAAGCTTCTGGAAGCTCTTGATTTGCAGCTTTTTCCATCCACCTGAAGGCCAATAAATCATTTTTTTTAACACCCTGTCCCTTTGAATACATTAAACTAAGGTTAAACTGAGCTTGTGGAACACCTTTCTTAGCTGCAGCTGACAACCAAAGAAAAGCTCGTTCCAAATTATACTGGGTACCTTTTCCTTCATGGAACATAAGCCCTATATAAAATTGAGCTTCAGGATTTCCTTTTCGTGCAAGAGGCATGTATTCATCAAAAGCTTGTGTATATAACCCTGCATTATAATTTTTGCGAGCAATCTTAATTTTTCTCTGTTCAGAGCAGGAACAAACAATAAAAATCAGGAATAAAATTAAAAAGCAATAGTATATCTTCATAAATTACTTTACTTTCTTATTATTTATGTCCAAGGTCGGATCTTGTGCCGGATTCGTTATCGCGGTGTACTGATTCAACTGGAGATAATGTTTCTATTTTTTTGCGATACTCACATAAATTTTTCTGAGGGATCTCAGGGCGCGGCTGGAAAATATTTTTTTCTGTTTTCTGAATCTGGATAATGTTTCAGGGGCGGCAATACGCGGAATAGATGTTTCATCCGTTTCCGTGGTTACGGCATCCTTATCCATTGTGAAAAGCATTTTATATCCGCATTGCAGCGCCGCCTTAACACCAGCCGCCGAATAATGGCCCCAGGGCCAGAAAAGGCAATCGCTATGGACATTCAGCCTGTCTTTAAGAATTTGCCTGCAAAAGGAAAATTCTTCGCTTATCCGCTTTATGAATTCCGCGTCATTCTCCACTGTTCTTACGGGTTCCTGATGTTTTTTGCATATTTTCATCCGTTCAACCTGAGTATCGCATTTTTTCAAGGCATCGACCAGATCAGGAGCAAGCAGGGTGCGCGGGTGAGAAAGAATGCTCGCGAACCTACCTTTGGGAGCGCCGGAAAAAGGCGGTCCATCCAAGGCGTATTCCATTGTCCAGTGCTTTTTCTCCGGGAAAAAGCCTTCAATCTTTTTCAGGTCTTTATAGACACCGAAATGAGAAGCTCCGTGCGACTGGATATCCCATATCCCGTATTTCTGGAGGCGTCCGAGCTCCTCCCATGTGAGAAACGAATCATAATTTCGTTTATAAACCGCGTTTTCCAGTGCGTCCTTGGAATTGACAAGCGGATACTTTTCAGGAAATTCTTCAAGCATGAATTCCCGTTTCAAGGGGTTTATCAGAGAGAGATTAATGGCGATAACAGCTTTGGCCCCGTGCTTTTTCAGAATAGGCGAAGCCCATATCAAGTTGTCCGCCCAGCCATCATCGAAGGTCAGCATTGTATATTTCGCGTTTCTGTCCAGTTTGCCGCTGAACCACTCCGCAAGCCCGGCAGTGTCGATAAATGAATATCCGGCATGTCTCAGAAAACTGAGCTGTTCATCAAAAACAGCAGCAGTCAGCGCCCCGTGAATTTTTCCGGGCAAAACCCTGTGATATGTCCATATAAGCACCGGACGCATAAAAAGCCTTACTGGTTTGCTTCCGCCGTTTTTCTGCATTCTTCTATTACGCGTATAAGTTCAACGGATTCCTCTATCGGGATAAAAGGCGTTTTGCCGAGAGCAAAATATTCGTAACACTTGTCATAATATTTTACAGGCTGGAAATCCGATAAAGGAAAACTCTTTTCATGCCATATTACCCCGCCGTCCCCCGGATACTTTCTGTTCCGCGCGGCCACTTCCTCATATACTTCCGAGTCGGGAAGTTCTTCGGGGCGGAAGAAACGGGCTTTCCATTCTTTTTTTTCAGTGTCCATAATAAGAGTGCCGTTTTTTCCGAAAATCTGCCATGGCGTAATGGGCAAAGCGGAAGCCATATTAATATCAATGTCAAGAATAAGCCCTTTTTGTGTCTCTATCACGGCCTTCACCACGTCATCGGCATCGCCGAGGCTCGCTATTCGTCTCAGTTTGCATGAAATATTTTTAACTGGAGACTGGGCTATATAAAGAAGCATGTCTATAAAATGCACCCCGTAATTATTCAGCATCCCCCCGCCGTTTCTGAGAAAAGCCTGCCAGTCATTTCTTCGCACGTAATTGGAACTCCCGAACTTTATCATATAAAGTTCTCCGATAAGCCCCTCGGCCAGGATATTTCTGAGGGAAATCGTTTCGGCTGTAGCCCTGTGCGGTTGATATACCATGAGCCTGCGATTGTTTTTCTTCATGGCTTTTTCCATGGAAAGGGCTTCTTCGTAAGAAATGGTCATAGGTTTGTCACAGAAAACATCGCAGGAATTTTCCATCGCCTCTATGGATTGCGCAGCGTGAAACATTGTCGGCGACGCTATTACAGCCAGATCAGGCTTCTGTTCACGGAGGGCATCACTCAGGGACGAATAACTTTTCGCTTTAAATTCCTTTTCAGCCTCCTTGCGGCGCTCTTCCAGCGGATCAAGCAGCGCGACAAGCTCAAAACCTTCATGTTTCATTATTTCCGGGATATGGCAGGACCAGGCAATCCTGCCAAGCCCTACAACGACTGTCTTTATTTTTTTCACTTATCAAAAAACCTTTCGATTTGATTTTTTTATCCAGCCCTGAATATAAAGAAAACCGCTCCCATAAGACAGAGACCGGCCCATAGATAATCCAGTTTCACTCCCTCGTTCATGTACAAAATTGAGAAGGGGACGAAAACTGAAAGCGTTATCACTTCCTGAAGTATCTTCAACTGCGGCAGAGAAAGCGTCGAATGTCCGATTCTGTTCGCCGGCACTTGAAGAAGATACTCGAAAAAAGCAATGCCCCAACTGATGAGAGCGGCAATGTACCATGCTTTGCCATTGAGATTTTTCAGATGCCCGTACCATGCGAAAGTCATAAAAATGTTTGACATGACAAGCAGGGTTACAGTAATTAAAAAGGTTTTCATATTTATTATCAGGCGGGCCTGTAAATTTCCTTTATCTGTTTGCTATAATCCTGATACAGGGCTGAAACTTTTCCGAGTTTTTCGCCCTTTGTCTTTTCAAGGTAGGTACCGCCCATGTAGAAGCAGGCAAAACCGCCGGAGGCGATTCCCCAGGCACAGGCTTCCGCTATATCAAGACCGCCTTTGCCGCGTTCAGTCAGCTGACGGCATAGCGAGGCTATCACTCCGCCCGCAAAATTATCACCGCATCCGGTAGTGTCGCCCTTCAATTCAGGATGTTCTTCCAATGTTTTCACCACCGAAGCGGAGACAGGCAGGGAAAGCAGTTCCTGCTTTCTGAAAAGTCTGCCGTCTGAGTAAGCGGTCAAATTTTCAGCGCCGTTTGTTACGATAAATGAGGACACACCTTTCTCAATAAAAAAGCCGATAGCCTTTTTTACATCACGTTCTCCGCTTATTCTGAGGGATTCCACATGATCGACTATCAGCAGGTCAATGTATTTGAAACTTTCATCGCTCTCGCCGAGAGGCCACTTCTCGCCCTGATGTTTCTTTTCGTTCCTGAAATCAAAGACCGTCGTCACAATGTTGACGCAATTTTTATCTTTTCCTTTTTTCAGAAGCCCGGTAAGTCCGTCGTGAATATTGGGAACGAGGGCCGTCGCGCCGAAAAGCACTATTTCCGAATCAAAAAAGTCTTCTTTTATATCAGCCGGGCTGAAGTTCCACGCCGTCCCTATATCGTTGATGAAAGTCCTCTCGCCTTTTCCTCCATTGAAAGACGGGTCGGACAAAACAAAAGTTGATGGAGTGGCGCCTTCAACTCTTATATAATTATCCGTGTTGACAGGTGTCTTGGCGAGGATTGAGAAAAGGCTGTCGCCTATTTCATCTTTACCGGCGGCGGCATAAAAATCAACTTCGACATTTCTGTCATGGAGAAGCTGTGCCGTGTTTATCAGCGCGACAATCGCGGGCCCTCCGAGATTGAAAGCCGCGGGAGCTTTTCCTTCAGTCAGCTCCCGAAGTATGCCGTCGAACTTTTTCCCGGCGAATTTCTCAAGTCCATCAAGAAAAACAAGATGCCCGGGGACCAAGCCGCCATCGCCATCCCGTTTAGACAAATAGTTTCTGAAAGCCCGGCTTTCAAAATCAATCCCTGAATATAAAAAATCCATCAGGGAACAGCCTGTACCCGAAATTTTCAATCTCTTCATTTCAGTAAAATCCTTAGTTTTCTGACTGCCTGGAATTAAAACATCAAATAGAAAATACAATTAAAAACTCCTGATTAAGATATCAGAGCAAATCAAGTTTTCAACTCATTTCCAGATGGAAAAATCCAATGCCGTTTTTTTATGTGATTGTAATAGAAAAAGAAGAGGAGGGTGGATGGAATTTACTTGGGGGATTTGAACATTTACAGCTTGCCTATAGAAAAGATTTTTTCCTATAGGCAAACTGTTATGTCCATAAGAGACCTTCCTGAAGAAGATATCTTATTTAGCTCAATTACTGAGAGCAGGAACATGAATTCTTTGAAAGAAATTCAGCTTTCTTCTTTTCAAGAAGCAGGCCGACCTGATCAAAGTCAATCGGATTGTAGCCTTTTTCCTTCAAGAAGTCGCAGAAGCCCAACCATTCGTCATGATTCCAGCAACCATTGCTCTTCTTCACGAAGTTCATCGGGATGTTTGTGCGTCCCAGCTTCTTGAGATTGCTTTCTGCTGATGCCATTTTTCCTTCCTCCTTTTTTAGTTAACTCTTGTGATACTATTAGTTAATCTATAACATCCTTTCATTTTTTCAAGTATCTATTACTTTTTTCAAAAATCAGTGATACTTTAAATTTTCAGGAGGATATATCCAGATGCCCGATGATAAATACATTCTCGTAGACTGCAAGTGCGGACGCAAAATAAGAGCGCTCACGGCAGAGCTGGCAAAAGGTATAATATGCCCGCGCTGCAGCTCCCATATAGGAACAGACTTCCTGGAAAAAGAAGGCGGCGGGGAGGAATATCTGAAAACTGCTCTGGAAGAACTCCCGGATGACGCCCTGCTTGAAAAATGCCCGTCATGCTTCGCTGATGTCAGAATAAATTACAGAAAAAAATATCTGGCCTTATGTCAGTCATGTTCAAAATTTTTTCTGCGCAAAAAAAGTCCAGACACAGGCACTGCCGAAAACCTTGAAAAAACAGAAAATTTTATAAACCCGCTTACGGGCGAAACCGTATCTCCTACGCAAAATCCTGAAACCGCCGCAATGCCGGCCGAGCCCCCCCAAGATGCCCCAACTATAATTCCGCCGAGCGAAAAACAAATAAACATATTGGCGGCACTGGGCATTTTCGGTAAACCCGAAACAAGTCAGGAAGCTTCCGCGATAATACTGACTGTTACACGGATAATAGAAGACACCATAAGAGAATACAACATCAGCTTTCATCTCTTCCCCAATGAACTGAAATCCGCAATAACAGTGAAAATGGCAAAATCCGAATTTTTTCCGCGAATATATTTCGGAGAAGAATCAATGAAATACGAAGAAATTCAGCCATTTCTGGAAGAGGTGATAAGAGACCCTGAATTGCAAAAGGCGCTTAAGACCTACATAAACAATGAGAACTTCGAGGCGGCAAACGAATATATACGAGGCTTCGCCGAGTGCGTTTTCGGCATTCCGCTCGATCCTGAAATTGTAAAAATAATGGCATTGAAAGCGTTTGCCAGAGGCTTCGGGCTCAAGCTCAAACCATTCGGCAACGTTATCTATACCAGTGCGGGCGATACCGTCAAAAAACTTAATAAGTCCGATCAGAAAAATCTCAGGGCGTTTTATACAAGGCAAAACAAGATAAACAACACTCTCGAAAAACTTTTTACCGACAGCGGCTTTACTCAAGCTGAACCTGAAAAAAACAAAGCGGGCTGTTTCTTTTTAATCGCCGGAGCTATTATCATTTCAGCATGGGCGGCAATTCAGGGATTTAGTCGCTGAACTCTCCAGACTTGATTTTTATCCCTTTTCTGCCGCCTTTTTTATTGCCTTTTTTGAGAAATTCTTTAGGTATGTAATTTTTGACTGTTTCAGATGAAATATTCACATCAGCCGCAATCCCGTCCTTTCTGAAAAACAGCACTATCTCCGAAGCCGCTTCGCACACGCTGTTGTCCATCAGGACAAAGGAGCATCCTGAATATTTTTCGGGAACAGCCGTGAGCTGGCATTTTTCATCAATCAAGCCCATAGCGTCTTTGTTCTCAATACTGCCGTTAAGGAAAACTATATCCCGGTCCTCTATGTATGAGAAAAGACTCATCGGCTTTCCCATCGCCTTAAAAGAATATAATTTATAAAGTCCGCTGTTTTCCGTTTTCATATCCGCGTATTTTGAGACGCGCTTCATAAAATCCCTGCTCTGTGGATTCCCGCAGAAAAGTTTAAAATAAGAAAGCGGCAATCCACCGTCAATATCAGAATAGTATGAGAAACTGCCTGAGCTGTTTTTCACGGCAAAGGAAAGAAGTTCGGAATATTCCATCCTGCGCTCATCATCCGCCGTCTCAAGCGCTATATCTTTTATCATAGCAATGAGAGCGTTTTTCATCTCCTCCGTAACGGCGAGAGAACCGGAAGCGGTAATCATCTTTTCACTGAAGAGCGGCGCCAGTTTCTTATCATGAGAATGCTGTACTGAAATGAATTTTTCGAGGGCTGAGTTTTTCGAAGGCGCCAAAGACATTTTCATCGAAATTCCGTCCTGTGTAAATGAGAGCGATATATCCAGGCGCTCAATCTGCCGCAGCGCGGCCTCCGCGTAATCCAGTTTTACCTGAAGCGACTTGAGAGAACTTATATCCGTATTCTCGGGAACACTCCTGCTGTTAAGCAGTGATTTCATCAATTCCTTTTTCAATTCAGGAAATGTGCTTTTACAGCATTTAAGGTATTCCGCGACGCTGAGAGAAATGAAAAGCTGTTTTTTTTCATCCTTGCATTCCGGCAGAGATGATATCGAATCAATAAGTTTTTTGGAAAAACTAAAAACCGCATTTCCATTTATTTCTTTGAGAAAAGCAGTCTCATTTCCATATTTTATCGACTTCGGCAGCGTTGTGCCTTTCTTTTTAAAAACAGCGCACCATTCTTCGGTGCTTTCTTTGTTATCGCCCTCCACGGAATAGAGGTATAAGCTTATTGGAGCGGTGAGGTCAAAATCCTTGTATTTACTGTCAAAGGTAAAAGCTGTAAGGCCCATCACAAGCAGGAGAGAAGATCCGGGCGAAACACGTTCCGCCAATCTCCCGGCGTCTTCAGTGAGTCCCATCAGAGAATCAAGACGGGCAGTTCCCAGAAGCTTCACTTCTGAGGCACAAAGATTGAGCGATATGAAAAATAAAATGAAAATCCTTGATATTTTAAGCATAAACCGTTTTAATCCTTTTCATCTAAGGTTTAGTTTATCGAAGCGTCAGAAATATAATATATCCCGAAAGAGATATGAAAAGGGAAAACGGATTAAAAATCATTATTTTGATGATAGACGGTTTCGGCGTTCCGCCGGAGGGATGGGAAAACTCTGTTTACCGCAAATACTGCGGAGATGATTTCATAAATCTTTTTGCGAAGCACTCAGTCCCGGTGGACGCATGTCTCGGCATTGACGGAATACCGCAGAGCGCGACGGGACAATGCGCGCTTTTCACCGGCATTAACGCGGCTGAAATAATGGGACGCCACGTGCAGGGATTTCCGGGGCCGAGCATCAGAAAAATCATAAGGGAACAGAATATTTTTTCCACTTTGATTAAAAAAGGTAAATCCGTCGCTTTTGCAAACGCCTACGTATATTTTGATCTGCAGAAGCTCAGGGACACCCGCCGCAGCTCGGTTACCTCGGTAATGACAGAATGTTCGCTGGGATACATCAGGGACCTTCAATATCTCCTAAGAGGAGAGGCCGTATATCACGACCTGACCAGAAAAAGCATGTCAGGCGACTTCGACATACCAGAAATAACACCTTCAGAATCCGCGTCCCACCTGATAAAAATAGCCGAAGAAAACGACCTTACCCTCTTCGAGTATTTTCTCACGGACAGGGCCGGACATAAAAGTGAAGAAGAAACGCTCGGTAAGGTGCTAAGCGAACTTGGCGATTTCATCTGCGCGCTCTCGAAGAAACTCCCGGAAGAAATGGCCCTGATAGTAACAAGCGACCACGGTAACTGTGAAGACTTCTTTTCGGCTTCCCATACAAAAAATCCGGTGCCGCTCCTTGTCTGCGGTGCCCTTAAAACACCTCCTCCCGGAAAACTGAAGTCCCTTACGGATATTTACGAATTTGTAAATAATCTGTTCTGATTCACTTTTTCCGGTCAAGCGCTGTTTTTACCAGCTTTGAACAGAGGGCAACAAAAGACATCCCGGCTACTTTAGCGGATTTCGGAAGCAGACTGCTTTCTGTAAAACCGGGGATACTGTTTCCTTCAAGAACATATATAGGCCCTTTGGCGGTTACTATCATATCCACCCTGACCATATCCCTGGCATTTACGGCCTTATAAAACTTCTCCGCTATGTCCCTGGCTTTTTCCTGAATTTCATCACTCAGGGATTTGGGCGGGCAGAGATAAAGCGTCTCACCCTTCAGGTGTGTGTATTTAGCGTCATAATCAAACATTTTGCCCGGATATCTTATTTCAATCACCGGCAAAGCCTTGCCATTGACAACGCCAACGGTTATTTCAGTGCCCTCTATGTATTCTTCTACCAGCGCTTCGCTTTTGTCGTGTTCAAAAGATTCCTTCAACGCCGCCTCCCAGCCGTCCGTTGTTTCAACAAGGCTTATGCCGAAAGTCGAACCTTCCTTAGGCGGCTTTACAACAACAGGAAATTTAAGGTTCTTCGGAAAGGCTTTTTCTCCGGCCGGCAAGACAGCGTAAGGCGCGTTCAATATCGAATTCTCATCCATCAGCCTCTTGCTCACGACTTTGTCCATTATATGCTCACATGCCCTGCTTCCGCACCCGACAAAGCTCAACCCGGCATCTTCCATCAGTTTCTGTATACGCCCGTCCTCGCCGAAACCACCGTGCAGAACAGGAAAAACAACATCAGCCTTTTTCATTTCTTCGGTTATTTCAAGGGATTTTATGTCTATTTCCATAACCTCATACCCGGCCTTGCGCAATGAATCCGCAACAGCTTTTCCTGATATCAGGGAAACTTCCCGTTCACTGCTGGCACCGCCTTTCAGCACCGCCACTTTAACGGGCCCGGAGGCAAGTTTATTCCGGCTCTCTTCATTCACAAAACATACTTCCGGCATAAGAAAAACACCACTTTCTGAAAAGACTTTTTCTCTCACTTTTACCGCGAGTTCCAGAAAGTCTTTTTCGCTTGCGGAACCCTTGTTTATAAAATAATTAGCGTGAACATCGCTTACCATGGCGCTACCTTCCGTCAAACCTTTGCAGCCTGAAATATCGATCAGGCGGCCCGCTGAATCTTCCTCGGAAGGATTGCGAAAAACACAGCCCGCGCTGCGGCCTGAAGGATTGCTCTTCTTTCTGCTGTCCAGTTCGGCGCGGATTTTCAGCAGTTCACTTTCCTGTTCCACCTTTTCAGGCCTGATAATTGCCGCGGTGATAATAATATCATCCGGAACAGAACTGCTTCTGTAAGACCATGTCAGATGACTTTTTGAAGCGCTCCATGGAACGCCCTTTGAATTAAACCCGCAGATTTCAGTCACAAAGGAACCTATGCAGACACCATGCGCGCCGGCGTTCATCCTCAAAGCTCCCCCAAGTGTGCCGGGAATGCCGGACAACGCGGAAAGCCCCCCGAAACCTTTGTTTGCCGATGCCAGTATGAGATCATAAAGCCTGACACCTGACCCTGCGGTAATATGTTCCCTGCCGAATTTTATCTTGACAAAGTCATTCTGCCGCAGACGTATGACCAAACCCTCGAAACTCTCATCCATACCCGCGATATTGCTCCCGCCGCCCAGTATGAAAACGGGAATACTTTTTTCTCTGCAATGCTTAAGAAGATGCACCAGGGATATATCCTCAGGCGGTTCCACAAGTATAGGTATCTCTCCGCCCACTCCCAGCGTGGTAACATCTTTCCACGGAATGTGGTATTTTATGGGAAGACTGGGAAACTCAGACTCAATATCATTTATAATCTGCCGACAAGCCATTTTTTTCATAATTATTAACTACCGTTTTCACTTTTTATATATTCTTCGGGATTTCTAGGGCAGTGTTCAGTTCATCGTTTTCTGAAACCGCATCCTTCAGAATTTGCGATATTAATTCTCAATTTAATCTTGAAATATGAAAAAACAAACTGTTTTGTATTATAAAGGGGCATGCTTTATGGATGTAAAAGGCAAAAGAGTTCTTGTGACAGGCGGAGCAGTAAGGATAGGAAAAGCGATATGCCAGGCATTCGCCCATGCCGGCTCATTTATAGTCATCCATTATAACCGCTCAGGAAAAGCGGCATCGGAACTCCTCAGCGAAATAGGAGGTGAAACCGCCGGACACCGGAAAGTCCAGTGCGAACTCTCTACCCCTAACGCAGCCAAAAAAATATTCACCGAAGCAGGGCCCTTTGATATCCTTATAAACAACGCTTCCATATACAACGAGAAAAGCATTTCGGAAGAGACTCCGGAAGAGGCAAGAAAACAGTTTGAAATAAATTTCAAGGCACCCTTTGAGCTCATGAAGCAATTGTACTCCTCTGAAATACAGGAAGGCTGCATAATAAACATCCTGGACCAGAGAATAAATAAGATAAACAGTTCTGCCGGTTCCTATGCTCTCTCCAAAAAAGTCCTTGCCGACACAACCCTGATAAGCGCCATCCAGTGGGCGCCCCGTATCAGGGTCAACGCCATAGCCCCTGGCCCCGTACTCCCACCCGTAGGCATGGAAAATTCCAAGATGGAAAAGACCCTCAAATCCGTGCCAATGGCCAAAGCGGTTTCAATGGACGACCTGACAAACGCCTGTCTTTTCCTCGCTGAAAACAATTCCATCACCGGACAAATACTTTATGTGGACGGCGGACAGCACCTCCATCATGGGTACAATTGATTTTTAAAATTTGCAGAGTATATTTTCTGATAACTTACGAATAGGGATTTATTATGATTAAAAAAAAGTCTTTTGGGTTTATTTACCGTCTTTCAGGAAGCATTGCGCTGGCATTCTTTTTTATTTTTCCATCAGCTTGCGAAACCAGCTATGAAGTGATGAGTTCAGCCCCTGCCAAGATAACCCCGTTCTTGCCGGACAGCAAAAGACTCGTTGACCAGAAAGCATCATTCCCATTCAACCGTCTCTGGTATGAAAAAAAATTGGATTGGGAACGTTTCAAAAAAATAAAAATAATGCCGGTTGACACCACCCATATCATGGACGGCAACTGGTGGCAGAAAGTCAATGAGGCTAAATTAGCAGATATGAAAAAAGATATCGCGTATATGGCAAAATACATGAGAGACGCCTTTGTAAGCGCGCTCCAGGAAAATCCCGACTGCAAGCTCAAGGTTGTTGAAACGGCCGACGATGAAACCCTGGTACTCCATCTTGCCCTTATCGAACTGGTGCCGACAAAAGCATTTTTCAATGCCGCCGGAAACGTGGCCGGTTTTTTCATTCCCGGCGCCAGTCTCGTGAACATGCTTAATGCCGGTTCCGTGGCAATGGAAGCCAAACTTATAGATCATAAGACAGGCGCTGTCGTCGCTATGTTCACTGACAGGGAAACAGACCACGCCGCCGTTATAAATCTCAAAGACCTCAGATGGTATGCTCACTCCAAAGCCATAATAGACGAATGGGCCGCGAGCTTCGCGGAAATGGCTTCGTCCGAAGATCCGGAGGAAGTTACAAGGTCATTCCCCTTCTCCTTTATTTCGCTTTGAGACGCTGTTCCCGGATTATCTCCAGACGCCTGAAAAGCGCATGGATAAAAATGATGGCAATGTTGAAGTGATATTCACGGCGGTCCGCCAGCTCATGGCCCTGCCGGAAACTCCCGCAAAAAGAAAATAGGCTTCACAAATAAATTGAAGTAAAGACTGGCTGCCCCGGGTTTACTTTGACGTACCGCGTTTTCGGAGGGTTAAATCTGCGTAAAAAGCCCTCGCTTTGAGGGCTTCATTTCTCATTGAGATTGACGATTTCTTCGATTCTTTTCATTTTTTCCACGCAGGGGCATTCTTTCCGGCGTTTATCGCAAACGTCATGGCGAACGTAGTTTTCGCGTATGCCGAAAAACAAGGTTTTCAATTCATTAAAATTTGTATTGTTATCCTTGCGTATTTCACTAAGTTCGGCATTGGTTTCATCTTTTATTCTCGTAAAAGTGGCGTTTGTTTTTTCCCTGTCTTTCCAAAAAAAATAAACGACAGAAAACAGCGCTGAGATAATAGCGAGAAACAGCAGTATCATTTCGCCGGTGATAATCATATAAAAAACTCCCTGTGTTCGCGCCAATCTTTCGGTTTTTTCTTTCCAGCCCAGAAAGACTTTGTTCCAAAAATCCGTACCATTCTGTAATAGAACCACGCCCTGACCTTCCGCGTCTGCCTGAATGCCCAGCCCCATGAAGCGTTAATCTGCGTCAGCATGTTTTCATAAAACCAGTCATCGGCAAGTTTTTTCCATCTCATGCCCTCTTCAAATGTCTCAAAATATTCAGGAAAGTTATACATCCAGTCATGTATATGGCTTGAGGGATTGACATTCAAACATTCTATTGTATCGGGAGTGGCGTGATATGTAATATTTTCTTCTGAACCAACGCCGTTGGCAATATGGTCAATAGCCTCCGGATTTTCATTGAGAGTCTGAATGTAATCATCAGGAGCTTTCAACTTTAACCGTAAAGTTTCCTTGCGGACTTCATAAATATTCATTTTCATGGTTCACCTGCTTTTTCAAAGAGAAGACAGCTTGATCACTGCCCTCTCGCTGAAAGCCCGGACAACGCCGGGCGGTTGTCTAGTTTGAAGTGACGGCGGTACTTGTGGACGTGCCAGAAGAGCTGCTGACTCCGGTACTCGACGCGGAGACGGAATCAGTCTGCTTTATCGCTTTGACGATATCAGCGACTTTGTCAAGGTTCTGCTGATCTTTCAAAACTGATACAACGCCGGTATTTTTGTGAATATAACCGAGATCGAGAGCAAAGAGTGTTTCAGTAGAGGGTTCGGCCCTCATGACTATCCCGTACCATTCACGGAACGCTACGACAGTTTTTCCCTTGGTCGAGGCAATTATCTGTTCGACAATTGATTCGCTTGTTTCCGTTTTTTTTGTGATGTTTCCCTGAACGTCGTATTCCGTAATGACGGTTGGGGTGGCACATCCGGACAACATGATTACCATTGCGATTACGAGTCCCAGCATTACGATTACTTTTTTCATTTTCTTTCTTTCCGGGCAAAGCCCTTTTATTTATTAATTAAGGTTTCTGTCAACGATTCGTATTTTCTCGCTTCTCTTTCCAGGGTCCATTCCCGCAAGAAGGGAATGTTCAGGAGTGTATATAGAAAAAAGCCATATCTTTTCATTTGTGCCATGTGGACAAATTCATGCACGGTAGAACCTATGAGCATGGAATAAACTTTTGCATAAGCGCAAAGAAATATTTTATCCGGATGCCACTGTGAGAAACAAGCAATTACAGGAATCTTCATATCAGAGTTCCAATAAAATTGAACTTTATCCCAATCAATGTTTTTCAATACCGGCAAATTTAAATTTTTCAGATAAGACAAAAAATAATTTCTGTCGTGAATATTAATTTCAGAACAATTTTTCATTTTGAGAAAAAACATGATTTAGATTCCTGCATCGTTCATTAAATAATTTTCTACGAGTTGCCTATTTTCAGTTGAATGCTGAACGTTATAAATCAAAAACGCACGGATTTTTCCGGCATACCAATCTCCGTCAGGGGTTCTATTGGCACCAAGAATTATTGTGTCTCCGCTTTCAATAAAACTAGCAGTTCCGAACGCTCCGTTCCCTTTATCAACTCCGTCGATAAAATGATTATAAGTGCCTGAGTTTTTAGCAGAACCTGAATAAACATGAGGGTTAGTATCATACGCCCACGTTCCGCCTCTTGTTCCACCGTCATAAAAGCTTGCTGTTTTTCTACGAATAGCCCAAGCCCCACCTCCGTATTTATAATCGGCAATAACGCCGGCATCAGCTGAATTCTGGAATACCATGAACCAGGTCCATTGTGTGTACCCTCTCAAATTAATAGAAATACTCATATAATCATTTGAGCCGTCCGGACGAATGACATTATGGCCGTTTATGCCGTTCGCGCCTTTTTTGAGAAGCGGTTTATTTGCCTCGGTAGCCTGAACAGCATTTGCGCCAGTTCGAGCCGTCCATGTCGCTACAGCGTCCCCATCGTTTCCGCTTATAGTGTCAGCGTCAAGCCATTCAATCAGCCCGGCTAAATCATCCGGAGAAAATGAATCTCTGAAATGCGCTCGCCTGTGCGGAAGTATTACCATATTGAAGGCTCCGTTGCTGATTCCTTGTATTGGATCTGAATACCGAGCAGGCGCGCGTCCTGAGTATATGTATCCGCGGCATTATCAGCGTCCCTGTAAATTTCCATGAACAGCATATCGCCAAGCGCCGGAGTGCCGCCTATTGTGAGAGCGGCAGTAGCGGCTGTTATGTGCATATCGCCGTCCGCTATGAATGTATCTGCTACAGTCTGGGCCGTTCCCAGGGCGGCATCTATCGCATCATCATTGCTGACGGCCCCGCCTCTGACACCGAAAACTACATCGCCTGTTCCTGCGGTTGTTCCGTTTGTCCAGAAGATTTTTGCCTTGATTGTATCACGATCCCATTCGTCAGGCATAGACATTTTAAACTGGACAGCTTCATCTGTGGCCGCATCAAAATCAAAGTAATCAGCCATTATGTCATTGGTGACATATTCCTTCGTTCCTGAAGCGGCCCCGTTCGTGGTACGAGAAACCATTGCTCCGGCGTCGATGTAAATAGTGCGATATACACCTGTTCTTGATGTAATGCCGCCGCCGGTTTCGTCTTCGAACGCAAGACTTCCGTCGGACTGTTTTTTGATAACCTGCCCGGTACTCGCGGAACTGTGATTAGGTATCGCATCAAGAGTAGCCTTGTTGCTGTGTGTATGGTTATTGCTTACCGCGCTTGCAAGGTTTGTTTCAGTCTGCGTATAAGTGTCAAGTAAGGCCTTGTTGCTATGAGAATGCAATTCGCTATGCGTATGATCTCCGGCGGCTACTTCATCGGAAGCAGTGCCGACATTCTTTGTGGCAGAATCGCCGAGTGAAAGATTTGCCCGGGCTGTAGGCGGATCGGACAGATCAGACAAGTCGGACGCGCGTTTCAAATATCGAGAATCAAGTGCCGTATAATCGACAGAAGACGGATTTACCGCATCGGGGCCGTTATAATCGCGGCAATTCAAACAACTGATATCATACTCCCCGATAAACTCAGGCTCGCTTTCACTTTCACTGGAGAATATCTTCAACTCCTGGGCGCAATCATCGATTTTGGTTTTTCCCTCTATGAGGGTTTTGTAAACGGGATTATTTGAAATCAGAGTCAAAATAAACAAGCCCGTAGCATAAGAAGTGATATCTATCAGGCCCCCGGCAGACGTGGCCTTGATAATCGCGGCCTCGTGTACCGTCAATTCAGTATCGGCGGCATAATCAGCGGAAGGCGTGAAATTCGCGGCGATATAATCTTCATCCGCACAGGTGAAAATATAATTCTCCCCGGACTTCACACAGGCGCAATAATAGAAAGACTGCGAGCCGATTTCGATTTTACCCAGGGGCCGAACAAGAGGGCTGTCCGGGGGCGTGTATCCGGAGACCGTTACTGTCGAAACAGCCACGCCATTTGTCAGGCCGACAGCAAGGGCCCCTGTATTTTCCCAGTCATAATCTTTGTCCACACAGGCCGACGCGCTTATGGTTTTACCCGCAAAGCCCGTGTAAAAGTCGGTGAAGTCTCCATCTGCGTTCACCTCAAGAGAATTAAGCAGCTGCCAGTTGATAATCGTTCTCTGCGTGAAGCGTATTTCCGGCAGGTTGTCATTCGTTATCTCGCTTCCGTCAGAAGCATAGGCTTTTCCCGTCGGCACAACATAATAAATCGTAAAGTTCGGCATAATATTCTCCACTCTTTAGAAGAGGGGAGAATGTCAACTGATGAAACCACAGAATACACGGAGAACACGGAATCCGCCTATGCACAAGGCTACGGCGGACTGGGGGGGGAAATTTAACGCAAAGGCGCAAAGGCGCGAAGAAAACAAAAAGGGAAAAGATTATTTTCCCTTGGTTTTTACCGGGCGGGTGCCGGGGTTATCGTCTTCCGTAAATGATTATGGATTTATCTTTGCTTTCGTAATAGGGCTTGTCGCCCTTGGAGAGAAAATCTTTATAGGTCAGAAAACCAGTTTTAGCCTTGTCCTGAAAGGCAATTACAACTTTTGGGTCAAGGCCGTTTTTAATCTTAAAAACAACTTCATCGTTTTTATAATAAACATCATAATCGAAATTATAAGGGAATAAGAGTTCTCCTATAAGTTTTATAAAGGGTTCAGCTGCGCCCCTGGGTATATAATTCACTTTTTTAGGAAGTTCTTTTTTGTAGTACGGAAGCCCTATCACTCTTATTTTAAGTTGTCTCTGAAGAGGGTCTTTTTCATTTACATATTTGATGTACATTTCCCAAACTTCAATATAGGAATATCTCTTTTTTTCCTGCTCCTCATCCTTGCAAACTAAACAATGGTTGGGTGTAAGAATTACAGGAACCTCGGGAAGCCAAGGAACTTTCAGAAATAAAGCGGATTTATTCACATCTGGGATTTCGACAGAGCCCATGTGATAGCGGGTGAATTTATCTTCTGAATATCCTGTCAGAGAGAAAACCAGCAGTAATATAAAAAACAGCTTTTTCATTTTTGCATCTCCCTTATGTGTGTATTTATTATACTATAAATTTTCAGTTTTTGCAATTTCGGTTTCATTGTTTTTCAGTTCTTCGGTTTCCCAGAAGAGATTATTGAGCTCAGTCAACGCCCCGCTGAAATTAAATGTTTTAAGGTTTTGAGTTTTCAATTTAAGCTGTCTGATTTTTTCACTGAGCGCCGGAAATATCTTGACGCATTGACGTTCAGCATGTTCGATATCTCCAAACATAAGAGGAACATGATTTGGCTTGTCGGCAAAAATAACGCCGTCATAGCCTTTTATTATTTCAGAGCAAAATGTCATTGCGCTGGCCAAATGACCGGAGACGCAATTTATGCACTGCATGGGATGCGTTCCGTCCTGAGTCCGCGCAAATGAAGCGCCTCCGCAACCTCCGCATGGTTTCACTTTATTAACATCAATCGTTGAGTGTTTCCAGTCTTCATCAGTTAATTTTTTAAGGATGCCGTTTCTTATTCCAACATCCTTTCTTCCGCTCAGGGCTTTTAAAAGATTTTCAGAATTTTTATTTTCCAAATATTCCAGAACCGCGGGTTCATTTTTTACGCTTTCGTCTATTTCCATAAAATCCTCCTTTAGGAACAAAATTCTTGTGGACACGCACATAATTTAAGTTGTTTATTTAGGCAATCAGCCAAGCACTTACAATAAGTTTCATCGAATGGCCCCGCTACTATATTTCCACCTAATCCCTGAGCATCACATCTACCCTCGTAATAATTATAATGCCCGTCTCCGCAAGACGGAAAGCCCTCGTAACAGCCATTGACCGGAATAGGGGTAGCTTTATAAAAATTCCCGAGCTGATTTCCGCCGCAGGGATGCTCCCCGCCGCCGCAATCAACCGAACTTGAGCCTGTTCTATCATAAATATATACATCTATAACATACCATGAGCCGGCTTCCGGATTGACGCAAAGCGAACAGCCTTCCGGAGGGTCTAATTCGGGTGGGTCATCAAAAATCGGTGCTGCAGCAAACTCGCACTTATTTGCGCCTCTGCAACTGTCGGTAATTATACTTATTCTCGCCTTACAGGTGCTCTCTACATATTCCCATTCGGTAGAATAATTTTCGGGGTAACCGCAAACAGTCCCTATTTTTTTAGGTTTCGTCCACGCGCACTCTATATATTCGGACTCATAAGTATATATGCATTTTTTTGCGGGGTTAGTTATGGTAATCGGCTGAGTGCCTATAATAATTGCCATCTCGCAAGGGCCCGAATATATTTGAGGAACGGAATAAAGACCATGATTCCACGATATGATTAAATTATCGTCTTTATCATAGACGTTCTGCACGACTTCGGAGGAACGGAAAATTCCCGAGCCTTCTACCTCTTCGGTTAAGAGGGCGGCGCATACCATGCAATTATCTTCCATTAATTCACCGGAAACATTGAGATTGCCGTATTTTCCGAATTCCGGAAAGCTGGAGGGTTTACTGCAATCTATAGGCCATGTGCCTCTGACGGATACGCTGTCGAAGGTAAATGTCCTGTATCCAATCATCTCTCCGTATCTGTCCTTGATAATGTATTTAACCGTCCCGGCAGAGCCGGACGAACTGATAACCGAGCCGAATTCGGTTACAATCCCAAAATCCCTGTCAAGCGTACAATATTCGCGATCCGGAAGGGGTTCCGGCCCCATACATTTCAGAAACCATGACGGCTGAGTAAATTGCATTTTCTCAAGCTGTAAATTTTCAATGCCCCACCATCCAATATTATATATAGATGAACAATCGCAGAATTGAGACAGGCTGGTTTCCTCCCAGTATCCAGACTGCCAGCTTCCGTCAGGAAGAAATTTAGCAGGCTGCCAGCCCCGGGGAGTCCCGTCGCTAAATTCCGGTGTCATAGGAACCCAAAGTGTATTGTGCATTGTGCCTCCGGAAACATTCGGTTCAATGCTACCGATATAACTTTTTAAAAAATTCAGACCTAAAACACTGATAGGGTAGAGGCCGTCACAAGGGCAGGTATCGCACATTATAGGATGCAGGAATTTGCCGTTCTCATCGTATGCGGCAATCGGAGTGCGAGTTCTTTTATTCATCCACGGTGTACTCATGATATGCATTCCCCAAATATAAAAGTTTTTAAAAAGCCGTATTGAGTCTGGATGATATTTTCGATGGCGTCTCCGTCTTCGTTTACAATAATCTGCGCGAGGGGTTCTTTGCAGTAGCCCTCTACAACGGCCGGGGGATTTTCGGAATCGTCTTCATACTCGGCAAAAAGAATTTGAGGAGGATCGATACTTCCATCTTCATATTTCTGTGATTGAAGATATACATAACCGCTGCCCGTTATTGATACTGCCGTTTCCACAACCGTAAATCCAGCTGTATTAATTCTGCATTTTCCAAGTGCCACAGTAACAGAAAGGGATTCGCCCTCAGAAGTATTTGTAACTTTAAAATAACCGTTGTAACCGGCTGCCTTTGACGGCATATATATAGGGCGTCGCTGTCCGGGGGCGGGAAGCATATTGCGGGGGAGGTTCGCGGCTTTGCGGATTGCGTTTATCGCGTAGGGGGTGGCTGAAAGAACTCTTTGATTTGCCATGACACAAGCTCCTTATCTGTTTTTCGGGAGGCTGAGGCCGCCCCAGCTGTTGGCGTATTTTTCTTCAAAGGGGAGATAAGTAATTTTAAATTTTCCAGTCTCTCCGTCATAAGCGGCAATACCCCCGGAACCATTCAGAGGGAAAGGTTCGTCAACGGGTGAAGGCTCTCCGAGGGATGGATGAGCGTCTGTCAGCTTGCCATAAGAACCATAATAGACATTATCTTTATCTTCGAGTCTGCAAATGCGCTTGGGTTTAAGGGCGCCTTCTCCATCCGCTTCCAGAAACCAGCATGAGGCATCGGCAAGCTTCTGCACCCAGCCCTTTTTGCAGATTTCTATTTCGATATCGACCTGGTAATATTCCCACTTGACAGTGCCGTCATCGTCATAAGTCCGGAGAAACTTAGGGGACAATGTACGCAGGAGGCCTTTTCCGGGAAGGAACGGATATCCGCAGACCATCAGGTAAGAATTGTTTATCGTGTCATAGTAAGCGTCAATCCAGCTGTTGGCAAAATATCTGAGGTTATAGGAAAATCTTAACATTTTGTTTGCTTCGTTCGTCTGCGCGGAAAGCGGAAAGCCTGAAGATGAAACAACCGGTTTGGACGGCGCTCCCTGTTTATCGCCTGTCTTATAAGCCTTGGTAAACGGGACCACATTGTCCACGGGCTGAATTGAGAAATTATAAGGCTTCAAATCCCAGGGCGCGGTATCGCCGGATAAATCTATCGTGCCGTTTGAAGCGTCAGCCGAATATGTGCATGTTACCAGATAAGTACCGCCGACAGTGCCGTTTTCCTTGGCAATGGAGATTTCCGAACAGGTCAGCGCCGGATAAGCGGGATGTGCCGCGCCGGATGCCGGTATTTGCGGCTGAGCGTAAACATCAAGACTTGTCTCCTTCGCCGTATAATAAAAAACAAGAATTCTTCTTACTGAAAGTGTATTCTGATTTAATGATGTGCCGCCGTCGCGCGCGCCTTTGTATGTAATACTCATGGGAACGAAGTTCCTTTTATTGTCTTCGCTCACGGACGGAGTCCGATTTATAATGCCACTTCGTGGCTTGCGAAGGGTTAAACGTTCAGAGTTAAAGAAAGGGAAAGATGTCAACCCACGGAGGACACGAAGTGTCTTTTGTAGGGCCGCTCACTTTGTTGCGGCGAAAATCAGACGGGCAGGATAAAAAAGAGGCTATTGGCTCTCGGCATCGACTAAAGTCATGGTGCCGCTTTCGGTAATTTTATTCAGGAGCTTTACAAGGGACTCGCTGGTTTTCTTTGTATGCTCCTCGGTTTTCTTGGCATAATCAAGCGTTTTCTGGTCAGGCTTGGAAATCGTCATGTTCTCAAGCTTCAAGGCCTCGAAAGAACCCTGCCGGACGGCATCCGCTACGGTTGTCTCGACGCGGGCCTTGGGCCCTTCTTTATTTTCCTGTACGGCCTTTTGCATATTAGCGTCCGTGCCCGCGTTTACCTGTGCCATTTTATCTTCAAAGAGTTTCTTGATTTTTTCGTCGGTTTCAACGCTTATATCATTTATCGCGCCGGGAATTTTCTGAAGGTCTTTAATAAGTTCCATGAGTATTTGCCAATCGCTTTTCAAATCCGCTATTTTCAGTTCGGGTAATTCCGTCATCCCGGCTTTTTCCCTTACTTTTTCGAGGTTTTTAAGTCCTGAATTGGCAAATTTCTCTGTTGCCTGCTGAATTGCACTGTCAAAAAAATCCGAGAAATTTTCCTTTGCATTCCACGGCTGAGTAAAATTTTTGAAAAACAATTTTCCCCATTCGACGGCATTGCCTATCATGATGCGCGGAACTAAAGTAAAATTGACAAGCATATCTTTTGAGGCCGCAATTGCAATGTCCAGCATATTATCCCAAATTTTATCCCAGTTTTCAGCGAGCCAAAACATTACGTTCTTTATATTTTCACCGGCAGTCTTGAAAAGATTCCAAAAGTTCATAACGCCGGAAGCGGCGCTATTCCAGAAGGGGGTCAATACGGCGGCGATTGTTTTAATGCCGCTCATGGCATAAATTTTGATTTCCTGAAAAACATAAGCCCATTCACTGCCGTTGCCATTTACAGCGGAAGTCAGATTTTTGATTACATCAATTGTTGACATCAGGGTTTTATTTACGTTCAGAGCTTCGAGCAAAACTTTTCCCAGGGCTTCTTTGAAACCTTTCCAAGCCTCTTCGGACTGCCGTGTAAGATTGGCAGTGCTGTATTGTGTCCGCCCAAAATCCCCCTGTGCTTTTTTTGTCTGTTTTAAAGCGGTATCGAGAACAACCAATGCTTTTGCCTGGAGTTCGGTTACATCCCTGTCCGCCATTTTCTGTTTGACAAGGTCCTGAAATTCCTTCGTGTCGCTCTTGATGGCCACGCCAAGGGATTTGGCCATTTCAGTTTCACCGAGCATAGCCTTTGTGATGGCGCGGCTCGCGCCTTCAATGCCGCCTGAATAGTTTGAAAAGCTCGCGAGGTCAACCGCAAGCTTATTGACGGTATCGGAGAGCTGCAGGGCTTCTTTATCAGCAAAACCAAAGCCGGTAAGCAAATCCCCGGTATCGCTAAGAAGCTTTCTCGCAGTGCTTCCAGCCATGCCGTAATTTTGAGCCAAAGAGTCAGCAGTCTTATTTGCCTGGGAAGCGACCTGCTCGAAAACGACATCGAACTTTGAATATGTTTCCTGAGCGTCCGAAGCCAGCTTCATAGCTTCTTTTGCAAAGCCCGTGATTTTTGACGCTGTGAAGACTGCCGCGAAACCGGCAATAAGCCGGTTTCCCGTTGACGCGAACCTTTCAAGCTTACTGCTTGATTCATTGAGTTTATTGTTGAATAAACTTGTTTTCAACTGCAAAACCAATGTGGCAAAATCCATGCTCATTTTTCAAAACCTCTCACTTTATTTACCTGACCTACCGCATCGATAAATGCTTCATCATCGTTCATCTGCCCGAAAGCCTCTTCTTCCTGATCTGATGGCGCCTTAAATTTTAAAAGCTCCGTTTCCACTGTCGCATTTGGATTACTTGAAAACATATTTTTAACTGTCGCTATCAGGTCAGCCGCATAATACTCATACTTTTTGTGGAAGCGGGTCAATTCCAAATCCTGCCTGACGCGCCACCATATAAAATCACGATGCGATATTTCTTTTTCCAATTCAAAAGGCCGAGGATGTCCGAGTATCTCCGCTAAATCGAAAAGCGCCCTTGTTTCAGGGCGCTCCATCAGTTTTTTTCCGCGGTTTCCTTCTCGGTTTTTTCCGCGGTGGAATACTCTCCGGAGAATTGCGCTATCTCATGGAAAATTTCGAGAGCAATGTCAGCATTGTAATCAATGAATTTCCGGATTTCCTTGGGAAGCAAACGCGGCTCTACAAGGCCCTCCGCAAGGCCAGTCTGTATTTTGTCACTCGTAGACTGATGGTCGGCCATGACCGTGCGCGTCGAGCCTTTGAGGGCCCTTATTTTTACGGTTTGGCCATTGCTGAGGGTAAAATCCTTTACAGGCATTTCAGCAAGGCAGCCGGAAAGCAAATCATCTTTTGTAGCATACATTTTTAAATCCTTTCAGTTATAAATTTTTAGGAAAGCGCAGGGAGGCCGTTTGCTCCGCCGCCAGATGCTATTGTAATCGTAGCAGTCGGCTTTGCTGTATTTTCTACATTATCCGGAGTGTATGACGTAAACCAGGCATTCTGATAAGCGACACTTTTACCGGAAACAGAACTCGCAAAAGTGATTATGCCTTTTGTTCCGAGTATCGCCTTGATTTTCTGTTCGATGCTCCAATCGTCGGTAACAGTAATCTGAGCATCAGTTATTTCTATCAGATCGCCGGGCTCAAAATCTTTTGCACCTGAACTCTGGTCGGTAGTGGTGTCGATTTTATCTTCCAGCTTTATGCCCGGGCGCTGTTTAGCCGTACATGGGAAAACGATAGTAGGGTCCTGTGTGCAGGTAACGCGAATGTTATAGCCGCTTTTCTCTTTCATTACTGAATCTCCTGTTAATTAAAAGGTTTCTGAAAGATACAAAACTTGTCAACTAAAGGGATAATGGGACGGATAAGGCAAATAGGACTTATGTGAGGGAAATTATATCTGCCAAGCATTCAGCTTTATCTGGACGGGGATTGAATACCATTTCGGTTCAGGCCGGGCATTCAGGCTTTCGGCGGTGGAAATCACTATCTGGATATCATCGTAAAGGATGGGATTCTTTTCGGGATCAAACAGTGCCTTGAAGCTCTCCGCGAAGTCTTCAACTATTTCCGTTCCGGACGCGGCGGGGACAAAAACGTCATAACGCATAATCACGGATTTCTGAGGGGTATTGTCCGCGGCCGGGGTTTCATTTACGGGCATGTAGGTTTCACGGAGCCAAAGTGTTTTCCCATCCGGCTTAAAAGTCCGGCCTTCATAGGCCATATCATCTTTGCTTATTATCGCGGAATTGATTATCACTTCACGCAGCGCCTGGCGGATTTTCCTTGCTGTTATCAT
>MHBF01000071.1:0-382 GCA_001803225.1 Lentisphaerae bacterium GWF2_44_16 | reverse complement strand
AACTTCAACCATACCGCCTGGGGCGCGCCGGGAATGTCCATTTTCCAAAGCTTCGATGTATGGAAGATTATTCGAAATGTTCAGTTCATCTCCGGATTGGGCATTCGCGGGAGTTACAGTTACCTTGGTATTGTTTCATCAGTGTAATGATGATGCTCATATAAGCAATTCCATTGACAATTTTATCAAGGGAGTAGATGCGATCTACACTCATAATAGTTTTGATTTCCAAATTTTCAGAAACCAAAGTTTACACAGTTGAAAATATTTCTTTAAATGGCATATTATAGACTTAAAGAAACATAGAGCGAAAATTTACGACGGATTGCTAAAAGTTAGTAACGGTATAGAAGAAAAATTAAAGAAATCTTTTGTAAATAGC
>MHBF01000070.1 GCA_001803225.1 Lentisphaerae bacterium GWF2_44_16 | reverse complement strand
AGTTTCTCTCGTCATACACCAGTTATAATAACGCGCCAGATCTGTGGCCGGGCAACCCGCCACTACCCCGCTTATCTCTTCCGGATGCCGTACCGCATATATCAGGGCCCCGGTCCCGCCCATCGAGCCTGAAAGAATTATAAATCTGCAAGCATTATTCTTTTCCCTTACAAAACTCAGAATATCGTGAAGGTCGCGCACTGCGTACGGGGACATCCATGCGTTATTTCTGAGATTGGGGGCGATGATGCCAAGACCTTTTTTTCTTATTGATTGCAGATAATATTCAACGACATCTTTTCTGGTATAGAGCTGTTCTCCTGTGGAGCCGTGTCCGTGCAGATATATTACCCATATATTTTCATTTCCCTCTTCAATGTATGCCCAGTCCGTCAGGTCATCACAGGAACTTTTATAAAAAAGTTTCTTTGTCCTCTCATTAAATTCAGGATTTTCTGATACTCTTTCAAACGATATTACATTCATAGTTTTTACCTGCGTGGCTTCCGGGCTTTTGAAAGTATCCTCGCAAAATTGGACGAAAGCGCCGGAGTGAGTTTTTCATCAGGAACTGGTATTGAAAGAAATCTGCCGAGTTCCCATGCCTGATCATGCGCGCTGCCGTCGGTACCGAATATCACTTTTTTAGGACCGACTTCCCTGAAGGTGTCCACCCAATCCGCCGGAGTCGTAAAGCTGCCGCAAAACTCAAGATAAACATTTTTATTGTTCAATGCCAATTCGACAGCTTCCTTCCGCCCGCCTGTTCCTCCTCCAGAGTGTCCCAAAAGAAACGAAGCGCCGGGATACTTTTTCACAACGCCTTTCAACATCGCGGGGGAATTATATTTATCATCCCACGTGTGTATCAGTATCGGAAGTTTGTATTTGCCGGCATATTCCCATGCGCCCTTGTAACGCGCGTCCGTAACGGGAACCTTCCAGTATGAAGGAAGAAGCTTGAAGCCTTTGAAAAAATCCCTTGAGAAAAATTCATTCAGCAATGGCGCTTTGAGCTTTTCATGATAATTCGGGTTAAATACGAAATATCCCGAATACATATCATCCCCCTTTAAGGCGTTTTCTATTTCCAAATTGCCCTCCACGGGATCGCAAAACAGGGCGGGGTGATGTGAAATAAATACTCTTTTTATGCCAAGTCTCTTTGAACTTTTTCTCATTGCCTCGACATCCTCAAGTCCTCTGTCTTCAAAAGTCCAGCCTCTTGTGGATGCTCCGCTGTGGGCATGCGCGTCTATTATGTCCACTCTTTCAATCGCCTTACCATCCAGAAGCGTTTTCCAGAGGTCTTTTTTCGAGAGTAATTCAGGTTCCCTAACACAGCACTTTCTCAGCGGCTTCAAACCCAGGCACTTTTCCATGTTACCATGCGCTATGAGTTCTTTCTCACCATCAGTTATCTCCGCGAAGTTAAGTCCCGCTATAGCCGCGCCGTAATGGGATTTGTAGCCAGTTCCGAAAACAACACGTTCAGCTCCGAAATGGCCGCAAAGTATTTTTATGGCGTCCCTCATGTGAAGCCATGATATATCAAGCATGATGTTCGGCGCGCGCCACATCATATCCAGAAGCGTTGTAAACTGTCCCCACATGACTTCGGTAACAATGAATTTTGTCTTAGGAAATTTCTTTGCCAACTCAACGAACTGCAGAGAGTCAAGCTCTCTGTTTCCGGCGTCCCTGTAGCTCCACAAAACGATGGGATTAGCGCTTTTCAACTCAGTCAAAACTCTTTCTATGCAGATCATGCTGAATCTTGAAGTCGCGGGAAAAATCCTCAATACGGCATTATGTTTTTTCAGATATGCGAGAGTATCTTTTACAACTCCTTTTTCAAAAACCATTGAAGGAGTAATGACGAACGCCGGAATAATTCTGTCCTTATATTCCTTTTTCGAAGCAAGTAATTCTATCAATTTTTTATTTCCGGTATAGGGATTATTATCCCTGGCCTCGATGCTCCATGCGATAGACCTTTCTATACCGAGATAATTCATTTTCTCCAAGAGCTTCTCTATATCAGGATATTCGCTCTCTCCCGCAAAACCTTTTCCGATGAATCCATTAACATCAAAAAAACCTGTCAGTTTCATAAGAAAATCCTTTTTATAATTACAACTTATATAAATTCTAATATAAGAAAACCGCCCGCTTTTACTGTCGAGATAAAAGTATTTCCATCTTTCTTCTCGATATTTCCATTCAAACTGGCAATTACATTTAAATTTGCGGGAATCTGTCTGAAAACAATTTCTGCATCTTTATCAGCTTCCCTGATTAAATAATCACCTTTTGCCGCACTACGTCCAACTCCCTCATTATTGAATATGGATAAAAACCATTTGTCATTTCCCCTGGAAAGCATCCAATGAACTTCACCTGATACCACACAAGGAGATTTTTTTCCAATCAGGCGATTAACTTCGTCTGCAAGCAATTCAATATCGGAACCCGCAAGCACGTTCAGACCGGTTGCGGTATCAGAACGGGAAAACGCATTACCATAAGTCGCATCAACCAGACAGTCATATTTTTTATATACTTCAGAGTTCAAATCATCGTAAATGACATCAAAGAAATCACCAAAGCGGCTATTGGTTATTGCATGACCTTCGTTGCCGTATATTTTTCCATTCCTCACATATATCAAAGCAAGTATTTTCCTTATATTTTCAAAGCTTTCTTTTAAAGTCCCGGTTAAAATTCTGCCCACATATTCCTGCCTGTCAGGGTTCGCAATGTACCCTAAATCAACCGCTTCAAAACTTCGCGGCAGAATCACAGCAAAAGGAATATAAGCCTCCACATCCTGCATTTTCTCTGAAAAGTCAATAAACTCTTTTTTCACTTTACCATACGGCGTAAGTTCGTAATCCGTCCAGTCATAGAAAGTATTAGTCGTCCCCCATTCCTCTGCAAGATATTTTGCTCCCGACATCAGCAAGTAGTGATATATTCTGCTTTGCAATACTCGTGAACTGCCACCATTTTCACCGTTGGAGGTGAAGTCATGCGGAAAATTGGAATTATCGAGTCGCCATTCATTAAATCCTTCCGTAAAATAATGCGGCGCGCTGAGAGACTCACCTCCCCATGGTTCATAATACGCACCCCATATACGTCCGAACGCTTTAGACATTCCGCGGGCAAGCGCTATCTGCAAGCGCACCAGCGATAACTGCGCGCCAACTTCCGGCATGACTGTTCTTACACCCAGCCTGTATTCCATTCCGGTACTCATCAAAAAACTGTTACTGGAAATTAAGTATCCGCCTGTTTCAGACTGGCGTTTTAAGAATAATTCTTCCATCGCTCTTGAATAATCCCGCCATGTCTCAGGATATGTTTTTTCACTGTATTCTTCAGCTGTCCCGCAGGAAAGATGTATGCACCATTTACAGGCGGAAACTTTCAGTATCGCATCATGTATCTGTTTTGGTGACCATGGCGGAGGAATATCTCCCATCTGCTTTCTGATTCTTTTCCAATCACCGTTAAGAACAGAACCCATTTCATGAATTTGTATTCCCAGAAACTCTTCCCCGAGCATCTCACTGTATTCATTAATGAGAGAGCGATCAAAATTATATTTGTGATAAAAGGTGCCTCCCTGCATACGATCAATCAGGAACATGTATTTATTCTCTTTTATCAGACTGTATAATTCAGTTCCTCTGGCGGCGGCAATATTGAATTTTTCCTTGTCAGGAATGGGGAAATTATGCATCAGTTTAACACCGATATTATCGGTTAATAAGCCTCTCTTTTCAAGGCCTCTCAGAAAATGTTTGTCATAGCCGTGGATAAATTTAAACATAATTTACTGTTTACCGCTCTTGAAATACTTCAATGTTTTCATAAGTGATTCGGTACTGCTTAGCAATGGCATATATTCCAGTCCGAAATATCCTTCATAAGCTGCTTCTTCAATTTTCTTCATTATAAACGGATAGTTTGTTTCTCCGTTGAAAGGTTCATGCCTGCCGGGGACTCCTGCGCAATGAAAATGCCCGATATATTTTATGTTCGCCGTAATGAACTCCGTATGGTTGCCAGTCATAATTTCCATGTGATAAATATCGTAAAGCATTTTTACATTAGGCATATTTATTTCTTTTACAATCTCCAAAGCAGTTTCCCGGGAATCAAGGAAATAACCTTTGTGGTCAACAAGAGTGTTCAGGGGTTCAAGATTCAAATTAAAACCCTTCTTCGCGGCAAGTTCTCCGGCTTTTTTCAAAGACTCCGTCAGGTATTTACAATGCTCATCAGTGCTCTGCTTTTCGTTCAGATTTCCCGCAGTAACAATCCCGGAACGGCATCCGGCGGCAAGAGCATTATCGGAATACTTGTCAATCCTTTCGAGAAAGGCTTCAAGGTTGCCTTTCCAGGACGGAGCTACGGCATTATCGCCAACGCCGTTTAGGACTATGCTGGCAAAATCAACATTATTTTCAGAACAGGCTTTGCCGATTTCTTTCAAAAGCACGGCGTCTTTCCCCTGCCATGTCTCAATCGCGCTGTAACCGCATTCCGCGACTTTGGGAATTCTCTCAGGAAACGAAACTTCTTTGAAAAACAAATCCACCAGAACATTTACTTTCAGCATAATTTACTCCTGTTAATTTTCTATTTTCTATCCTCCGGGAAATATCCTTTTACTGTAAGTGCCTTCAGAATATACAACAGAGTTATTTTCTCTATCAGAAGATAACACCTCAAATTTATGGCTATTTGGCAATTTCAGTCTCCGCAAAAAAAACAACGTCTATAAAGTAATTCATTCTCTTATACGTTTTATCAGGGGCTTTCTTGCCCAAGTCACTGAAACTGTAAAGTCCCGCTATTGCCATAATCCCATCCTTTTTCACCGGAGAACTAAAAACTTCCGGAGTCGCGGGATATCCTGTATTAGAGGTATATGATACCGTATACTCGGTACTGGCTGAAACGGGAAAGGGTTCCGCCAGTGGCACATTAACCCATCCGCTTTTATCGAAAGCGCCAGCATTAACGGTAAAAAGCAGTTTCCCGTCACTATCCCACAACTTAAAAACATGCGGCCCTTTTTCGCTTATAGCCTGGTAGAAACAGAACGCTTTTATTTTTCCAGGTTTTTCCACATAAAACTTGAGGCCCAATTCAACTTTTCCTTTTGCGTCGTTCTCAGCCGGCTGAATTTCCACAAAGAAAATACCGCCCTTGCCCGCTTGCGGCTGTGAATTTGCAGAACTGGCAGTTTCAGATACGACTGCTCCTGCAACAGATATCGGCGCCGGTTTCTTAACCATACCTGTGAACATAAATTCCATTGCAGTCATTCCGTCCTCAAAATTTGTCGAGTGGCCTCCTTTAGGACGGTTTATCACCATAACTTTTCCATTACGTTTTCTTAATTCTTCCGCAAGCCTTATAACGCTTCCGGGAGGAACAATGGAGTCTTTGCCACCGACAGTGAAAGCTATCGACATTGTCAAATTTTCCGGGTAAAATTCCGCGCTGCGTTTTTTATATTCTTCAGGCTTTTCCTCTTTTGTGCCGCCGAATGAACGGGATATTGCGTCCTGAAAATTTTTATATTCCACATGGTTTGCATGTCCATTCATTGATGTTATACCATCAATCATATCCGGATGGAGCGTAGCGAAAGTAAGGGCGGAAGTCGCCCCCATTGAACCGCCGACAAGAAAAACTTTATTTATTTTATACTTAGCTTTGATTTCTTTTATAATCTGTACCAAGTCCGCTTCAGCAGAAGGCCCCATCCATGAAGTCTTGGCTCGATAGTCTGGCGTTACCGCAATCATATCATGTTTTGCCGCGAATTCTCTGAAAGACGCGCATTCGGGACGTTTATCAAAAGCAAACTGTTTCCGGTCAGAGCCATGTCCATGCAATCCTATCACCAGATCATATTTTTTATCCTTATCAAGATCAGAAGGAAGGATTTCCATATAACACTGCTCACTGTCATCTAATTCCGACTTGAAAGTAATTTCATGGGGTTCCCCAAGCGCCCCATGAGCTTCACAGCAGACATATAGGGCGCTCAGAAAAATAATCATGCTTCTCGATATTTTCCGCATGAAGTAATCCTTTTTTCTCAGAAAAGTTTATTGAGTTCCTTTGTTATCTTCGATGCCATTTCCGAAGCCCATTCCTCATCCTGCGCGGGACTGATGCCTATAGTCGCCAGGCGGCGCATAATATCCTTTGTCTTAGGGCACATGTCAACGGAATACTTCTGAGCTTTTCCGACGTGCTGACATTTGAAGGGACAGCCCTCGGAGGTAGCGCTTTTCTGTTCGAGGATGTGTTCCCAGTTCCAGTAAACATGCCAGTCCCTCACACCTTTAGTGTCTTTTGCGGCAAGTCCGCCAAGCCCTATTTTCGCCTCTATCGCTTTCACCGCCTGTTCAGTAGTTTCAAAAAGTATCCCGAGAGTATAGCCGCAGACGCCGTCCTCATCATTGGCTTCCACAAACTTCGCGCATGATGGAAGTTTTATTTCGGCACGAAGCTGTTTCCATACGGAACGAGTACAATCATTTATCCAGTCAAGTTTCTTCAGTTGCGCAATACCCACCGCGGCGCAAAGTTCAGGCATACGATAGTTTTCTCCGCAGAAAAGTTCTCCTGTTTTGCGTTCTTTGGCATATCTGTCCGGTCTCCAGCAGGCAGCGGCATCGTGCCAGCTCTGGGCGCGGGTATATGCCCATTCATCATTTGTCATCACAAGGCCGCCCTCGCCTGTGCCTATTACTTTATAAGCATCAAGACTTACACAGCCGATATCACCGATTGTCCCCAGATATTTTCCTTTGTATTTGCCGCCGAAAGCCTGTGCGGTATCTTCTATGACCTTCAACTTGTATTTTGCGGCTATTGCGCGAATCTCATCCATTTTTGAAGGCAGGCCGAGCATGTGGACAGGAAGTATGGCTTTTGTTTTTTTCGTAATGTTCTTTTCAATCGCGGCAGGGTCAAGAGTAAGAGTCTCATCCACCTCGGTAATCACCGGAATGGCCCTCGCGACAACGACAGCCGAAGCACTGGCAAAAAAGGTGTATGCCGGAATTATTACTTCATCCCCGGGCCCAATTCCAGCTGCTACCATCGCGGCTATCAGGGCGCTCGTGCCGGAGTTCACAGCCAGAACATGTTCAATGCCCATCTTGTTCTTTATCGTTTCCTCGAATTTTACGACTTTGCTTTTATCATTGTAATACTTGAAAAAATTTCCGGCATCGGGGGCCTTCTTTTCGCTCTCCAAGAGGGAACGTATTTTTTGCTGTGTTTCGGCGCTCACATTGAAAACGTCAACGCATTCCATAAGTTCGTCCGTGGAGTATTTTACGTATTTTCTCATAACAGATCACCTTTCCTGTTTATATTGTTTTGCATATATTTTACTCCTGAATTTATAAATATTGAATGGAAAATATTGCATATAACTTGTATATTCAGGCATTTCTGATATATGGAGGGGAATATGGATTATTTCATAAAAGGACACCGCTGGGAGAGTATAAATCTGTCTGGTTTCAGGGTGCACAGCTTCGTCGAAAACAACAAGAGCAGATACTCGGGACAAAGCCGGATGATACAAAATTCCTTCTGGGTAATTGATTACACTCTTTCGGACGGTATGGAGTGCAGGATAGGCTCACCGAGAAAAGAATTCATAAGGAGACCTAAAAACACAGCGCATCTCTATGCGCCAATGACAAAATACTGGGAACGCGTCAACAGCAGAAAAAAAGTTTTTCATGAAACATGGACAACGTTTCAAGGCGGGGAAAATACCTTTCTCGAAAAGCTGACGGACAACAAATTCAGATATGCCGTTTTTCATGATCCGCATGAAATGCTGAGGCCTCTTTTTGAGGAAGGCGCTGAAATCGGTTACAAAGCAGGGGACGCGGGTTTCTGGAGAGCGGAAGCGGTACTCTGCAAAATCATCGATGTGATATGCAACAATTCAAAAAAGAACAGGGACAATTATTACATATTGGAAGACATTCCATCTGAAAAAGAAAAACACGGACTTGCCGAAGATGTGGAGGAGTATCTGAAAAACAATGTAAACAGACAGCTCAGCCTGCATGAAATTTCAAAAGCACTTGCCATGAGCGTCTCCAAACTCACGCATTCTTACAGCAGGATAAGAGGGGAAGCCCCGATAAAAACACATTCGCGTTTGCGCCTCATGCAGATAAAAAACATGCTCCTTTCCGGGGAACCGCTTAAAAACATAGCCTCTCAAATGGGGTTCTGCGACATCTACCATCTTTCAAAATTTTTCAAGAACATGGAGGGTATTTCACCGCGCGCGTTCACATCGCTTAACAGAAAAAAACTTTAATTGATAAGTCCATCAGCTTATGATATAGTTAAAAGCTTCATAAAAGAAAGAAAAAACATGAAAATAGCCACTATAAGAAAACAGATAACACCTCCTCCCGGCACATTACTGGCAGGCTACGGCAAAGACGTCGTTTCAGACGGAGTGCATGATGACCTGTATATTTCCGGCATTTCCCTTGACGACGGAAAAAACAGGGCCGCGCTTTTAAGTTATGATCTTCTTGGAATAGATAAAGACGTCATTCAGGATATCAGGAAAAAGTGTTCCTCAA
Organism: Lentisphaerae bacterium GWF2_44_16; assembly: GCA_001803225.1. Classification (GTDB taxonomy): domain Bacteria; phylum Verrucomicrobiota; class Lentisphaeria; order Victivallales; family GWF2-45-14; genus GWF2-44-16. Next base: position 17,965 of record MHBF01000070.1, on the reverse strand, counting down.
AACTGGGTATCCCCTCTGAAAACATCATCCTTACATGCACTCATACACATTCGGGACCGCATACAAGAAAAAATGCCGACGTGTTTTTTGATGATGATTACACAAAAAAATTAGTCGTCTGGAGCGTTGAAGCCGTCAGCAATTCTTTTGAAAAAATGAAAGAGGTTTCCATATTTCACTACTCCGTGGAATGCGACGAAAACGTAAACCGCAGAGTGATACTTCCCGATAATACATGCAAGACACTGCCTGTAAACAAACATCTCGCCGCACTGGCGAATGGCATAAGGGATACCGAACTTGGAATAATATATTTCGTTGATGAGAACAATAAAAAGCCGTTAGCGACACTCGTCAATTACGCGGCACATCCGCTGACCTGCCAGTCGGGAGGGGCGTCATCTCTGAAAATAACATCTGACTATCCCGGCGTTCTCAGGGAATGCGTTGAAAAAGAATTGGGAGGACTTTGCGTTTTCGTATCAGGAGCATGCGGAGACCTGCATCCAAAAGGTTTTGAGACCGGCTTTGACAGGACAAGAGAAATGGGAACGGAGATGGCAAAAAAAGTGATAGACGTTTTCAGTGACGCCATCAGAAACGAGAGCGTCTATAAGCTGTCCAATCCGTCTTTAAGCTGTCTATCGGAAACTGTGGAAATAAATTTCCGGGACTCGGGCTGTATTGAAAAAAGGCTTCCCGTATATGAAGGGCAGAAAAAAGAGAGAGTCGAAATACAATTTCTGAGAATAGGCGATATCTGTCTTGTTGGTGTTCCGGGGGAAATGCTGACGGAGCCCGGTTTGGAAATCAAATGGCATTCTCCTTTCAGAAAAACCTATATTCTCTATAACTCCACGGCCTATATCAGTTATATACCCCATGCCAACGCTTATTTAAGCGGAGGCTACGAAGCGGAAACCTCACACATTGAACAGCTCGCCGCGTTTAAGATAGTCTCAAAGGCAATTGAAGGACTGCATCGTCTGAAATAAAAATCAGTACATGCTCCGGGTAATGATTCCGAAAGTATTATATATAAGCCTGGCTATGGCAAAGTCGGGCGAATGCATGCCTTTGATAGGCGCGAGCTCCACAAAATCCATGCCTATTACATTTCTGTTTTTGACTATGGATTCAAGGATGTTCATAGTCTGATACCAGAGAAGGCCGCCGGGTTCCGGCGTTCCGGTGGCCGGGACAAGCGAAGGATCAAGAGCATCGACATCAAACGAAATATAAATGTCTTTCGGGAAACACTCGCTGAGGATTCTGTAAGGCAGAGGCTTCAGGGCGGCTTCCTCGGCATCGATATGAGCTATCCTGTTTTCCTTTCTGAAATTCTCCTCCTCAAGCGTAAGGCTTCTCACACCTACCTGAAATATCTGAGCGCCCATATCAAAAACACGGCGCATTACACAGGCATGGCTCATCGGATTGTCATAATACTTGTCCTTCAAATCGGCATGAGCGTCAAAGTGCACGATTCCTATTTCATGGTATTTCTCCTTCAGTGCCGCTATCGCTCCGCATGTTACTGTATGTTCTCCGCCAAGCATGACAGGTATTTTTCCCATGCCTATAATATCCCTGAACGCTGAAGAAATATTTTCAAGAGTTTTTTCCGGAGAGACATCGCAATCAAGAGGGGGAAGAGTATTTATGCCGTACTCAGCTGGAATAGTTTTTCCGTCAAAAAGCTCCAATTGCAGAGAGGCGTTTATAATTGCCTCCGGCCCTCCGGCTGTGCCTTTACCGTAGCATACGCTTTTTTCAAATGGAACCGGTATAATCTGAAAGAGCGCCTCATCCGGCGCCTTGAAATCTGAGCCGATAAATTCAGGATGTCCATTCTTCTTCATAGTTTTCTTCCGTTATATGGATTAACTATTTTTCGAAATATGTGTAGCCTCTGATACCGGCTTCGAACGCTTCCATAATCTCACGACGTTCCTCTACAAGTATCCGTCCGTGCTGTATGGCGTCCTCCGCCATTGCCCTTATCCTCGAAATTATATCATCGGTATCGTATTCCACATAGGAAAGAACATCCTCAACGGAATCGCCTTTTATCTCACCTACGAATTTATAATCCCCATTGTCGCCGAGCCTGATGCCGATGACGTTCGTATCGCCCAGAAGATTATGCAGGTCACCGAGCGTTTCCTGATAAGCGCCTACGAGAAAAACGCCAAGGTAATACTCTTTTTCGGGGTTGAACTCGTGGAGCGGCAGAGTATTTTTGACGTCGTGAAGATCAATGAACCTTGATATTTTGCCGTCACAGTCGCAGGTAATATCTGAAAGTATCGCCTGTCTTGAAGGAGCTTCGCCGAGCCTGTGCACCGGCATGATGGGAAAAAGATGATCAATAGCCCAGGTATCGGGAAGCGATTGAAAAACGCTGAAATTGCAATAGTAGATGTCCGCAAGTGAAACGTCAATTTTTTCAAATTCATCAGGAACATACTTATATTTTTTTATTTCTTTGGCGATATTTTTCACAAAGTTCCAGAATATCGTTTCGGCAAGCGCCCTTTCGCGTAGGCTTATGTTGCCGTGTTTGAAAAGCTGGCGTATTTCATCCCTGTAATAAACGGCGTCGTGGTAGCATTCCTGAAGATTTTTGGAATTCAATGATTTCACGACATCCATCATGTTGACGATATGCTCATGTGTATTTTTAGGCATTTTATCCGGAAGAGATATGGTTTCAAAAAAGCTTACGTCAAGGATATTGAAAAGCAACACGGAGCAGTAAGCCACTGTCGCCCTGCCGGATTCGGTTATTATGGTAGGGTGCGGTATATCTCCCAGTGAGGCTTTTATGACTTCGATGATATCCCTGCAGTATTCCTCAAGAGTGTAATTTCTGCTGCTGGTGAAGTTGGTCTGGGAACCGTCATAGTCAACGGCAAGGCCACCGCCGAGATTGAAAAACCCCATTGCCGCGCCTTCTTCGACCAGGCCGGAATATATGCGACAGGCCTCAACAACCGATGCCCTTATATCTCTTATATTGGGTATCTGTGAACCCAGATGGTAATGTAAAAGTTTAAGACAGTCCAACATGTTGTTTTTGCGGAGAGTGTCCACTACATTGACCAGCTGTGTCATATTCAGTCCGAAGACGCTTCTGTCGCCTCCCGATTCAGACCAGTGACCGCCGGCACTTGTTGAAAGCTTGACCCTTACTCCAATAAGAGGTTTCACTTTAAGTTTCGCGGCGCGCTCAATTATCAGAGGAAGTTCGCCGGGCCTTTCTATCACGAAGAAACACTGATAACCCATTTTACGCGCATAGAGACCGAGATCGACATATTCTTCGTCCTTGTAACCATTGCATATAAGGCAGGCGTCCAGATCCTTTATGAAAGATATAGCGGCTATAAGCTCGGCCTTGCTTCCGGCCTCAAGTCCGTGATGGTATTGCGCGCCGAAACGGGTTATCTCCTCAATAATCTGCTGCTGCTGATTTACTTTTATAGGATAAACGCCCTTATAATCTCCCTTGTAGTCAAATTCCTTTATGGCATTTCTGAAGTTCTCATGAAGCAGGGTTATCTGGGAGTCAAGTATATTTTCAAATCGCAGAAGAACAGGCATGTGCATGCCGCGCGCGCTCAGTCCTGAAATTATATCCATCAGGCTTATTCTGGTACCGCCATTTTTTCCCATGGGAGTAACAACGACTTCGCCTTTTTCCGAAACGTCAAAGTAACCGGCCCCCCAGTTCTGGATGCCGTAAACATCAATGGAATCCTCTATGCTCCAGCGTTCAAACGAATTATTTTTAATCACTTCTTTCAGCCCTTTGAATTTAAAAAAATATTGTCACGGCTAATCTATTGCCATGATTCGAATAATCAAGAAAAAAAGAGTTGCCGGAAATAAATTATTGTGCCTATTTTTCTACTTGCCCCATTCGCATATAACAGTTCCAACATTTCCCGTACCATGAACATTAATCATTTCGCCGTCCGAATTTCCGCAATCGACAAGCACACTGTCGGCATCCGCGGAAGAAACGGGATACCCTCTGCGCCATTTAATGAAAGGAATCTTAGCGCCTCTACCGCTCAGCCATTTATTTTCGGATTGACTGTAAGCCATGTCAACCCAGAAAACATTTTTCCCGGAGCCCCAGCGCTTCGTAAAATAATTGAATTCCTCTTCGTTGTTTATTTTCAACAGAGAACCGCCCATGACTGAACAGGCGTTCATCGCATCCGCACAGTTCATCCTGACTGGAAAAACATAAAAATGCCGTCCGAATCTGGCAAAGGTGCCATCAGGATAATCCGACAAAACAGAGGAACTCTTCTCTATTTTCCGCCTATCGGCATCGGAAGCGACAGGCGCGCGGGCCGGCCGTTCCTCTATCCGCGCTATTGCTTTTTTAACGGAACGGAGAGACTCCGCGTCTTTTCTGCTTTTAAGGAGGGCCGATAACTGCTTAAGAGCCCTGCCGTCAGCCTGGAGCACCTGCACCTCGTAATTCTGAGCGGCTTTTCTGATTTCCACTTCGCGCTGTTTCATGATAATATCCACAGCGGGATCGGATGATGAAACTGAAGCAGCCATAAAGGATAAAACAATCAAAGCAAACATAAAAAAAGTCCTCCGGCAGTATCAGTTAAAACGGCGCCAAATCAGGATCGGGTTCAGGCCTTTTATCCAGACTTACAGATATACTGGATAAATTCTCAACTTCAATTGGAATATTCAGCGTAAAAACATCTCCTTTTTCGGCGGTATATGCTGGTCTGAAACCAGCCCCGAAAGGAAATATATGCCCTTGGTATGACAATCCGCCTCCCGACTTTTTCCCAAAAAGATTTAACCTGATAAAAACATCATAATCAACTTTTTTCTTCAATCGCAAATGAAAGAGAAAAATTTTACGTTCCATATCACAAACAAATCTCCCTTCAAAATCAGGATTTTTCACTTCAACCGGGCTACCGTTCAACTCCCATTTTTCATCGTTCATCCGGGATAAAACATCGGGAAAAGGCTTCCGCGCTTCACGTTTCAGGATTAACCATGAATGCCCTATTTCCGTACCGTAATAACGCAAATTATATTTTTCCGAAAGAAGTACTCGCCGCCTGAAATTCTCGAAATCCTCATTATTTATAAACCCATCCGCCAAATCCATCAGGATATAGTCACCGGGTTTTTCCCCTTTGCAGAAAAAAGTATCGTTTCTCAGAACAAAATGCGCGGCAATATGGCTCGTGGCTGAAAGGACAGTCCTCTCAGGGATAAAAGTTTTCAATTTCTCTATTTTGCCCTTCGCGTCTGGCATGGAAAAACATAAGTATGGATAGTTGTTCTTGCCGAAAAAGCATTCCACGCTGAAAAAATAAAAAGAGGAAAGCGAAGAACAAAGGGTCGCTATAAGAAAAGCCTGCCTCATGCTGTTTTCAGAAAATGTGAAGTATCCGGTTTTCTTCAGCCCCGCGAGGAATAAAGAACAAAGGCCGCTTGGGCTGTCTTTGATTTGCGCATAACCGTAAACCGCGCATATATAAATAATGCCGACAAGCTCAGTCTGATGCTGGACGTAATTGGTTGTACTCTCAGGACTGATTTGAAGGCAGATAAAAAGATATGTTACGGCACCAGATAGGAGAAGCAGCGGGAAATTGCAGATCACTATCATCACCGGAGAAAGCAGCATTATCAGAAGGTATATGTTCTGATACCGAAAGAGCGCTCCGAAAAACGTCGCTGGTTTTGTGAATGGAGAAAGTAGTATTTCCGTATAAGTTTTCCCGAGATGTCCGTAACGGTACATCAGCCCGTAACTGTCAGGTATTGACGGCATGACCAGCTTTGATATCAACAGATAGTAAATCATGCTTGCACCAAACATGAAAAGCCCGCTTCTCCTTTTTCCCGTCATTATGAAAACTATTCCAAGACTACCCCAAAAAACGGCAACAGTCTCCTTGATGGTCAGTGAAAAAAGAAATATCAGAAATGCGGTCTTAAAATATTTCATCTCATATAATAGAAAAAACAGCAGTATGCACGGCATTGCCAGATATACCATGTGAAACCCGTAAAATATGGAGGGACACATATTGGCTATCGAAGGGCAGAGCATAAACAGAAATGCAAAAATAAGGGCCTGTCCTCCGGGAATACCTTTTCTGACGGCGAGAAGATAAATCAGAAGCGCACCAATATTGAGAATAAAGGGATTTATTATGAAAAACGCCGTGACTGAACGAAAAATATATACATAAGGAGCAAAAAATAAAAAGGCCCCCGGCTGGAAATGCTCTCCGAGGGTATTCTTCTCAAGAGCATTGCTAAAAAACCATTTCCCTTTAAGAGTATTATCTATGACATTCAAAGCTGAGCCCCAGTCCCCGTAATCCAGATAAAGTGATGAAAACATCTTCTCCTGAAATAAGGTACCATAGATTACCGCCGTGAATACCGCGAGGAAAATCATTGCGATATTGATGATGCTACCGCCGCGCCATTTCAAAAAAATATTGCCGGGCCATATCGCGACAACCCTGAAAACGCATATTGTCCATACTATAAGAAAAACCAGCGGTGTATAAAATGCGATTTTCATAAAGAAAAAGGGCAAAAGAAGAAAACACGGCAGAATGGCTTTCTGAAACTCAAAACCATGTTTTCCGTTATCATAATATTCTGTATTTTTTGTTCTGTAGATTCTTTCAAACCCAAACATAAAGACGATAAATATGGCAACTAAAAATACGCCGCTATAATTGACATTATTTTCTGTCGATACCTTATAAGAAATCGTGGAAATTTCACGGATATGAAACAAAGATAAATACAGGGAATAACCCAGTATCAACCCTGAGGATGATGATATCAAAATCGGCAGGATTTTTTTAAAAGTCGCTGATTTTTCATCCATTGACATAAATATCCATCAGTGTTTCAACTAAAACGGCGCCAGCCCGGGATCAGGTTCAGGCCTTTTATCAAGCCTCACAGATATACCTGAAAATTCTTCAAGATCCACCGGAATGTTCAAAGTAAAAACATCTCCTTTTTCGGCGGTATATGCGGGCCTGAAGCCACAACCGAAAGGAAACATCTGTTCATAATGTAATAACTTATCGCCAGCCCCTTCGAAAATATTTACCCTGATAAATACATCATAATCCACTTTTTGTTCCAGCCTTATATAGAGCAGGAGAAGCTTATTTTTATTCTCACAAATAATTCTCCCCTTGAAGTCAGGATTTTCCAGTTTAATTGGCATCCCGATCAAGTCCCATTGCTCATTACTCATTCTTTTCAGAACATCAGGAAAAGCCTTCTTCGTTTCACGCTTCAGCATCAACCATGAATGCCCCTTTTCCATCCCATAATAATGCAGATTATATTTGTCAGAAAGAAGCACACGGCGTCTGAAATTCTCAAAATCTTTATTATCTATAAGAAGATCCGCCAAATCCATCAGGATATACTCTCTTGGCTTCGTCCCTCTGGCGAGGAAAGTATCGTTTCTCAGAACGAAATGTCCGGCAATATGGCTTGTGGCTGAAAGAGTACTGCCTTCAGGGATAAGGGTTTTCAGTTTCTCCACTTCTTTGTCAACATCCGGCCAGGAAAAACATAAAGACGGATGACTGTTCTTGCCGTAAAAACATTCCACGCTGAAAAAATAAAACGAGGAAAACGAAGAACAGACTGTCGCGATAAGCACGGCCTGCCTTATGCTGTTTTCCGGGAAAACTAAACCTCCTTTTTTCTTCAGTCCTGCGAGAAATATGGAATAGAGAGGGCCCTGACTGTCCTTTATTTTAGCATAGCCGTAAATGGAGCATATATAAATAATGCTGACAATTTCGGCCTGATACTGAACAAAATTGGTTGTACCGTCAGGGCTGCCCTGAAGACAAATGAAAAGATAAGTTATGGCCCCTGACAGGAGGAGTATCGGAAAATTACAGACAGCCATCATCACCGGAGAGAGCAGCATTATCAGGAGATATATGTTCTGGTAGCGGAAGAGCGATCCAAAAAAGACATCAGGTTTGGTAACAGGAGAGAGCAATATATCAGAGTAAGTTCTGCCGAAATGTTCATAACGATACATCAGCCCGTAATAACCAGGTATTGACGGCATGAGCACTTTTGCTATAAGCAGATAGTAAATCATGCTCACGATAAATATGAAAATACCACTTTTCCTTTTTCCCATCAGTATGAAAACAACACCAAGTCCCACCCAGAACACGGGAACTGTCTCCTTGATGGTAAGAGAAAAAAGAAATATCAGAAGCGCGGTTTTAAAATATTTCATTTCATAGAGGAGGAAAAAAAGCAGTATGCACGGTATCACTATATATACCATGTGAAAGCCGTAGAAAATAGCGGGACACATATTGGCTATCGAAGGGCAGAGCAAAAATACAAACGCAAGAACAAGGGCCTGACCATTGGAAATGCCTTTTCTTACGGCAAGGAGGTAGATTAGGGGCGCGCCGATATTCAGGAAAAAAGGGTTTAGTATGAAAAACGCCGTAATTGAGCGGAAAAAATACACATAGGGGGCCAGAAGAAAAATCGTGCCGGGTTGAAAATGTTCTCCCAGAAAATTTCGTTCAAGAGCATTGCTGAAAAACCATTTTCCCTTTAGAGTATTGTCTATTACATTCAGGAAAACTCCCCAGTCCCAGTAGTCCAGATAAAGGGACGAAAACATCTTTTCCTGAAAAAGCACTCCATAGATTATCGCCACAAATACCGCCAGAAAAATCAACGAGAGATTGATGCCGTTGCCGCCGCGCCATTTCAAAAAAATATTGCCGGGCCATATCGCTACAACCCTGAAAACACATATTGTCCATACTATAAGAAAAGCCAGCGGCGTATAAACGGCAAATTCCATAAAGAAAAAAGGCAGGAGAAGGAAACATGGCAGAAGAGCTTTCTGAAATTCAAAACCCGGCTTTTCGCCCTTATATGTTTCCATGTATTTATTTTTATGGATTTCACCGATGCCCAATGTCAAAATTATAAATGGAATAATCAGAAATAGACAGTTGTAACCGATGCTGTTCTCTGTCCATACTTTGTAGAGAATTGTGGAAATTTCCCGAATGTGGCAGGAAGACAGATAAATAGAGCAACCCAATATAAGCCCGTAAACTGAAGAAAGAAGAGATGGAAGAATATCTATCCCCGCATTATCTGATTTTTTATTCTTTGGCATAAACGCTTAAATATGGTGCTTTATTTTGTTCATTACAAAAACTCTTATTCTCGATATTCTCTCAACTGCCGCCTTTGAATTCTCCACGGATGGTTTTACAGCGCTATATACCATTTGCGTGTAGATAAAATAAATAACAAGAACATCCTTACAAAGAAGCGTGTCAACGCCTTTCAATGACGCTCCGTATTCAAAGAGTTCCATGTTGTTTTTACGCGGCCATCCGCCCAGATTCAGGAGTTCCCTGGCGGTACGGTATGCAAGGCGTATGGCAAGCGGCGGATTTATCTGAGAATTTTTCATTGCCTGCTCATACCACTTCATGCATTTCCGTATACGTATCCGCCGATTCACGGCCCGGAAAACAAGAGGCGAGAGATAAGCCAGCACAGAAAGAGGCAGAACCAGAAGAAGCGTTGAAAGACCATCCATCGAAAAAATCCAGACTGCGAAAGATCTCATTCCGCCTGAAATACGCTTCAGCATCTCATGAAAATTTCTACTGAGAGCGCCAAGTATGTCCTTAAAGCTTATATCGTCTTTTTTGTCAGGAAAAAATCTTTCTTTGAATCTGTCAACGGCCTGCCCGAATTCCTCAGGAGCCATTATTATGTTCATAAAAACCCTGTACGGCAAAGGCATTTCAGGGGCCTTGACAAGACCGCTTTTCTTGTTTTCCAGATTTTCATTCTCCTCCTCCGGCTTGATGAAATCCTGTGTTGATGAAGTCATTTCAGGTGGAGTAACGCGCCACTCGTCACCAAAGGGATCATGAAGCTTGCCTATACCGAGAGGGGTTGTTCTGGAGATAATCTGCCCGGGCGGCACCGCGTCAAATGTAAGCCATCCCTTTCCTTCGATAAATATCTGCGTCCAGGCATGGGCGTGGTATTCATGCACTTCAAAAAGGCCGTTCAGCACATTATAATTTCCGGGTGAAAAACCTGTCGCCACTCTGGCTGGGAGCCCGTTCAGACGAGCCAGCACGGTAAGGGCGGACGCAAAATATTCACAGTGTCCCTCCTTGAGAACAAAAAGAAAATAATCCACAGCTTCCTTGCCCGGAGGCGTCGGTTTTGCCAACATCTGATAAGTATAATTATTGCGCAAATAATCTCTGAGGGCCAGGGCCTTTGCATAATTGTCGGAGCTGTTCACCGTTATTTCTTTAGCAAGCTTCCTGACACGCGCTGAGATTTTGTTTTTGGGCAGTTGAAGATAATAAGCGGGCTTCAGTTTCTCAAACCAGAAACTCCTGCCTTTTTTGCCATCACCCTCTGGATAAGGTATATTGGATGATACTGTATAGGTGAAAGGCAATTCAGGAAAATTGGAAGTCTCCATGAAACGTTCCTGATAAAAGTTCTTTTTTGTTTTTTCCCTGAAGCCGAAGCCTAGATTATAATAGGAGGCTTCATAGGCGCTGTAGAGAACAGGTGAAAGCCATTTCTCAACGATAAACCGCTGTTCAACGCTTTTGCACAGTTTCCACATTTCGGTACTCCAGCACTGCTCCTGTTTCTTCATTCTCTCAGTAGCCGTCCAATTAAGGCCGTCATAAGAATCGTAAAGCTGTCCAAGCCAATAAAGCTTTACCGGAGATTTCACTCTGAAAATAATCTCCTCGCCGGGAAGTCCCGCCCCGTTGCCTGAAGGAGACATATTTTTAGTGGGTTCCTTGCTTGATACCGGGGGGCCGGAATTACTGTTTACAGGGGATTTCATCCCGGGCAGCAGGATTTTGGCTTTATCCGATCTTTTCACGTCTTTCGATTTCATCCATTTGTTGAAATCAGGGGAGATGAAGTTTTCGTTTTCATTTCTGAATGAAACTTCGATAATGCCCTTTCCCTGTCTGGGCGTAATCGGCAGGACCGAATAAATACCCGTCAGAAACAGCAATGTTATCAGGACATGAAGCAGAATATGTCTCCAATTATATCTGAAAATTCCCGGCGGTATCTGAAGTCTGCAATCCCCGGCAAGCGCTATTATACGCGAATGATAGAGCAGAAACATACCGAGAATAAGAGCAAAAGGAAAAATGCAGAGGTATATTCCCCGCGGAATAAGGGCCCCGTAAACGAGAAGCAGGACACTTATAAGGAATTGATAACCGTAATCAGCCGGACGGGAAGTGAAGGCGAAACTTAGCCCCATTACACATATCGTTTCGATCAGAACTTTATCGAGCGGCACATTCTGCATGCACCTGTACGCGCCCCACACGGCGGCAGAAACCAGCACGGATATCTGAATATAATTTCTCAGCTTCTGATTAAGAATGCTGTAAGGTATGTAAAGAATAAATCCCGATGGTATGACAAGCGCAAGCATGACTATTGTGAATATGGCGTGCCCATGCTGCCATAATGCCGCGCACATGGCAAGTCCGTAGAGAATAAAATAAACCCAATGAAAAGGCATCCCCGGCGGCCGGCGGACAATTTCCAGTTTTTTTGTAACAAAAACTTCATCCATACATAAGCATCCTTGAAATATTCGTTTCCTTTCGCGCAACATATGGAACTATTCCGAAAGTTTCCGAGTACTTCTTTTCTTCCTGACGAGGTTTTACACTGGCTTCAAAGGGAAACGCTGAAAAGCATTTTCCGGGCGCGTAAATCCAACGCACGTCAACGCCTCTGTCAAGAAGCTGATCAAAGCGGTTGGCAACTTTATCGGGTTCGGACATGCTCAGACAGTAAAGTATGGAATTAGAGCGGAAATAATCAAGGTCCGCATCCAGCACTTCAAGAAAATTGATTTTAAGCGGCACAAGCGTAGCCAAGGCCGTCATAATGCGGTCTTTGACGCTGAAAGCTTCTCCCGATACCCTCATGACTTCATTATTGTATCCGGTAACAAAAATAATTTGACAGAAGTTACCCGCAAGATAATTTGTAATGGAGGCAGCGGTTTTGACGAGATACTCAAAATTGCTGTTTATCTCATCCCCTCCGATAAAGCTGGACTCCACATCAAGCACTATATTCACCCTTGTTATGGAATTCGCCTCAAATTCCCTTACCATAAGTTTTTTGTGCTTTGCCGTCGATTTCCAGTGAATATAACGGACGCCATCGCAGGGTCTGTATTCCCTGACCCCGAAAAACTCATTGCCTATGCCTGAAATACCGAGGGGACGGCCCGCGTTGGAAGCCTGTATCTGTTTTTTTATTCTGATGGGCATCCATGAAAGTTTTACGCTTTCAGGATAAACCATTATATCGCAGGGAAGCTTGAAGTGTTTGGTACGGGAGAAAAGCCCGGCAGGGTCACCTCCGGCCACAGTGATTCTTTCAAGCAGATAATGTCCTCTCCTGACAGCCCATACCACACGATTAATGACTCTCCTCTCACCGGGAAACAAAGGAGCTATGGCAGTATTAACGATTTTCTCCGAAGAATAGGGGGTCTCTTCCCTGATAACCAGCGCCTGCCTGCGGCTTCTGCCCAGATTCCTGATTATAACCGGCATCATCATGGAAGAACCGGCAGTACCATCCCTCATGGGCCCCCTCTGAAGCTCAACCCTGTAAAGTGAAAGAAACGAAAGAATGAAACTCGCAAGTACAATCGCGGAAAGAGCGGCGGCGGCCATGCAGATAGTCAGGCTGGCGTTTATAAACGCAACGGCCAGAGATATGAACGCGGCTGTGATCATTACCTTGCCGCGCATTGTCGGCCTGATAAGAATCATATGCCCTGTTCCTCTTTTTCCAAAGGTATGGAATTGATGATTTCCTTTAAAACATCGGCGGTGCTCTGCCATTCGCCCTGAGCCCTCAGTTTAAGTGTTATCCTGTGAGCGATAACAGGCTCGGCAAGTTCTCTTATGTCTCTCGGAATAACGTAGCGCCTGGCGTGGTATGCGGCAAGGCACTGACTGATCCTCATAAGGGCCAGAGACGCGCGCGGACTGCAAGCCGTGGCCAGCGCGGGGTGCTTTCTTGACGCGTCGGCTATTTTCACTATATACTCTTTTATGGGGTCTGAAATATGCACCTGCCGGATGAGCGCCTGGCACTGAAGTATGTCCATTGCCTTCACCACATAGGATATATCCACAAGGGGATGCTTGTTCACCTGCGATGAAAGTATGTCTTTTTCGTCTTCTACACTGGGATACCCTATCGACATTCTCATCATGAAACGGTCAAGCTGAGGCTCCGGCAACGGATATGTCCCGTGATAGTCAGACGGATTCTGGGTGGCAATAACGAAAAATGGTTTCGGCAGAACATGCGGCTTGCCGTCTATGGTTATAACCGATTCGGACATACACTCAAGAAGGCTCGACTGGGTACGCGGTGTTGTCCTGTTTATTTCGTCAGCCAGGATTATATTCCCGAAAATAGGGCCGGGAACAAATGAGAAATCCTGATTTTTTTCATTGTATATGCTTACCCCGGTAATGTCCGAAGGCAGCATGTCGGGGGTAAACTGTATCCTCTTATATACACCCTGAATGGATTTTGCGAGGGCCTGCGCCAGAATACTTTTGCCGACGCCGGGAGCGTCTTCTATAAGTATATGTCCGTCAGAGAAGAGGCAGAGGAGAAGGTTTCTGATGATTTCAGGCTTACCTTTGAAAACCTTGCTTATATTGGTTTCCAGTTTTTTGATTATATGGCCCATGAACTCAAAGGTGTAGAGGTCGGAACTTTTATGTATGGTCTTGAGGCCTATCGTTTCGGTATCGGGATATGAATTGTCATTGTCATTGTAAACAAATACATTTTTGCCTATCTGGACGACATCCATGTGCTTGATCTGACAACGCTTTTTTATCGGAACAGAGTTCAGAAATGTTCCATTGGAACTGTTAAGGTCCTCTATAAAAGCGTTTCCGTCTATCATCTCGACGCAGGTATGTTTTCTGGATACATCGCCTTTGTCAATCACAAAATCGCAGGTTGGATCGCGCCCTATAACAAATTTTCCTTCTTTTATTTCTATCTCTATACTCTTGTCGTAACCCTTCTGGGCTGTAAATGTAGGCATTTCAAGAACCTTATTTTTAAATGTTTATGAGGTAAAGCTATCTCAAAAAATTAAAATTTCAATAGCGGATGGGGCTGCTTCAAAGCTTATGTCTGAACATTCCTCCGGCAGGTTCGCACTTGGGGCAGTTCAGTTTTTTGCCCATCAGACAGGAAAGTGCCGCATAAGGGTACAAAATCATGCGCAGATCGGCACAGGCAAGCGGTATTACAAATCCAAGCGCAGCAAAAACAAACGCATATGAGGAATACAGCAATCCAAGCAGCAGTCCTGCGATAAACAGAAAAAGCGAAATCTTATGGGGCATGAGATATACACTGATTATGCCTTTCTGGTCAAGGCATTTCGTCCCGCCGCATAAAGGACAGAGCTTATTTCCCATATCTTTTTCTTCCATATTCGATAAGATATTTTCATTTGTCATTTTTTCCAGTACGGAAACTCAATGGCGAAATCCCGGTGAACCTTTTGAATTGGGCTGAAAACTCATAAGGTGAAGAATATCCGAGCTCAACAGCTATTTCATTAATCTTGTAATTCGGGTTTTTAAGCATTTGGCAGGCCATGTCAATGCGTCGCCTTACCCTGTATTTGCCGGGGGAAATCCCGGTCTTGGCCTGAAAAATCTTTCTGAACTTCTCATAACCCCATCCGTTTTTAAGACAGAACGCCTCAAGATTAAGCTTGTTTTTGAAATCGCCGCCAAGATAAGAACATGCCTGTCTCAGCATTTCAGCGTCGGCACTCTGCGTTGATTTCATGTCCGCCCTCTTTATGAATTCGGAAAATATGGAAAGCGATTTCATAAAAGCGCCCGGCAGTTCATCCTCCTCTGCTCTGCGCAAAAGTGAAATCTGAGCGGCTATTTCTTCGCAGATTAATGCGCTGAAACCAATCCTCCCCACCGGCCTGTCCTCTCTTACAACGCCAAGTTCCCTGAAAGCGGTAAAAATATTCCTGCCGAATTCAAGGAAGTATTCAGTCCATCCGCTTTCGGGAACTATGTAATTTGAATGTATGAAACCAGGCATCCTGTAAAAAAAATCCCCCACACTCAGAGGATGCCTTGTTCCTTTGAAATCGACATATTCCCCCTCCCCCCTCAAAACATAGACCAGCACGAAATATGGAGGATACGCGTTCTCAAAGTCTACCCTCCTGCCGATTTTTTTCATGAGTCCGGCACCTATTCTCTCATTTCCGCCTCCAAGCGATCTGTAATAAGTCTCGTGTTTCAATCTGTCCAAGTCCATAAAACAACTCCATAAATACCAGAAAACATATTAAAAATACCAATAAAAGCATTTATTAAGTCTAAATAAAGCTTATAATTTAGAAACAAATATATACCAGATATTGTAAATTTAAATAAAGGTTATGAAAAATGAACGATTGGGAAAACCACAAAATCACAGGAAAAAACCGCATCGCGGCAAGAAATCTCTTAATTCCTTTCGACAATGAAAAGGAAGCCCTGAAAACAGATAAAAAGAAATCCCCCTACTTCAAAAGTCTCAACGGCACATGGAAATTCAAATACCATGAAACCCCTTTTCATGTTGACGACAGATTTTCAAAACCCGATTACGACGCTGAAAACTGGGACAATCTCGCGGTCCCCTCAAACTGGCAGATGCACGGTTACGGCAAACCCCATTACACAAACAGCAATTTTCCCTTCCCCTGCGATCCGCCCAGAGTACCAACTGAAAACCCGACAGGATGTTACAGGAGAAACTTTTTCATAGACAGCAGTTGGGACGGCAAGGAAATATTCATAAGGTTTGAAGGCGTGGATTCCGCGTTTTATTTCTGGATTAACGGGAAAATGGCAGGTTTCAGCAAAGGCAGCAGGATTCCCGCCGAATTCAATATAACAAAACTCCTGAAAAAAGGCGCGAACTGCATAGCGGCTCAGGTAATGCAGTGGTCCGACGCGAGCTATGTGGAAGATCAGGACATGTGGTGGCTCAGCGGAATTTTCCGCGAAGTTTATCTGGTAGCAGTACCAAAAGTTGAGCTCTCCGACATCTTCATCAAATCAACGCTTGATGAAAAATATAAGAATGGCACCGTTGATGTCGAAGCCGTCCTCACGAATTACGGAAACGGGGAAATTAAAAATCACAATATGGAGTTCACGCTCTTTGACAACAATGAAAAGGAAATTAAAACACACATTCAAAAATTCAGCCTGAAGGCCGGCACTGATAAAAAAATATCATTTAATATTGAAGTCGAAAAGCCCGAACATTGGACGGCCGAAACACCATACCTCTATAAAGTTCTCGTAACAATAAAAGATTCTTCGGGAAATGTCGTATCCGCCAAATCCGTCAGGACAGGTTTCCGCAACATCGAAATAAAAAACGGCGTCATGATGGTAAACGGCAGAAGAATACTTGTAAGAGGAGTGAACAGGCATGACTCCCATCCCGACGAAGGTCGTGCCGTTCCCTACGAGACAATCCTCAAAGACATACTCCTCATGAAACAGCATAACATCAATACCGTGAGAACGTCACACTACCCGAACGCACCTGAATTTTACGATTTGTGCGATGAATACGGCCTTTATGTAATCGCTGAAGCAGACCTCGAAACTCACGGCACAGGGCGCACATCAAACCCACTCATGATATCCGACAATCCCGAATGGGAAGACGTTTATCTGGACAGAATGAAAAGGATGGTCGAAAGTTACAAAAACCATCCATCAATAATTATATGGTCGCTCGGAAATGAATCGTTTTTCGGACGCAATCACAAATCGATGGCGGAATGGACACGTTCCAGAGACAAAACCCGGCTCATACATTACGACAGAGATTTGAAAATGGAAACCGTGGATTTTCTCTCACAGATGTACGCATCGCCTGAAATGTGTATTGAAAGGGTCAAGGAATTCAATTATAAGTATCCTTTCATCCTCTGCGAATATGCCCATGCCATGGGTAACGGCCCCGGAGTCTTCAAGGAATACTGGGACCTCTTTTACAGCAATGAACAAATCCAGGGCGGCTGCGTATGGGAATGGGTCGATCACGGTATAAGGCAATTCGACGAAAACGGCAAAGAATATTTTGCCTATGGCGGCGATTTCGGAGACAAACCCAATGACGGCAATTTCTGCATGGACGGAATGATTTTTCCTGACAGGACCCCATCCCCCTGTCTCGCGGAATACAAAAAAGCAATCCAGCCCGTACATGTCGAAATAAAAGATTTGAAAAAGGGCATCATCAATATTTTGAACAGATATGATTTCATAAATATGAAACATCTTCAGGGCTCATGGCATCTCCTGTTGGATGGGAAAATAATTGAAAGCGGCACAATCCCGGAACTCGATATCGCTTCTGGAAAAAACATGGACTTTAAAATACCGTTCAAAAACAAATTTGATGAGAAAAGCGAATTTTTCCTTAATATCTGTTTCATTCTTAAAGAAGGAAATATCTGGGCGGAGGCCGGACACAGCGTAGCTTTCGATCAGTTGGAACTGAAATCATCACTCCCAAAATTCGCGCCATCCGTTTCAGGCGAAAAAATGAACGTCTCCGAAGACAATAACATGATAAAACTCAATACGGCCAATTCAGAAATAATCGTTGACAAAATATATGGAGTTCTTTCATCATGGACAGTCAACGGCGCGGAACTCATCAGAAAAGGCCCGCGCATGAACTTCTGGAGAGTTCCGATCGACAACGACCGCCGCAATATTGATGATTG
>MHBF01000069.1:24737-27400 GCA_001803225.1 Lentisphaerae bacterium GWF2_44_16 | reverse complement strand
ATAGAGCAAATGACAGGTTATCAGCGAGGAGCGCCTTCAAAATTCAACATACGTATATCTGCCGAAAAAGGCAAACCTTTCAATATGAAAATATACAGAGTAAGAAGCTTCCGTTTTTGGAAATCTATTGATAAAAAAGGCGAAGATCTTATAAATTACAGCATCGTGTCAGAAAACGGTTCATTGATAAAAGAAGGGGAAATAACGGGGGACGTCCACGGAAAAATGGAACTTATCGACATTGTCTCGGAGAAAAAACAGGACTATCTCGTCAATATTGTTTTCATGAATGATTCCTGGGGCGCAGTGTCATGTTCAAACCAGAAAACCTTCATAAATCTAAACCGTTACTTCTACTTCAGAATGCCGCCGCTGGGAACAGGTTTTGCAAGTTTTTTTGTCAAAGCCCCTCTCTCAAACAATACGATAAAAATAAAATTCAACTGGAATAAAGGCGCTGACGCCAATATGGGCTCTGTGGCTGGCGTAATGCTTCAGGATATAAATGGGAATTCAATATATCAAAAACGATGGATTGTACCGATAGGTACGCAGTTCAACATACAAGGCAATCCCGATACTCCAACTGTATCGCAAATAGAACTGCCAATACCAAGCGAACACAAAGGCAAAATCTTAAAACTTAATATAAACGCACCCAAAGGCGTAGGCTGGTCAGTTGAAAATCTTGATAATACATGGGCATCAAATTCATTTGAAGCTTTCAAATAAAAAAACTATTCCTCGTTGGCGGAGAGAATTTTCGAGTTTGTTCTGTAGCTACTGTACTTGTGGACGGAGGAAAATTTGTGATGTCCGCTCGGCTTCATCTCGGAAGCGGCAACTGTGAGTTTCTCAAGCCATTCATCTTCTTCTTTAGTGAGAGGTTCGGGCTTTTTGAGAGCTTCGGTATAGTAGCCTAATTCTTCAAGAGGTATCAGATAGAAAAGTTCCGTCGCGGAATATATATCATACGAAGGACGCATTATTTCCAGCGCTGTTTTCAGGAGTTTTACGGCCATGTCCTGCTGGTGGACATTGCGCGTCTGCTTCCAGTCGAGAAAATAACGGTAGCCTACAAAGAGGCAATAAAGAACACGGTGGTCTGAACGGTTCGGAACACCCGCCTCGAGAGGGTCAGGCGAAAGTTCCCCCAGAAGTCCTTTTGCGACCAGATGGCGGTTGAAAGAAATAGCATTATTGTCATTGATTATTTCGCGCCAGCAACTCCTGGCTTCCTGAAATTCCCTGTTCTTGTAATAATCCAGCCCGAGAAGCAGTCTGCCATCAGGTACTGCCCATTCAGTGGATTTATTTATCATCAGTTCTATCAGTCCCCTGGCGTTTTCATTGCCCCTTATCCATGAAAGGCACGCGGTAAACGAAATTGGAACGGGAGGGATAATGCATTCATGTTTTTTACAGAGCGCGTTGATATGGCATGAAATTCTCTCAGCGACATCGACATGTCCCGAATTGATATAGAAACGGACGAGTGTTTCAAGATTACCGAGGTTGTCGTCATGGTGAAGAATGAGCCGCATAACTTTGTCCACCAGGAAGGCATGACCGGACATCGCGGCACTGCGTTTGAGAATTGTCATCAGGGGATCGATTGTCGTGAGTATTTCGGCGAAAGCCCCCTGCCCTTTGCCGAATGTCTTCCGGAGAAAAAGTATGCAGTCGGAAAGATGTTTCGGGTACTCGGTAAGAGCTAGAAGCATCCAACGCCAGAGGATTGAAGGCGTTATTGATTCTTTCTTTTCAAGCCTCTGTCCGAATTTCAATGAGAGCCTTACCCAGCCGTCGATTATTTTCCATTCTTTTTCGCCTTTCTGTTTCTGACGGAGCCACTGCTGGGCCTGCGTGAAAACAATATCCGCCACCGATTCCAGATGCGGCACAGGGGCATTATCCGACAACATCGAATTAATAATTCCTATAGCTCCCAGATGACGTCCGTTTTCAAGCTCCAGACTTGCTTTGCCGAGTTTTTCAAAAAGAGCATAAGGCCCTTTCCGCAAAGGAAGCCATATTCTCAAAGCGTCCTTCAGGCTTCTGTTCATAAGATAAGAGGCAATGCCGGCGCGGTAACATGCCCACGCTCCAAGATGGCGGTTCTTATGGCCCTGGGCTATCGCGAGAAAACGTTTCATGGCGCCCTCGTAGCACTTCTCTTCCATCAAAGCTTCCGGGACATTTATGGCGGAAACGTTACTGGGCATGCCCTGGACTTTGAGCTTTATATCCGATATCAGGATGTTCGCGCCTTTATTCTGGAAGCCGAAAAACATTCCGGTAAAGGGATAATTCTCCTGATAGAAAAGTATAATCTGGTTATTGAGACTGACTTTAATGCTGCTGCCTTTTCTTTCGACAACGAGAAGATAGCGTTTTCTCGGTTCGATCATGACATACTCGTTGGAAATCACTTCCACTTCATGTTTGGCTATGAAGGCGCGCGTGTTCTGATTGGCGGCTATATGAATGCTGTAACAATCAAGAAAATCATCCCAGTTATCAGGCAGGGTAGCGTTCAGGATGAGGACTATTTCGCTTATTCTGTCTCCATCCTCCTCAAGCGGATACGCAATCACATTGGCGCTGAAAACCACATCGCCTATCAGTTCCTTCTTTAAAAGGAGATAATTGTTTCCGTCTGC
>MHBF01000069.1:0-24724 GCA_001803225.1 Lentisphaerae bacterium GWF2_44_16 | reverse complement strand
GTCGTGATGCTGTCCTTCTGGATAAGCCATGTTTTTTTTGAGGTATGAGGGAAAGTAAAAAAATCCTCCGGGTCATAATTCGACTTATTGACCTGACGGAACTGTGATTTGCCTTCAATCCAGAACTCCAGGGCATTCATAAAATCTTTGACAGACTTGAAACGGTCATCAGGAAGGGGATTCATGGCCTGCATGGCGGCGGCGGACAATTCAGGGGGAATTTCTCTTTCAGTCGTCCTGAACTCGGGGGCTTCTATGAGCCCTTTGACCTTCTGAGCAATAACCGTCTTGAAATCGGTATCGCTTATCGGCAGTTCAAGAGTAAGAATTTCATACAATATCACGCCCAGCGAATAAATATCGACTTCACGTCCAAGCATCTCTATTTTTCCGAGGGCCTGTTCCGGCGGCATATAGGAAAGAGTTCCAAGCACCTTTCCCTGGAGTGTCAATGTCTGAGACATCTCAATCGAAGCTCTGTTTGCCGGAACAATTTCATCAAGCACCAGAGTCTTCTCAATATTCTCGATACTAATACTGTTAACGTCAGTTTTTTTGAGCCGCTTCGCTTCGTCAAGGAGCAATGTGCGGGTCTGTTCATCAATTTTTATTTCTCTGGTCGGCAGAAGGTCTTCAAGAAGCTGTGTTTCAGGAAGCCCTTCGAGACCGAATTCACCAGTCCTGACGACATCATCCAGGAGCAATGTTTGAGTGAGATCAATTTTATCGCAATCTATGTTCTGGTCAAGATCAAAGAGCTCCTTAAGTTTTTCAAACTTATTCGGACACTCATCCTTGAGGGTTTCCTTTATAACTTTTGTCAGGCCCCAGTCAATGACATAGACTTCGCCGTAATTCCCCACAAAAATATTTGACGGCTTGAGGTCTCTGTGTATATGCCCGCGGGTATGGGCATATTGTATGGCCTGGCAGACATCTCTCAATATGCTTATCAGACGGAAAAGGTCAAATTCTTCTCTTGTCTGAGGGTCATCGTCCTTAAGCTTCTGCAATATGTTCTGGAGAGGCTGCCCCTCTATGGGCTTCATCACATAGTAAACCTGTCCATCCGGATCTCTGCCGACTTCATATACGGGAGGAATGCTGGGGTGCTGAAGCTGCGCCGTCGTAAGAGCTTCGCGAAGGAAGCGGAGGCGCAAGGCATTCATAGTGTCCTTGTTTTTTCGGATATTCAGCACTTTCACCGCCACAAAGCGCTGCAGGTCAGGGTCAATACATTGATAAACAGTCCCCATCCCGCCTACTCCGAGGACCCTTATAACATCGTATTTGCCAATAGTTCGGACTTTTTTCATTTTATCCACGTATCTATATTTTATATGAAAACAGCGGCAAAAGCTATACTTTTTAAATTTTTAAATACGCCAAATAATCCGGCGACAACAACATACGCTAAAATTTATACGCATCATTATCCGCAATGAAGACTAATCTGGAAAGCTCCGGACATTGAGAGTAAAATTGCCTGCTCAGAAAAGATTTTTGACAAAACTCCCGAAAAAGCTTTCTTCTTTAATCTTGGAGATGTCGTTGCCGTCAAGCCAATGCCCGTAACAGGCCTTGCAGGTATCCACAGACACATCATGCTCAGGATGAACCACCTGTATCATTTTTCCTCCGCAATTCGGACATTTGGCGTCATTTTTGCCGTCATGCGGCTTGGCGTCTATTTTCGCCTTTATAGCGTCAAGTTCATGCTTTTTCATAGTCTGTTCAAGTTTATCGGAATTAAGCCAGATACCGGCACATTCCGGACATTTATCTACTGTTGTTTCATCAAGCGTTACAGGCATCATTTCAGTGTTGCATTTCGGACATTTCATTGTATCAGCCTTTCATATAAACGTTTTTTATTCACTCGTGTCTTCCAGATTCATTATCAGTCTCCAAACCCTGCCGTAGAGTCCGACGCTTACCCATCGGGCGTTTTTCTCTATCATGACCTTCGCGCCTTTTGAAGGATAAAAGTAATTTCCGCTGCCCCGGGTTTCATTGCAAATACGTCTCGCAAGGCCTCGGAGGGCGGGGTATGGCTGAAAATAACTATCCTCAAAAATATTCCGTCCTATCTCCTGCGAGTCCCTGTCATACAATATCATTCCATCAGTCTGCATGGCCCATATGTTCAGCGGGTTTGTCTCAATTTCGGGAATTATAAAAGTCGCCAGGAAAAAATTAGGCCTGATAAGAGCGGTTATGCATCCTGCAACCTTTCCGTCTTCCGTTTTGACAGGATAAGCAAAAACAACACTCTCAAAACCCTCTTCGGCTTTGAAAACCCCGCTCATTACGGGCTTTCCCTCGGAAAGAACAGTCTTGACGTGAGATTGCGCAGAAAAATCTTTACCTTCCAAAGATTGAAATCCCGCGGGCTCCGCGATTTTGACAACTCCTTTATCATTGATAATACAGCCGCTGATGACACACCTGCTGCCGGTGACAATGCTGGCAAGTATGGCACGCGGCCTTTCACCCTCCAGACCGGTCTTCTCAACAACCGCCGCCGCCGAGGATAGTTTCTCATCTATTTTTTTGAATTCCACGTCAAGCTTGGCGCCAACCTTTTCAAATGCGGCCATTGAATCCTTGTCAGGATATTTGAACTCTGATTTTCGGACAGGGCTGCCGCATGAACAGACCGCCAAAAGTAAGCCCGCCGCAAAACAGGTCATGACAGTCTTTTTTAAAAAAAATCTTCTCATTATAAATTTCCCATATTGTTTCTGAAATTGATTTCAGCATAATCTATATTTCAGTCCGTCAATATCAAAACATCTTGAATAAAAAACGTGAAAGTTTAAATAATGAATTTTAAATTTGACTTGCGACAGACTATTATAATACAGATGTCAACGCAAGGATTTTCTCTAATGAATGCTGACGGCGCAAATGGCAAAAAATGTGAAATAAAACTCAGCGGCGTTAAAAAAACCTACCGCATGGGTGAAGTCGATGTGCCAGTGCTTCATGGCATCGACCTCGAAATATACAAGGGCGAACTCACCGCGATACTCGGCGCGTCAGGCTCAGGAAAAAGCACACTGTTGAATCTGATAGGCGGAATAGACAAACCCAGCGAAGGAAAGATTCTCTTTCAGGGACGCGACATCACTATACTGGAAGACAGGGAACTTACAGAATTCCGCAGGAAAAGCGTAGGCTTTGTATTTCAGTTCTATAATCTCGTCCCAACCCTCACATCCAAAGAAAATGTCCAAGTCTCGACTGAAATCGCCGACAATCCCATGGACCCTGTAAAAGCCCTTGAACTGGTGGAACTCGGCGACAGAATAGATTATTTCCCCGCACAGATGTCAGGAGGACAGCAGCAGAGGGTAGCCATCGCCAGGGCCATCGCTAAAAATCCAACCATGATGCTCTGTGATGAGCCTACAGGCGCTCTCGACCTGAAAACAGGACAGTCCGTTCTCAAAATACTCAGGAAACTCAATTCGGAACTAAACATGACAATACTCCTGATAACACATTCTGCCCCCATCGCGCAGATGGCCCACAGATCGGTGCACATCAGCAGTGGAACTGTAGAAAAAGTGGAATACAATGAACATCCACCCGATGTAGAGGAGATCGCCTGGTGAGCGTCCTGAACAGGAAATTGCGCAGGGATTTGTTTGCCTCAAAGGGAATGCTTGTCGCAATCATATCCATAATAGCCGTGGGAACCGCCTGTTTTGTGGGCACTTACGGTACCTACAGAAACCTGATAAACGAACAGGCTTCGTATTATTCACAATGCAGAATGGCAGACTTCTGGATAGACGTGAAAAAAGTCCCGCGCTACGTTTTGAAAGAACTCACAGGAGTGAAGGGCGTTTCCGAAATATACGGCAGGATAATATCTCCGGTAATAGTGGAATTCGATGATGTGAGCCAGCCAATAAGCGGTTGTGTCGTATCTCTTCCGGCCAATCCAAAACCGGTCATCAACAATATTGTAATGCGCCGAGGCAGCTATTTCACAAAGGAACGGGAAAATGAAGTAATAGTTTCGGAAATATTCGCAAAGACCAGAAATATAAGCCCGGGGTCTTATATAAAACTTATCATGAACGGAAAACAGAAAGAACTCTTCGTCGTCGGCACCGCCATAAGCTCTGAATTCATATATATGCTGCCTCCCGGGGGAATAGTTCCCGAGCCCGGCAATTATGGCGTATTCTGGATAAAAAATGAATTTGCCGAAGATCGTTTCGGTTTCACCGGCGCCTGCAACAGCATAGTCGGGATATTAAACCCGGAAAGCCGTCAGAACCCTTACCCTGTACTGGATGAGCTGAACAGAAAACTCAGTCCCTACGGCGTATTCGCCTCCACTCCGCTGAAAAATCAGAATTCCAATCTGACGCTCTGCGCTGAACTAAGCGGCCTCCAACTTGAGACAACCGTCATCCCCGGGATTTTCCTCGGCGTCGCCGCACTGGCATTGAATATACTCATGATGAGAATGGCGGAACAGCAACGTGTCATAATCGGAACACTTAAAGCTCTCGGCATAAAAAACAGCAGCATCTTCATGCACTTCATGAAATTTGGTCTTTTTACCGGAATAAGCGGAGGCATTGCCGGATGCGTGCTCGGCTACTGGATGGCGTTTGAGACAACTCAACTCTATGCGAGTATTTACACTTTCCCTGACTTGAGAAATTACATTTACCCGGACATCATCGCCCTTTCCATGCTGATATCCATATCATTCGCCGCACTGGGTACTCTCAAGGGTGTCAGAAAAATAGTAAAGCTCAATCCAGCCGAATCCATGCGGCCTTCAGTTCCGACATCTTCAAAGAAAATTTTCCTTGAGAAATTCAGCTCTTTCTGGAACCGCGCCGGTTTCCGCTGGCAAATAGTATTGAGAAACATATTCAGGAACAAGGGGCGCACGGCGATAGGAATGGCGGCGGCGGCTTGCGGCGCGGGAATAGTCGTCATGTCCTTCGGCCTTACTGACTCTCTCGAATATATGATGCAATTCCAGTTTGATAAAGTCCTGCTGAGCGATTACAGCATAAATTTCAGGGATGAACTTGACGGCGGCGCACTCTATGAGGCACGGCGGCTTCCAGGAATAAGTTACGCTGAACCTGTGCTCAATGTAACATGTGATCTCCACAACCGCAACCATTTCAGGAAGGCTTCCATAACAGGCATAATTCCCAACGCGCGTCTGACCTTTCCATCCAATGCGGACGGGAAGCCCATAATATTGCCGTCGGCAGGCCTCCTCATGAGCGGCCGCCTGGCAAAACAGCTTCACCTGAAAACCGGAGACAGCGTCACTTTCATACCTGTAAAAGGACGGAAGAAAACACAGACCGTTCCCATCGCTGGAATTATCGACAGTAAATTCGGAATGCCGATATATGCCGATTATTATTATCTCAACAAACTCATCGACGAAAACTCGGCAATTTCCTCCATTCACCTGAAAGCCTCAGACAGGGGAGCTCATATAAAGGAGCTTTTCAATGCGGTAAGGGCTTTCCCCAAGCTCGCTTCTCTTTCCGTAACAGCCCAGCAGAAAAAACAGATGCAGGAGGACTTCATCGCTAAACTTAAAGGCATAGTATATGTGATGATAGTCTTTGCAGGCGTCATATTCTTCGGCTCCATACTTAATTCCGCACTGATATCGCTGACTGAGAGAAAACGCGAAATTGCCACCTTCAGGATACTCGGTTACCAGCCACTTGAAGTAGGCGCCATATTCTTCCGCGAAATCATGACAATTAACGTGGCCGGGACCATCATCGGCCTCCCTTTGGGATATTATATGCTCTATGGCATGACATTATCTTTTCAGAACGACATGTATTCTGTTCCCTGCGTAATAAACAGGGTAACGTGGTTGAATACTTTGATTATAGCGTTTATTTTTATAATAGCCGCCTATTTCCTGATCCAGCGTCTTATAAACAGAATGGATTGGTCTGAGGCCCTGAAATTACGTGAATAAATTTTGAATATTTAAAGGATTCCTGAATGAAATTGATCCACTTTGACAGCACAGGCGGCGCGAGCGGCGACATGATACTTGGCTCCCTTATATCTCTCGGCGCTGACATCGCGATATTGAAAAAACATATCTCCGCGATGCTTCCCCATGAAGAATTCGATATAGAACTCACTAAGACTGTCCGCAATGGCATAAGCGGAATTGTGACTGATGTAAAAATAGGACACTCCCATTCGCATGGACGCTCTTTCAGCGATATAAAGAAAATGATAGAGACATCCGCGCTCCCCGCTGAAACAAAAGAAATGAGCATCCACGTTTTCCGTCTTCTTGCCGAAGCTGAAGCAAAAATCCACGGCAGCACCCCTGAGAAAATACATTTTCACGAAGTAGGCGCGGTCGATTCGATAATTGATATAATTGGTTCATGCCTGGCGTTTGAGCTGCTGGGCGCGGAAGCGATTACGTTCTCGCCTCTCCCTCTGGGGCACGGCGGTACAATCAAATGTCAGCACGGCATATACCCCCTGCCCGCTCCGGCAACAGTGGAACTCCTCAAGGGCGTCCCTGTATATCAGGTGGATGAACCATTTGAGACAGTTACCCCCACAGGCGCGGCGCTCCTTACCGGACTGCCCTGCGGGAAGAAGGCGGCAGACGGAAAAATCATCTCTTCATCTTACAGTTTCGGGCACAGGGAATTAAATACCCGCCCAAATCTACTGAGGGCCACTGTTTTTGAAACAGACGCAAGCCCGGAGGCCGAACACGACTCCTGCATTGTTCTGGAAACAAATATCGATGATATCTCCCCTGAAATAATCGGCGCTCTTTACGGAAAACTCCTCGACGCAGGCGCACTGGACGTATTTACGATTCCGGTACAGATGAAAAAACAGCGCCCGGGCTTCCTGCTGACAGTTCTTTGTCACGAAGACAGAAAAAAAACTCTTCAGGAAATTATATTCAGGGAAAGCTCCACTTTCGGGATCAGGGAAAAAACTGTATCAAGAAGAATCCTCGCAAGACGTTACGAGGACATAGAAACCCCTTTCGGAAAAATAAAGATTAAAATCGGTTCTATGGAGAATGAGGACATCACCTTCTCCCCCGAAATGGAAGACTGTATGAAGCTTTCCGAAAAATCAGGCAAACCGCTCAAAGAAGTTTATGAAAGCGCCATCCTGTCTTTCAAAAACAAAAGCGCGAACTCTTGAAAAAAATAAATTCCTTCTGTTGAATTTTCAATACGCACGGACTATAAGTATCAATAATCTAAACAGTTGCATGAGCTGTTTAGAAATCCTTAAACCAAACCAGAGGAGTCAATATCATGGGAAAAAGCAAGGACGTCAAAAAGGAACCTAAAAAAGAAGCACAGAAAAGCCTGAAAGAAAAAAGGCTTGAAAAGAAAATGAAAAAAGCCTCAAAACAACAGGCCCCGCTCAAATAACAATATCAAACTAATACAGTATCTTTTCAGATGACGGGGACACTATCTGTCCCCGATTTTTTTATCTCATAAACACGGAGCGCTGCAAATGAAAGTTGTCGCATTCAACGGAAGCCCGAGAAAAAACGGAAATACTTCGATTCTCATAAGAGAAGTTTTTGCGGAACTCAACAGTGAAGGCATAGAGACAGAAGAAATACAAGTAGGCGGACACCCCATCCGCGGCTGTACCGCATGCTACGGATGCTTCGAGACAAAAGATAAACGCTGCGTAATCAAAAATGACACTTTAAACACATGCATCGAAAAAATGCTTGATGCGGACGGCATAATCATAGCCTCCCCAACATATTTTGCGGATATTACCTCAGAAACAAAAGCCCTCATAGACAGGGCCGGAATGGTTTCCAGAGCAAATACCGATATGCTTCAGCGCAAAGTCGGCGCCGCCGTGGTAGCAGTCAGGCGGGCAGGAGCAATTCACGCTTTTGACTCTATAAATCACTTCTTTCTGATAGGCCAGATGATTATTCCGGGTTCCTCTTACTGGAACATAGCCCTCGGACGTGAACCGGGCCAGGTCGAAGCCGACGAGGAAGGCATTAAAACCATGAGGGACCTCGGAAAAAACATGGCCTGGCTCCTGAAAAAACTTTGAAGCGGCACAGCTCACTCCTCTCTGAATTATGAATATACATATTTTTTTCTGAAACATTCCTTGCCCTATTGACAGAACTCTTCAAATAGTATATTATGTATATACATAAAAAGCCAATAATGGGGTGTTCCATGAAAGAAACGGCATGTTCCCGTATTGAAAAAATACTCAGAAAGAGAATTCGCAGGCTTCCGCCTGAATCAAGAATTCCCAATGAGATGGACTTATGCCGTGAGTTTTCCGTTTCACGCATGACCATGAACAAAGTCATTGGCAAGCTAGTTCAGGACAGCCTTGTTTACCGCGTTAAAAAGAAAGGCTCTTTCGTAAAAGACAAAAGGAGACCCGAAAGACCGATATATTTCCTCTTGCCGGTAATAGACTATTTCACATATAATTCAAGTATACCCCACAGACGTGTCCTTGCCGGACTGAACAGCGAAGCGTCATTGTTCAACAGAAAAATCGAATTCCTGCCGGTTACCAGAACAAACATATACAATGATTTCGACTGGGAAAGGCTTAATCAAATCTCATACGGGGACCAAATTTTCATAATGAGTTTCTGGTATAAGAAGCTATTTCCGTTTTTACGGGAAAGAGAATGCGAAGCCGTCATACTAAACAACGGTGTTTGGATTGAAGATGAGTACAGAAAAATAATCTCAGACTGGTATTCTGTAAGCATTGAAAGAAAAATCGGAGTAGAAAACGCTGTGATGTATTTAGCCCGGACGGGCCGGAAAAAACCTTTGCTTCTTTATTACCATGAAGAAAGAGAACACCCAGTAACGGAAGGTTTTAAAAGCGGTCTCAAAAAAGCTGGACTTAATTTCTCCAAAGAATTATCTATTTACATGAAAAGTCCGCAAAATCCTCTGAACAATCCGTCTTTGAACTTCACCGTCCTTCATAAAAAATATGGCGTTGACAGCATACTGGCAGCAGATCCGTCCGAAGTGAAAACGCTTATAGATGAAGTGAAAAAAACAGGTTTACGCATTCCCGAAGATATAAGCGTACTCTGCCTTGATGAAGATGTCTCTCTTACTGAAATAGAACCTCCGATTTCCTCTATTGCCTCCCCGCATTTTGCCATCGGGCAAGACACCGCGAGGATATTCAACAGGGAAATATTCCTGCCCGGCGAAACAAGATTCCGTCAAACGCTTATAGAGCGGGAATCCACCAAGGCAGGAACAGGCAACACGATTAACCCCGAATATTTGCCTGAACTGAAAACGTTTGAAATCCCTCTTCATGCAGGGATTGAAGGAATATAAATAATTTAAGGAAAAAACGATGAAACGCTTTAAGTACTCAATCAACACAAACGCACTGAAAAAAGAAATGGAACCCAAGGATATCGTAGCCCTTGCGCTTGAGAACAAACTTGACGGTATTGAATGGGGCATACGCTCCATAGACAACGCCGCCAGTGAAATGAAGGATATGGCGCAGAGAACGAAAGACGCCGGACTGGAAATCGTAAACTGGCTTATCGGCGGAAAACCATGGAAGAAAGATGATCTGAAAAAACGAGTGGAACTCGTAGCCTCCGTAGGCGGCAAATCAATGCGCGTTGATCATCCCTGGGTAGCGTATGATTTCAACGAATCCCTCCACCAGGAAAAATCTTTTACCGAAATTTTCAAGCTCGCGAAAGATGCCATGCCGTTCCTGACAGACCTGAGCAAAGAAACTGGAATACGGTTTTTATTTGAGACCCACGGCGGCGCCCTCTTAGCCTCCCCCCTCGCCGCGAAAATGCTTTTTGAAGGCATAAGCGCCGAGCATGTCGGAGTAATTTATGATCCGGCAAATACCACGATAGAAGGCGGGCTCAGGCCGAGAAGCGAAGTCGAAGTTCTTGGCAAATACATAGGCTACGTTCACGCCAAAAGTATTGCCTTTTACTTTGACGGGAATCTTCTGCGCGAACCACTCAAGAGAGCAGCCTGGTCGAGAAAAACTGTTCTCCCGGACGCGGGACTGCTTGACTGGGTAGAAGTCTTTTTCGCTCTTAAAAACGGAGGATTTTCAGGTTACATATCGTCAGAAGAATATTTCTCGCCCAAGACTTTGAACGTAATAAAGGATGCTATCGCGTTTCTGAAGGAATGTGAAAAACTCTCCCCGGAAAAACCATGTCAGCCATTTACAAAATTTAATGAATAAATAATGAGGTGAAGGATGAGGAAAGGTTTAATCGTGTCGCTGTTTTTCCTGATGGGCTTCTTTTCGGCATTTGGAGCTGAAAACATTTTACGGGAAAGTGATTTCTCTAAATTCAAAGCGGCTGATTCTCCTGAAAAAGGCTGGGTCGTGAAAGATCTTTCAGTAGAGGTGTCGGCATCAGGAATACGCTTGCGTGAAGTCGGTGAAGGCAGCGAAGGAGCGATGACATGCAAAATAAAACATACCCCTTCCGCTAAGTTCATACAGGTAAAAGCAGGCATAGCCGAACAGGCTGAAAACACATTCTATCTTTCCAGCGGAGGGGAAAAATACAAAATATTCACTGGTCTGAATACGTTCCCCATTAACAGCAAAGACATCAATCAGGGCTTATTGACAATAACGATTATCCAGGATGGGATTCCCGGCAAAAATCCGAGCGGATGGGCAGACTTGGAGCTCTTGAGAGTTGTTGAAAAACCACTCGACGGCCTTGTAATAACACTTGAGAATAACGGCAATACAGCAAAAATCGGAGACAGTGTTCTTTTCAAATACTATCCGGCAGGTTCGATCATCGAAAAGAGCCTTGACGCGGACTGTTTCGTTTTTCCTGAAATATCGGACTACCGTTTCAATGAAAAGCCTGTTATACTCAAGAAAGAAAGTGATGGAACTTTTTCATGTACTGTCAAAGTCGATGAAAATGCCTATGCCTTCAAGTCCGGCAACGGGAAAAATGTTTTCGCCAATGTTTATGTTGCTGGAATGCGCTCTTACGCCTTCACATCATTTAATATCGACGTAAAGGAAATTATCGGAGCAGACAAAAAAGTTAAAAACGCTCTTCCGCCACCAGTATTCAAGGGCGCCAATCCGGACATCGTCAAGTACCGCAAAATGTGGAAACAATATACAGAAGGGAATAACCTTGCCATCGGTAAAACGTTCTTATTCTCAAAAAAAACGGACTATCACCTGACACGCAAGGGCGACAGCGACACTGCCGACTTGACGGACGGAAAACTCAGCAGCCGCAAATGCGATACGATATGGTTTGATTCCGCGGCTGTCGGCTGGTATATGTCCGGAGCTGAAAACGGAGTGAACTGTCTTCTTGACCTGGGCGAAGTCAAGCCTGTAAGAGACGTCGTCATCAGGGCGTTGACAGGAAAAGCACAGACAAATCTCGCCGCTCCACAGGAACTCAAAGTCTTCGTCAGCAGGGACGGAAAGGATTTCTATGAAGCCGCCGGGATGATAAAATTGATGGAGGCGGAAAAAGATTTAAGTGATTTCAAAAAACATTTCTTTGTGGAGGAAATAGGAAAGGCTTATGTGTATCCGTATAAACTCCAGATTAACGCTGATGCCAGATACATCGGAGTATATATCAAGGGTGCTACGGGAGCGGTATTCGCCGATGAAATAGCGGTGATGGAAGGAGTAAATACTGCCAGTGGTTTTAATGAAGTATATAAAGGACAGAAAGAAAAATTTGTCACAAACGGTATACTTGTGGAACCCCGTCTGAAAGAACTTGTCATATCAACAAACATAAACACTCCGAACGCTTTTCAACTGACGGATATGAGAGATAGTCCATCGAAGAAGGAAGTCAAGCTTGTTGTGGAAGTGCCTGAAGGGATTAATATAATATCTCCGGAAGCTTCCCCAAAAGCTGTTGAAATAAATGGAGGGAAATATACCCGCTGGGAAATGCCCCTCAAACGACAAGGCAAGCAACCTCAGACGAAAATGATATTTTTCGGCGCGGAAAAATCAGTCAACGTAAAATTACCTGCTTTCATTTATACAGAATACGATGGTTTGCTTCCTGAAAAATTACAGGTACCTGTAAAACTTGTAGAAATACCTGAAGTCAAACCGCGACTCAAACGCCTTATGGTCTGCCTGCAATGGATGGGTGAAGACACGCAAAAAAGCTATCCTGACTTTTTCAAAGCATACAAAACAATGGGCTTTAACGCAGTGCCGTGTTTTCCGAGATATTGGATAAAAAATAAAGATGAAAGTATAAAGTATATCGAAAGTGCGCGAAAAGAAGGCTTCGCCATATCAATGAACGAATCACCTTTTCATGTCATGGAAAAAGGACATAAGGAAGACTCTGAAATATTTTCACAGTTGAAGAATGGAAAACTGAGCAAGAACCTCTGTCCGTCATATTTCGGTGATTATTATGTAAAGGAGATGAACAGGGTTGCGGAGTGCGTAAAGAATTCGAAGCCCGACTATGTTTTCTGGGATATTGAATGCTGGTACGGCGGCACTAGAGAAGCCTCCGTATGCACGAGATGCCTTGAAGGACAGAAAGCATCCGGCAAATCAATGGAAGAATATCTGAAAGACTGCGGTACCAGAAAAATGAAGGATCTGAAAGACGCGGTAAAACGCGGCATCAGCGATGGCAAAATGCCGATAATCCATTGTTATGACACCCACCCCACAGCTCCGAATTATAACGGCATTCTGGACTTCAACCGCTTTTATCCGGCATACGTTGATGTCTCCGCAAACAGTTTCTACGTGGCTGGAAACACATTAAAAGTCCATGATGAGATGCGAGAGAATTACAATATCATTAAAGCCAATAAATGCCTTCCCTGGCTTTCCGCCGGGACCTACGGCGAGTATCCTCCATACAAGCTTGAACAGATGATACTTGAAGCCCTTATGAACGGCGCCTGCGGGATATTGTATTACTGCTATACTGATTTTGACACCCCGATGGATTTTTACTATCACTCAAAGGCACTCGCCGAAATAGCACCCTATGAGGATTTGCTCCTTGACGGGGAAAAACGTTTCGACCTGATTGGCTCGAATAAGAATTTCACTTATTCAGCAACAAAAAAAGGAAATGAAATGCTCCTTTTAATCGGCAATTATAAAAGAGATCCTAATGGCGAAACGGAAATAAATCTTCCGTTCAGGAGTATTTCTGAAATCCGTGATTTGAGGAACAACAAAAAAATAATGAATTCCGGAAATATCTTCAAGGCAAATATCCCCAAAGATGAAATAGGGTTCTATTATATAAAGGGAATTTAAACAAGATAATTTTCTAATAGAAATGCAATATGTTTTATGGAGGGTTGCGCTTCGTCGCAACCGCAACTTAAAAACGGGATAATAATATGAAAAAACGGAAAAAATACTTTTTCACGATTGTCGAGCTCCTCGTGGTAATATCGATAATAGTGATACTCGCCGGGATACTTCTCCCGGCTCTGAAAAGAGCAAAGGACTCTGTCCAAAGGATAGCCTGCGCAAATAAGCTGAAACAGATACATATAGCCAGTGAAGGATATGTCCAAGATCATGACGGATGGATGAGCCTCGGCAGACTTTCTTCATCTAGAAATTGGTATACAGAAATAGGAGAGCGGCTTGGAAAGGATAGAAACTTTTTCATGTGTCCTGCTGAAAAAGTTGCTTTTGGACTATACACTGATGGGCTTTTCACTTATACACATTACGGACTTAACTGTGAAATCGTCGGAGCGGGCGTTAGTGGAGGTGTATTTTATCCTCCTATAGGGAAAATATCCGCTATTACGCAACCCTCCATAGCTATATGGTTTGTGGATAACGGCGTTAAAAATACTTATGCGTCGGATGACCGTGCGTATGTCGCATTCCGACACGGGGGGACGTCTCCTTCAGGCTTGGCAAACCTTATTTATTTTGATGGTCACGTCAGAGGTGTAAAATATACTGAAATGGCCCCTGGCTCCTCAGATTTCAGAAAAGGATTTTAGTTAAAAACAGTAGTTTTATAATATAAAACAAACAAATAGCCGTCTGAAACATGAAAACTATTACACTTTACTTTTTCACTATTGTCGAGCTCCTCGTGGTGATATCGATAATAGTAATACTCGCCGGAATACTTCTCCCGGCGTTGAAAAGAGCAAAGGACTCTGTCCAAAGGATAGCCTGTGTGAATAAATTGAAACAGATACACATAGGTGGTGAAGGCTATATCCAGGATTATGACGGATGGATATGCCCTGGAACGCCTTATTCCGGGCGCTATTGGTATTGGGAAGTGGCAGACAGGATAGGAAAGAACAAAAACTTTTTCATGTGCCCTGCTGAAAAAGTCGGTTTTGGGGCATACGCTGACGGTCTTTTTTCTTATACACATTACGGGATTAACTGTGAATTAGCTGGAACCGGTTATAATTATGATGATCCTCCTGTCGTTAGAAAGGCATCATCAGTTACTCAGCCATCCATCGCTATCTGGTTTGTGGACAGCGGCTATAAAAGCAGTTTTGCATCGGACGACCGTGCCTTCGTCGCATTCCGCCATGGCGCACTTTCTCCTGCCGGACAGGCGAACCTTGTCTATTTTGACGGTCACGCCAAGTCTCTGAAATATAACGATATGAAATCAGGTTCCGCGGATTTTAAAAAAGGTTTTTAAAGAGGCTGATCCTGTTTATCATTTCAGATTCAGCATGAATTTGAAGACTTCATCGACTTCTTTTACAAATTTGAATTTTATTTTTTTCCTGACTTCATCGGGAATGTTCTCGAGGTCTTTTTCATTTTCGGCCGGCATAATAACAGTTTTTATGCCGGAACGGAGGGCGGCAATGACTTTTTCCTTTATGCCGCCTACAGGCGTAACTTTGCCGCGCAAGGTTATTTCCCCTGTCATCGCAGTGTTCATTTTCAAGGGACGTTCCTTGATCATGGAAACAAGCGCGGTAGCAATGGTTATCCCGGCGGAAGGGCCGTCTTTGGGAGTGGCGCCGTCAGGGACATGTATATGAAAGTCATTTTTACTGAAAATTTCGTTGTTTATCTTGAGTTTGGCGCTTCTGCTTTTCAGGAAACTGAAAGCGGCATGTGCGCTTTCTTTCATGACATCGCCCAGTGAGCCGGTAAGCTTTAGGTCGCCTTTGCCCGGCATCATGGTAGCCTCGACGGAAAGAATAGAACCGCCGCTGCTTGTCCACGCCATGCCTGTGGCAACGCCAATCTCCGGTTTTTTGCCGGCTTCATCCATAAGGAATTTACGCGGGCCGAGATAGGCATGGATATCCTTCGCGGAAACTTTCACAGCATCATTGACGCTGATTTTGCCATCCACTATCTTTCTGGCAATTTTACGACAGACAGAGGCAGCAGTTCGTTCAAGGTTACGCACCCCGGCTTCACGGGTATAGTAATTGATTAATTCATCAACGGCATCCACCTTGAAAGAAACCAGTTTTGAGCTCAGTCCATTTTCCAGTATCTGTCTTGGTATAAGGAAGCGTCTTGCAATTTCTTTTTTTTCCATGGCTGTATAGCCGGGTATTCTTATTATTTCCATTCTGTCGAGCAGGGGTGCCGGTATTGTATCAAGGATGTTGGCCGTGGCAATGAACATTACGGCGCTTAAATCATAATCCAATTCAAGATAATGATCATTAAAAGCGGCGTTCTGCTTAGGGTCAAGCACTTCAAGCAGGGCGGAAGCTGGATCACCCCTGAAGTCATTTCCGACTTTATCTATTTCATCAAGCATGAAAACGGGATTGGAAGTACCGGCCTTTTTTATGCCCTGGATAATGCGTCCGGGAAGCGCGCCTATATAAGTGCGGCGATGCCCGCGTATCTCGGCTTCATCCTTAATGCCGCCGAGAGACATTCTGACAAATTGGCGTCCCATTGATTTGGCGATGGACTGTCCTAGAGAGGTTTTGCCTACTCCCGGAGGGCCGACAAAGCATATAATCGGAGACTTCTTGTCTTTTTTAAGCTGAAGGACAGCGAGAAATTCGAGTATGCGCTCCTTGACATCTTTCAGGTCATAATGGTCATCGTTCAATATTTTGGAGGCTTCCTTCACATCAATCCTGTCATCGGAATATTTACTCCATGGAACGGAAATGAGCCAGTCAATATATGTATAAGCGACATTGTATTCACCGGAAGCCTGAGGTATCATTTCGAGGCGTTCCATCTCTTTGCGCACTATCTGCATGACATTTTCAGGAAGCGTGATTTTAGCAAGTCTTGCTTCGATTGAGACAAGGTCGGGATTTTTACTTTCGTCCCCGAGTTCGCGCTTGATGGTCTTGAGCTGTTCGCGCAGAAAGAATTCACGCTGCGACTTACTGAGGGCGTTATGGACTTGAGACTGTATTTCAGAACCCAGATGCAGGACTTCGACTTCTCTGTTCAGAAGTATAGTGAGAAGCTGAAGGCGCTCATGGAGAGTGGGGAGTGAAAGTATGCTGAGTTTTTCGGCAAAACTTATATTGATGGTATCGGCGATCATATCGACAATCCTGATATTGTCGCTGACATTCAATATCGCTATTTTAAGTTCTTCGGGAAAATTAGGCGAATAAGTTATTATTTCCTGGAACTGGTTCAAGGCGTTTCTGGCCATGGCGACGGTTTCGATTTCGTTGTCTTTTCTCTCTATGACTTTTTCGACAATCGCGAAATTCATCTTTTCATCCTGGGCCTTGCTGATGAATTTGATTCTTTTCAGTCCCCGCACCAGAACACGTACTGTACCATCAGGAAAACGGAGCATTTTGACAATTCTGGCGACTACGCCTATTCTGGAAATTTTCTTTCCGTCAAAGTCTTCGCTTTCCACTTTAGCGCCCATCATATTTTCGGGATTTTCAGCCTCAGGAGGCACCTCAGGAAAAACCCCGATAAGGCGTTCGCCGGCAAGAGTTTTTTCGATCATATTTACGGTTTCCTCTCCCTCTATTACCAGCGGGGAGAGGGTGTAAGGAAAAACCAGCATCCCGCTCAAGGTGAGCACGGGAACTTTTTGGATGTTTGCGTCCTGAACGTCAGTTTCAGGCACATTGACTGTGTTTTTTTCTAATATTTTGTCGTCTTTCATTGCATTCCTGTAAACTGTTTAGAAAACCCTTTTTATAGTGCGGGTCCTGGTGTTCATTTCATTATGGGCGACAGGCAATGTGAAGGAGAAAGTACAGCCTTTGCCTCTCTCGCTTCTTACAGTTATGGAACCGCCGTGCGATTCAACAATACGCTTGCAGACAGCAAGACCGAGTCCAGTTCCCGCATTGCCTTTTGATGAGATAAAAAGATCGAAAATCTTTTGGGTTTCTTTTTCTTCAAGTCCGACCCCGTCATCGCTTATGTTAACAACTATGTAATCCTTGTTTTCGGAGAAGTCGGCGCTGATTGTAATGGTGCCTATATCCTTCTGTTCAAGAGTAGTCTGCTTCAGGAGAATGGCGTATTCCGCATTGTTAACAAGATTAAGCAGAATTCTATGGATGCCCTTGGCGTCAACTTCCGCAAAGAGAGGCAAGTCTTTGGTAACCTGATTTGTTTCGAGTTTTACGCCTTCCTGAGCAAGTTGAGGTTTAAAGAGCTCAGCAACATCTTTCAGTATGAGGTTTACATCCTCAATCCCGAAGTTAGGCTTCTGTTCGCTGGCAAGGTTGAGCAGGTCGAGAACAACGTCACCGAGACGCCTGTGGTTTTTATTCAGGATATGCCATGCTTCATTGGAAAGTTCATAATTTTTCTCATCGAGTCCCATCCTCAGAAGGCTGAGACTTCCGTCGAGTCCGGCGAGAATGTTTTTGATATAATGGGAAAGACTGGCGGCAGTAGTGCCAGTGGCCACAAGGCGCTCGTTCTTCTGGTTAAATTCGAGCATATTGCTGTGTTCTATAGCCATTCC
This sequence comes from Lentisphaerae bacterium GWF2_44_16, assembly GCA_001803225.1. Taxonomy (GTDB): domain Bacteria; phylum Verrucomicrobiota; class Lentisphaeria; order Victivallales; family GWF2-45-14; genus GWF2-44-16. The sequence continues at coordinate 6,732 of MHBF01000069.1, read as the reverse complement.
CGCGGTATGTCCGATAACGGTAAGCAGACGCAGGTCGTCTTCGGTATATTTTTCCGTCATACTTGTCAGGCTCAGGTAAAGCATACCGTTAATTTGCTGTTTTCCCAGCATAGGCACACACATGGTGCTGGTCTTGAGGTCGGAAATACTGGGCACACGGGTCTCGGTTATTTTACTGTCCTTGTACTGGTCTATAGAAAGGACGGCCTCACGGTTGTCTTTCACAAAAGCCACAATTGTGGGATTTATATCCTTGGGGTCAATGGTTTCAACCGTCTTGTTCATTGAACGCCCTATCACCGGGATGAAATCGCCTGTTTTCAAGTCAAAAAGCAGGAGATACGCCCTGTCAGCGGGAACTACATTGGTCACAGCGCTTATTATCTTATTGTTCAGTTCCTTTTCTTCAAAAATAGAAGAAATCATGTTCTGAAACTTATAAACAGCCGCGAGCCTCTTATTTTCCTCTCTTATAAGCTGAGGCGCAGAGCCTTTTTCCTCTACAGGAGAGGAAAGCGTTTCAGGCTGTATTCTGTAAGATATTGAGGGTTTTGTGTACACTCCGGTCTGTTCACCGACAAACATATCGTATATTTCAAATATGGTTTTTCCTATTCTGACGGAAGTTTTCAATGGAAGAAAAACTTTGCCGGTAACTTTTTGTCCTACGATCCATGTCCCGTTAGTGCTGTTCATGTCTTCCAGATACCAGCTGTTGTTTTCATAGCTCAGGCGGCAATGCACCCTGGATATCAATGTATCCTGAACATGTATGTCCGACTCGGACGAACGCCCCATAGTGAATTGGGACTTGCGAATGGGTATCTTGGTACCGCGCATTGCCCCGGCAACAATTTTTATGATAAAATCTCCGACTGGAGCGGCATTGATATCCTGAGCATCAGACATTTATAAATCCTCCGTTAAAAACCCCTTTCCGGGAACTGCCTGCTGGCAGGCACGGCATAAAATAAAACTCCCGGAACAAAACTATACTATAACTTACATTTCCCGCAAGGTTCTGCAATTCAAAAAAGCAAAATTCGTTTCTATTTAATTTTCAGGTTAGTTTGCTTAGGAATGCCCCTGACGATAATAGCCTTGCCTTTTTTTACCGCCGGACAACTGTTCTGACAGAAACCGCAGCCCCGGCAGAGCTCAGGCTTCACTACCGGCCTTGGAATTCCCTTCTTATCATTGTCAGTATCAATTGCCACATAAGGGCAGTACTCCGCGCAGACCATGCAGTGCTCCCCGTCAGCCCAGGCCAGACAAGCCTCTTTTATTACATGGGCCACTCCTATCTGGCAATACTTTTTCTCTTCGAGCGTCAGAGGCAATATGGCCCCTGTCGGACAAACCTCCGTACACTTATTGCAGAACTCGGCACATACGCCTTTATCTGCGTCCAGTTCCGGCTGAAACCAGCGCGTAAGGTCGCTGGAATACGGAAACTTCACCGTCAGAATTTTTGTCGGACAGGAGTTTATGCAGGCATAACACCTTATGCAGGCGGCGGAAAAACGTCCCGGTTCAGCCGCGCCCGGAGGCAGAACGGGATATGTCTTTTCCGCTCTTTCGCCTGCGACTTTCCTGAAATTAGCAAGCAGGAGAGCCCCGGGTAAACCAATGGCCATACCTGCAATTATTTCCCTGCGGTCTCTGTTGATTTTCTCAGCAAAAGGAAGCGATTTCTTTTTGTGAATCAGGGAAAAAAGATAGCCGAGCGGGCAGATGAAAGCGCACCATAGTTCAGGCTGAAAAATGGAAAAAAGAAGCATCACCGGCAGAATGAGACATGGCAGCAGCGCCGCTATCACGAGGGCATCTTCGAAAAATATTCCCATCCGGCTGAACTGACAGAGCGGGTCAAGAAACATAAAAAGAGGAAAACCGGCAAGCGAGGAAAAAAATATCAGCCAGAACAGATATGCGCTTATACGCAGTCTGAACGGATGTTTCTTCAGACTGAAACGCGAGACTGCGGAGTGCAGGGAACCAGCCGGGCATATCCAGCGGCAGAAAAAACGCCCCTTCCAAACGGCAATCAGCAAAACAGCTAAAGACAGAAAAGACCAGACAAGCCCCCAGGCAAAAGCTTTCCCTCCGAGGTCATGTGCCGAAAAGGGAGTACTGAAAAGGTTCAGCGGACTCAATTGCGGTAGCAATCCGGCAAGCCATGAGGGAATTAACCGGACGTCTTCCCTGAAAGCCCCGTTTGAACGGTGAAAAATTCCGACAATCCATGACGGAAGAGACCCGGCCGTTATCAGGAGCAGTGCAAATATCAGAAAAGAAACACGCGAAATAACGCGGAAAACTTCCTTTTTCTGCATCAGACTTCAATCCTGTGAATGTTCATTTTTTTCAAGTCCACGTTGCCGATACCCATTTCACCGGCAATTCTGAGATAGCCCACCTTCTCGGGTGAATCATGGAAAAGTGTAGCCGCGAAAGCATCGGCGGCAACCTGGTCTTTTGAGACGATCAGCAAATCAGGATACTGCAATCTGCCCGGGCCTTTTGGACCGGAACTCATCATTGTCCTCGTGGCATCAATTATAGTCCATGCCGGTTTCATAAAAGTACAGAAATCAGCAATACACTGATGCATATTGTTTCCATGCCAATAACGGCGGTCCCTGACGGCGCCCATCCAGTTTTTCATAGCTATGCTCAAAGTGGCAGCCCCATGATGCTTGGCCACAGGCATATTCACGACGGCATCGGAGTCGAGAAACTGTCCGGCGACTTCCGCGTTCTTCAGACTGACGCCCTTGGGAATCGTAACTTTCCGGTAGAATTGGGTATTTTTCCTCAGGTCTATCATATCGACGCCGTTTTTCTGTGCGACATCATAAATTCCGCTTCTTGTAAAAGAATCTTTGGGGGCATCACAGGGATTTTCAGGGATTACGACTTTCTGTATTCCTGAATTTTTACATGCTTTCAGGAAGGCATCGACAAGCTCGGGATGAGTATTCGCGCCCTCTTCCGGCGTACGCGCCCAGGCGGAATTGACTTTCAGGGCAAGGGTCTTGACATTTTTCCCGAAAGAACCGTTCGCCTGAATTATCTCCATGCATTTTTCCATCATCTTTTTCTTGTCTTTGCCGTGAATGACCCAGACATCGGTTTTAGACATGGCGTCTTGGGCAAGAAGCGCCGATGAAGAGGTCATTGAAAGGGCGGCCCCCGTCAAAAATCCGACCTTGATAAAGTCCCGTCTCGTCATCTCTGAAACTGCTTTTTTTCTCATAAGTCAAACCCTTTATTTTAAGTTTCCGGACACATTATCGGGATTGTACACGAAAAGTCCCCACATCAGGTCTTTTATTCTGAAACCTGTTATAGTTGTAAAGCCCGCGAAATATCTGTTATTTATTTCTCCGGTTATAACATCTTCATTCATGGAAGGAAATTGAGCAAACACGTAATTCAGCGGAGGCAATCCAGGCGTTTCTTCCATTGTCAGGAGAAGAGTATTCCCCGTCCGGCAACAGCCATATACCCGCATGGCTTCCTTATGACGCCTGCAAGCAGTATTCAGCATTTGCGAAACCTCATCCGGATTTATCAGGATTTCGTCCGTGTTTATTTTTATTATCGCGTTCATTCCAGATACAGCTCCTCTCCATGCAAAAAGTTGAGATTTTTATTTTTTATGAAAAGTTCCGCCGCGTCTTCATCGTCAACCGCTGAACGAGGAGAAAGCTCTATGAGGCAATCCGGGCTTCCGTCTGATTTCCGCGGTATTTTGAAGCCTGCTTTCTCAAGCCTTTTCGCGTCTCTCTCAATAAGCATGGCCCTGCAGCTCTCCGCGGAATCAACTCCCGACGGGTTTTTCACTGGCGCAAACTCATTCTCCCTGGCCCCTTCCAGTATCATGGTTTTGGAGGCCATGGGAAGGGCGTCAAAAATAAATGATTCCAGTTTAATGGCATTGGGAACGGAGGGGTTTACTGAATTGCCATTCGCGTCAATGCAAGGGACTTTCTTGTCGGCCTTGTGCCATGGAAGTTCAAGCTTGCCGTTTGCCGTAAGCTTTTCAGCGAATTCCCTGCTTATCATATGTATCGCGGGACTTCCGGCTAAAAATCTGAGCGGGCCGTCAGCTTTTCTTTCCTCTGCCAATTTTGCCGGCATATCGCTGTACTCTATTATATGAAGCTTGCCGTTCACCATGCAGAAATTGCCCAACTTTTCATAGGGACCTGTTTTCGGAAGCATCTTGGCGCTGATCTCTGATTTCTCCAGTGAATGAAGGCCGATAAAAAGAGGGTCCGCTATCGGCGCCAGCGGATTGTCCACCTGGAAATAGGAGATAACGTCAATACCCGATGATTTCATTTTTTCAAGGCAACCCGAAAGCCTCAACGCAAGCAATGTCCCGCCATGCCCGTTTGGTGAAAGGGCAAGAGAGGATTTGGCCCCGAGCAGGAGCTTCCCGTCATATCCGACTGCCGGCATTGTGCCCTGCGTGAAAAAGCTGACACATGAGGGCATCAGTCCGAAAAAACTGTTTGCCTCGAAAAAATCTCTGGTTTCCCTGTCATTCATTTCACTGGTCATTATAAACCAATGCAGTGGCTTGCCGTATTTCGCGCTTATCCGGCTGATGCTTTCGGCGAAATACTGAAAGAGCGTTTTCTTTTTCACCGGACTTATCGGAAATGTCCCCTTGGGACCGTCAAAGCCAAGTCTGGTCCCCTGCCCTCCGGCAACAGTCAGCGCCGCTACTTTTCCGGCCTTCAGCAGTTCCACTCCCCTGCTTCTTGCCTCATTATATTTCTTTTGCATTTCCCCGTTCGCTGGTATAAGCGGAAAAAACGGCGCGGGAAGAAGGTTTTCAGGCACGGCGACCGTGCTTTTCTTCAAAACATATTCCTTTATCAGTCCGTCAATATAATCCCAATCTATCACGTCAATCTGAGCGGAGAGTTTTTTTTGTTCATCCGGCCCGAGTTCACCCCAGAACGATAAAACATGTTCCTGTCCGTATTTCCCAAGTTTCTCCATCAGTTCATTATACATGGTTACTGCCTTCCTGAATTCATTTCTTCCTGCTGTAATTTTCGATAAGCGCCTTATAAGGACTGGCTTTTGCCTTAAGCGCTTTCGCGTAATATCCGGCGGCCTTTTCAGGTTCATTTTTCTTTTTGCAGCACTCCGCCAGCATCAAATAAAACAATCCTTCGCTTTCAGGCGCCACATCATTCAAACGCCGCTCCGCGTCTTCAACGCTTATCTCGGAAAGCCAGAGCGAAGCGATTATCCCCTTCGTCCTGTCCTTGTCTTTCCGGTTTTTCCCGATAATCGCGGAAGCATTGTTTTGCCAATCGGCATTATCATTTTTCCAGGCGAGAAAAACCTTCCAGAAGTCGGGAAAATCGTCAGGCGGGGTAGTTTGGAGCTGAACCTCCCGTTCCTTGTTCCGGGACAAAAGATATATTATATGGTAAACCCTGCATTCATTGGGATACCATTCCTGAAAATCCTTTTCCTCCAGTTTCCCGTAAATAGCTTTTTCCGCCATGGAATAAAACATGTATTTCCGCTCATATCTGGCTTCTTTTTTTATTTCTCCGAGATATTTTTCAGCAAGTGCCGGGGTATCCAGATGCAGAGCAAGCCATACGCACTTGAGCGCAACCTGCGGCGGGGTAAGCTTTCTGCCCTGAAGATAAGTTTCATAAGCGCCGAGGGCCTCCCGGCCTTTGCCCGCACGCAACTGCTCAAGCGCAAAGAGATATCTTGCCGCAGGGTCGTCAGGCTTCAGTTTAAGAGCTCCTTTGTAAGCCTCCTCCGCTTCATTCCAGTTTCTCAGATGAGAAAATATGTTCCCCAACTCCATATATGCCTCATAAAATCCGGGTTTTATTTTAAGGGCCTCCTGCATTTTATGAGCGGCAGACTGAGTATTTCCTTTAAGCCTTGCCGCAAGAAAAACAGCCTCAGCCGAAGCAGGATTTTCAGAGGCATACTTATCATAAAGTTTTCCAATCCTGTCATGGAAACCGCACGCCATTAAATAATTCTGTATTTTCTCATGCAGAGTGATATTTTCAGGCTGTTCTTTTAAGGCATTAAGAGAGATTTCAGAAAGCTTTGTCCAGTTTTTTTCGGAAACCGCTTTTTTTATTTCCGGAAAGATTTCCACAAAATTCACCTGCGGAACTTTTTCGGCAAGCGGTTTCTTTTCCTTTTCGGGTTTAGCTTTTACTTTTGCTGACACCGGACTTTCACTTTTCGTCTCCTGCGTTTTCCCGCCAAAGGAAAAAAGCAGAAATAATGCCGCAAGAAAAAAAAAAAAAACAGCAAACGCCACCAGTACCATTATAGCCTTTTTTGAGACTCCCTGAGTCTTGCCGTGCCTGATTTTTATCTCATTTTCCCATTTCTTTTTTTCCTCTTCCAGAAAATCAGAGGACAGAATATCATTTTCCCGGCCGTTCTCAGCTTTGACCGGCTCAAAGGAAAATGAACTCCGGTTTTCATTCTCCCGGCTTTCCGATACTTTTACATCCGGAAATGAAAGCTTTACGGAATTATCGTTTTGCGACTTGTCTTCAGGCATCCGGCCTCCCGTTCCCTGCGTATTAATGTATTAGGAAACATAAGTACTTTTTCTGATAAAATCAAATAAACTACCTCGGTGCAAGCACACGAGGTATTGTTACAGAACATCAAACTCAAACACCAGTTGTCCTTCGTGTAGCTTTCGATACTTCC
>MHBF01000068.1 GCA_001803225.1 Lentisphaerae bacterium GWF2_44_16 | reverse complement strand
AATTTCTCTGGATAAGTTTTTTCGGCGAGACTCTGGAAAAGATGATAAATGATATTGTGACGCGTTACGGTTATATCTACACTTTGCCGCGGAGCAGGGGGATAATCAAGAAACTGGAAGCCTACAGGAATTACCGGGGTGTAATACATACGATGACACCGCTTGCCGGCGCAAAACTGGTTATGGAAGTGCTTGCCTCGCTGGGAGAAAAATTTGAAAAGGAACAGACCCTTGATCCTCAGAGCAATCTTATAAAAAACGCTCAGGAGCTGATGCTTGAAAAACTTGATGAAAATCTGGGCATGGAAAGAATCGCGAATGAACTGAATGTGTCCCGTGAGCACCTCTCAAGAGTTTTCAGGGAGCAGACCGGCCTTTCGCCGCACGAATACCTGACGCGGAGGAAAATGAGATATGCCTGTTACCTTCTAAGGGACACGAATCTTACATGCAAGGAAATAGCCGCGAGGATAGGATATGACGACCCTGCCAGTTTCAGCAGGGCTTTCAAAAACGAGATAAAAATATCCCCTCAGGATTTACGGATTACCGGATATATTCCCGAGGAGATGCAGTAACTTTTTTCGATTGCTCTAAAATCCCGACTGATTCAAGGTGCGATCTTAAATTAGTCGGGATTGGTATTTCATCGAATTTTCACTTGCAAAAAACAGGGTTTTCCGCAAAGATTTACTTTTTAAGTTCTTCCAGAATGCGCGTGGCGTTTGCCATGCCCAGACGGGACCCCAGTTTGCAGTCTTCCATGCCTTCGAATTCCAGCGAGAGATAGCCGTTGTAGCCGGATTCGCAAATGATTTTGAGAGCGGCCCTCACGTCTATGTCGCCGTGTCCGAAAATCGCGCCGCGCAGGTAATTGCCGCCGGAAGAAGGAAACCAGCCTTCGCCGGGGTTTTCACTCGCCGGACGGTAATAGAAATCTTTCAGGTGGACCATTGACGCGTATTTGATGTTATTCTTTACCGCGCAGACGGGGTTTTCGTCAACGCAGAGGAAATTGCCAATATCAACGGTGGTTTTGTAATTATCCCGCCCTACCGCTCTCAGGAGGCGCTGTACTCTTTCGCTGCCCTGTATATGGCGCCCATGGTTTTCAACGCTCGTTGTTATGCCGAATTTTTTAGCGTAATCGGCTATTTCTCTGCAACCTTTTGCGAGGGCTGGAAGATCTTTTTCGAGATTTTCGAGAGTTGATTCTTCAATTGTGCGATATGCTACGTCGTGGCGCATGAGTTTTACGCCGAGGGCATGGGCCGTATCGACTTCTTTTTTGAGGCGTTCGACTTCTTTTTTGAAATCCTCCTCGGAAGCGCATACCAAGTTTCCGCCGATGGTATAACTTGAAATGTCCAGTCCTGTATCTTTTGCCTTTTTGACTATCGCTGAAACCAGCTTGTCGTCTCCGGTAACCGTGAACGGTGATGGCACTATTTCCACATGCTTGCCGCCGTTGTCCGCTATCCACTGGATAGCTTCAATCACGTCCATTTCGCCTGCTTTGATTGCCTTTGATAAACTGTATGTGCTCAATCCTATTTTCATAAGAAAACCTTTGTCTTTATTATTGTGTTAAATTGAGGGTGTTACCGCTTTTGATTTTTCGCCGGATTCAGCTATTGCCAGTGAATACGCGAGAGCGTGTCTGCCTGTTTTGCCGGGAACGGGACAACCCTTCTTGCCGTTGATTGCGTCCGCGAACCATTCCTGTGATGTCTTGAATTTGCCCGGCTTGACGATTTTATATTTACCGGGTTTAGTGGCGAATTCTATTCCGTCCGGGTTGAAGCCTAGTCTTATCGTCCCCTTGCTGCCGTAGATTTCCAGCAGGCCGCCGCCGACGGGAATTGTCCAGCTCAGTTCGAGTACGCCTGTCGCGCCGTTTGCGAAATCAAAGAGCGTGGTTACATTGTCCGGTACATCGTTGCCTTTTATCTTTATGGAACTCATTGAGTAGACCTTGCTTGCCTTGCCGAAATACCAGCCCATCATATCGGCCATGTGCACCGCTATGTCCATGATGAGGCCGCCGGCGAATTTTTTCTGTACAAACCACTTTGCGCCGGGTGACCAGCCTTTGTCGGGGGATGAGCCTGACGCTCTAAGACAGCGGATATGTATCGGGTCGCCGATTTTGCCTGCTTCTATCATCTCCTTGATTTTTACGTAAGCGGGAGCGAAGCGCAGGGACTGGTTTACCTGAAGGTGGAGTTTCTTCTTTTCCGCCAACGCTATCATTTCATCGGCCTGTTTCAGGGTTACGGCCATGGGTTTTTCAACGAGGACGTTTACTCCGGCGTTCAGGGCTTTTATCGTCAGTTCGTGATGGCTGCTGTTGGGGGTGTTTATCGCCACTCCGTCAATGCCTGATTTAAGAAGTTCATCCACTGAAGTGTATATTTTTGCTTTCAGGGAATTGTCTTTTATGATTTTCTCCGCGTTTTCCCTCTTGAGATCAAATACCGCCGTTATCACGGCTTTCCCCGGTATGGCTTTGAATGCCGGAGTGTGAGAACATGACGCTATTTTTCCACAGCCTATGAGACCGATTTTGACTTTTCCCATAATAAACCTTTCAGGTGTTGTTCATGTATAGTATAGCTGAAATTTATTAAAAAGTCTCTCTCAAAATAATCATAAAACTATGCAAAATCGCTCATGAGTGACGGCATGGACGAGAAAGGAGAGTCCGCCTGGGAGATAATTGAAAAGCGTGAGCCGGAGCTTTGGAACTGATGGTCTGCCCACAGGCGCAGGTCGAGGATGCTTATCATATCCCAGTGCTCGATACCGGAAGCGGACTTGCGTTCCAGGTGCGATGCCGTATCGCAGATGTGAGGAGCGATATTGATAAATCGGATATCGTGCCCGTCAATTCTGTTTGAGAGAGAACGTATTATTTTTCTGAAATGGTTTTGAACGGCATGGGATTGCATACAGGGGGAAGCTGAATTCTGTTCTTTTCTCCGGGTTCTGCCGGACGGAGGAAAGGCGGATGAGAGAAAATCATAGAAAAGCAGTTTGTTTTCTTTATTTACGGCGTTGAAGATATCGCCCTTTATAATATCGGAAGAAACGGGGGCAGGGGGATTTTTTCTGGCAGACCAGGCGAAATACCAGTTGAAGCGCCAGTTCCTTTTGGGCAGTTCGCACTCCTGTTCCCATTTGAAGACATTTCTGGAAATGAGTATGCCATGAGAATTTTTTTCTATTCTGAAAGATGACGCGGTGTTGAGTATTGAGGCGCTGTTCCAGCGCCAGAGGTCGTTTCCCGCGCCTGTTTCAAAGAGAAAGCCGTTTGCGTCTTCGAGGACACAGGAAAGAAAAGTTTTTTCAGAGGAAAAGAATTCACAATCTTCATCTTTAATGTCATGCCAGCGTATTTCGGGCGGATTGAAGGATGTGCCGTTGTTTTCTATTATGCCGATTTTTTTCCATTTGCCCGGCAATAAAATGCTGTCAATTGAAAGCCTGTCGCCCGATATGCCTTTGGGTATATTTACATCGCATGTGACAGAGGCGCGGTTATAGGCGAATTCAATTGTTCTTTTTATGGAGGGTTCGGGGCCGAAGGGTATTAGATTTTCCATGTCTATACGGGAAGAGAGGCCGTCCAGCGAATGATGTTGGCGGCATTTCCTGCTTATGCCTGTTTCTTCTCCGATGGTACCGAAGGATACGGGCATTACGGAGAAGATATGTTTTCCCGAATAATCGAAACGCATCGCCTCTGTATCTGAAAGCTCAAAAGATGTTTTCCAGTTTTTGCCTTCAATTACATTTGTGTCGTCTTGCATCTTGAATCCTTTTCTTTAAAGCGGTCTTTAACGCCGCTAGTATTTTTTGTTGAGGGGAAAACGTTCCCGTGCCTTTTTTAGATTTTCTCCCGCGTCCTTGAAATTGCCCTGATTAAATTGTATGAGGTAAAGCCTGTAATAGAAGCTGGGCCTTTCAGGGGAACGTTTTACTGCTTCCTTATAATATGCCTCCGCCTGGAACGGAAGTCCGTGCGATATCATGAAGTCCGCTGCCGTCGCCCAAGGAAAAGGTGAGTACGGGGAAAGATCTGTACATTTTTTCAAAGCGGAATTCACCTGTTCCGGCGTTATTGTCACCGCTTCTTCTTTTGTTTTGAAACGGAAGTCGCAAAGGTTGTTCAGCGCGGAAAACGCGTGTTCTGTTTTTATGAGTCTGCCGCCCTGCCATAGAGTTACAAGGAGCGTTGATAATATTAAAATATACCATGAGGCAAGTCTGATTTTTTTGAATTCAGTGGAGGTCTGCTGCCTGGTATCGCCGACAGTCATTATCATCAGCATGACTAGTGCGGTGGCGACAGTCGCCGGGATCTGTATATTTATATCGCTCAGGGAATGCAGCGCCCAGGCTGTCCAGCCCGCGAATATGGCAGTGTCAAGACTGAGATAATCTTTTTCCCGTATGCGCGCGATAGTTTTCTTCAATCCGAGCCAGATTGGAAAGAGAAGTGCCGCCGCCGATAAAAGCAGTCCCGCAAAACCGACTTGGGAGGCAAATGTCAGTATCATGTTGTGTGTGTCATGGGGGGCTTCGTCGGTAGGAGTGAGTTTTATCCGCATGTAGTCGTGAAAAAAGTCACCCCATCCGGTACCGGCGAAAGGATGTTGTAAAAACATTTTAATCGCGGCGAGCGAGTAGTCCAGACGGACGCTCATGGAGGAAATGCCGCGCCCAAAGTAAACGGCGGCAAGCCCCGCGCAGACCAGCAGAGGGATAACGGCGATAATCCCTATGCGCAATTTTTTCGGCATGGGCATGATGATGAAAAGCAGGAATATCACAAGAAAGAGCGAAAGTACCGCGGCCCTGCTTCCCGTGAAGTAGAGCATTATGAGGAGCAGAATTAAGACGGGAGGAGTGAAAACAGCTTTTGAGAGACGCGGAGGCTCGACGTTTCCGGCGAATTTCCAAATTCCCCATATACAGAGCGGCAATGTCAGGATGATGTGTGCCGCAAAGCTGTTACAGAGTGAAAACCCCGCGAAAACCCTTCGCTCATAGAGGCGTGACTGAAAGTTTCCCGTAACAAATTTGATCCCGGAACTTATCTCCTGCTGATACGCGAAACGTTTGGTTTCCTCAAAGCCTGCCGTCAGCTGATAAATACCTTCAAAACAGGAGCAGAGAGTTCCGGCTATTATCGCGATGACAAAGAGATATTTGAAGTCGGGATATCTGTCGAGAAGGACGAATGCGCTCAGGAGAAAAGCGGCTATCCCGAAAAGATGCACTATCTCGTAAATCGCGTAATCGTAACAGCTCGCGTTGATGATGCCGATGAAGGACGAAAAGGCCAGCGCCGCCCAGATGAGAACGATGATAAATGCGCTTCTGTGATGAAATTCCGGCGGAGGCAGTACCAGCGCCGTGATGAGAAGCAGTACACCTGAAACAACGGGAAAGAGAGCGGGAGACCAGGATATGAGTATCCACTCGAAAACTGTGTCAGGATAGAGCATCGCCACTTCGGGCAGGCATGAAATCGACGCGAATTTCATGGGGAGTATAAATACAATGAACAACTCTGTCAGAAGAAGCGTATATAGAAAAAGGGGAAGTTTTTTTTCTGTAACGTTTAGATTTTTCTTTTTATTTTTGCCCATAATATCCGATGCTTTTATTTATTTGCGGCGGGCGGGTTTTCTTTCTCCGGGTATTTCCAGCTGATGCCTTTTTTAGAGAGCATCATGGTAACGCCGTCTTTCGAATTTTCCCGGAGGACAGGGGCGGGCGTATCAGAGATTTTAGGATTATAGATGTATGTGAAATCAATATTTTTATCGATGTCAGCCGGGGTTTTAAGCGTGGCGTATGAAGAAAACATATTAATATCACTGATATAATTTTTCCCGTATATCATTGAGAGGCGTTCAGGGAAAGCCTCGTTGTTTCTGACCGCGTAAAGGACGATATACTGTCCGATGCGGTACATTTTCTGCATGGACGGGGAAAGGGCGTTTTCAGGATTTGCCAGATTGCGCATGGACGGATAAGCCAGTGCCAGCGCCAGTACTGTTATGACGCCTACGAAAACAAAAACCGCGACCAGCATGGCTGTTTTTCGTTTCGCGCCTGAAACGTTTTTTTTCTGAATGTCTGTTTCACTGTTTAGCTGATTCATTTTCCGCTTGGGGCTTCAATCCTGTCAAAGCCTGTGAAGGGCCTCAACACTTCGGGGATGATTATGGAACCGTCCTCCTGCTGATTGTTTTCGATAATCGCTATTGCCACTCTGTCGGTAACGGCTGTCGCGCTTATGGTATGGACGAAGCCTTTGTTGCCGTCCTTGTCCTTGTATCTGATGTTCAGTCTTCTGGACTGGAAATCGGTGAGATTGGTGTTTGACGTAACCTCGCGGTATCCGCCGAAGCCGGCGAAATAGGCCTCAAGGTCGTATTTTCTGTATCCGGGCGCGCCCATGTCTCCGACGCAGACATCTACCAGACGATAGGGGATGCCGAGCTGTTTCAGTATGAATTCCTCGTTTTCCAGGCAGAAATCATGATATTTCACTGATTCATCGGGGAGGCAGAAGACAATCTGTTCGACTTTGTGGAACTGATGGACGCGGAAAATGCCTCTGCCGGCCTTGCCGTAGCTTCCGGCCTCTGTCCTGAAACACGGAGTGAAAGACGTATAGCAAAGAGGGAGTTTCGCGGCATCGAGCGTCTCGTCGGCATGATATCCCACAAGCGTCTGCTCTGATGTCCCGATAAGGGCCAAGTCTTCATTCTCAAGCTTGTATGTCTGCTCCGCGAAAAACGGCAGATAACCTGTTCCGAAGAGGGTCTGTTCTTTGGCTAAACATGGACTGAAAAATGATGTGAAACCCTTTTTGACAAGCTGCTGCTGTACCCAGAAAAACATGGCGTTGCAAAGCTGCGCGCCTTTGCCTTTCCAGTAATAGAAACCTGACTGCGCGACTTTTGCGCCTCTTTGTGTGTCGATGATGTCAAGAAGTTCGGCAAGTTCCTGGTGGTCTCTGGGCTTGAAGGAAAACTGAGGGACTGTTCCTTCTTTGCGGAGTTCCTTATTTTCAGTGTCGTCTTTTCCATCGGGTGTTTCAGGAGCGAGTATATTGGGAAGCCAGCTCATTCTTTCATGGAGTTCTTTTTCAATCTCCACGAGTTTTGTTTCAATTGACGCGAGCTCTTCCTTTATTTCCTTGACTTTAACTCTGGCATCGGGATTGTCTTTGCATTCTTTGCTGAGGCGGTTCCTGTCGGCGCGGAGGGCTTCGGCGCGGAAATTGAGTTCGCGCTGTTCCTTTTCCACTGCTATAAGCTTATCGACGTCGGCGTCGCTTCCGCGCCGGAGGCAGTTTTGTTTGACAAATTCCGGGTTTTCCCTGAGCAGTTTAATATCTATCATAAAATCAGTTCCTCTTTAATTTTCAGATGAAACGGGGCATCGGATATTTTCTTGTGAATGCCTTTACTTCGGCGGCTATTTCCTTCAGCGCTGTTTCATTCTGTCTGTTGTCAACGGCCCTGTTTATGAAATCGGCTATTTTAACCATTGCGTCCTCTTTCATGCCGCGCGTGGTAACGGCCGGAGTGCCTATCCTGATGCCGCTTGTGACGAAGGGTTTTTCAGGATCGAAAGGTATCATGTTTTTGTTAACCGTGATGGCGGCGACATCGAGGATGGTCGCTACTTCCTTGCCTGTGGCTTTTTTCGGACGGAGATCGACGAGCATGAGATGGTTGTCCGTGCCGCCGGAAACTATCCTGAAACCTCTTTCAGTAAGTGCCTGCGCCAGCTTCACTGCGTTAAGTCTTACCTGTTTCTGGTAGAGCTTGAATTCCGGGGACATCGCTTCATGGAAGCATATTGCCTTTGCCGCGATGGTATGCATCATCGGGCCGCCCTGAAGTCCGGGGAAAAGCTTTGAGTTTATATCCTTTATATACTGTTCTTTGCAGAGGATGAGCCCTGAACGGGGGCCTCTGAGGGTTTTGTGTGTGGTCGTCGTAACTATGTCTGCGTAAGGGACGGGGCTGGGGTGTTCGCCTGTGGCGACGAGCCCTGCTATATGCGCCATATCGACGAAAAGTTTAGTTCCGACTTTATCCGCGATGGCGCGGAGGCGCGGGAAATCAATTGTTCTGGGGTATGCGCTGGCCCCGGCGACTATAACTTTGGGATTATGCTCTTTCGCGAGCCTTTCGACTTCGTCGTAATTTATCATTTCGGTTTTTGGGTCAACGCCGTAGCCGACGATTTTGTAGAGCATGCCGCTGAAGTTCATGGGATGCCCGTGAGTGAGATGCCCGCCGTGCGCGAGGTCCATTGCCAGCACAGTATCGCCGGGTTTGATGATGGCGAAGTAAGCGGCCATATTTGCCTGACTGCCTGAATGCGCCTGAACGTTTGCGGCTTCCGCTCCGAAGAGCTTGCAGGCGCGTTCAATGGCGATTTTTTCGACTTCGTCAACAAATTCACAGCCGTTGTAGTAGCGTTTTCCGGGATAGCCTTCGGCGTACTTGTTTGTAAGTACCGAACCCTGAGCGGCACGGATGGCGGCGCTGGTGAAGTTTTCGGATGCGATAAGTTCAATGCCCTCATCCTGACGGGAGGCTTCCTTGTCAAGGAACCCGGCTATTTCCGGATCTACATTGCGTACTGCCGCGATATCGTCATAGGAGTTCACTTCGATTTTTTCAAGGCGCCTTGTGTGGCGTTCGGCGTTGCTGTATGGGGTATTCAGCCATGTATCGATGATGGCTTCGGCTTTTTTCTGGTCTGTGTAGGTCGCGTTCAGAACGAGAATATTGGAAGCGTTGTGTTCGCGGCTCAACCTGGCTGTTTTTTCTTCATAAACGAGGGCGGCGCGGACATTGTGAAAGCGGTTTGCGTTTATGCACATGCCGATGCCGGAACGGCATATCAGTATGCCGCAGTCTATTTCGCCTTTTGAAACGGCAAGGCCGAGTTTTCCGGCGAAGTCCGAATAATCGTCTTCGGCGTCGAAAGAGCAGGGGCCGTAATCTACGGCGTTGATGCCTTTGGCTGATATTGCCGCGAGGATTGAATTTTTCATTTCATAGCCGCCGTGGTCTGAGGCTATGGCCAGAGAAGGTTTTTTTCCGTACCAGTCTTTAATACTCATTTTATGGTTTCCTTAACTTAAATTGTTGTTATTTTTCATTATGTCCAGCAGGAGGTTTTCCAGCGCCGGTTTCATTTCCTCAAAACAATCATCGTAAACACATGTATCTCCACCGGCCGGGTCATTGACATCGGCTTCTTTCCTGAAAATATATTCCAGAAGCAGATGAGTCCTGGCGAGAGCGGATGGCAGCATCCTGCCGACCTGCATCCTGTGCGCGGAGGTCAACGCTATTATGATATCAGCATTTCTGATTTCTTCAATATCCAAAGGCCTGCTCCGATGCCCGGAAATATCGATACCATGCCTTTTCATAATTTCCAGCGAACCTGAAGACGCCGGCTGGCCCTCTCCGGCGAAAGTACCGGCGGAAGACACGCTTATGTCGTTTCTCCCTGCTTTTTCGCAGAGGCGCCTGAAATACGCCTCGCACATTGGGCTCCTGCATGTGTTTCCGGTACAGACAAAAAGTACTTTCATTAAAATGCCTTTTGTAAATTGTCAATCAGATTCAATCAATGTATGGTAAAAGGATTAATATAAATATTCTGAGCGCGGATGCAATGAAAAAGTTAAAAGAAAACGGCTTAATTCATATATTGAATAATGTTTATTCCTGTATCGAGTCCTATGTGGATATTCCTGCGGGAAAGACAGTGGAACTCGACCTCGGATGCGGGAAGGGAGGCTTTTCGCTCGCGCTTGCTGAGAGATTTCCTGACAGTCTCATACTCTCGGCGGACATAATGATTGGCCGCATGAGAAAACTCGACTCGCGGATACGCAGAAGAGGCCTTGCCAATATATCGCTTTTCCGGGTTGAAGCTCGGCATTTCACGGCACTGGTACTGCCGGACGCGTCGCTTGACCGCCTGCATATACTCTGCCCGGACCCGTGGCCCAAGCACAGGCATAGACATAACAGGCTTCTGTGTTCGGATTTTATTTTTCACATATACCGTGTTCTTAAAAGCTCCGGAGTTTTTCACTTTTCAACGGATGATGTGAAGTATTTCAAAAGCACAGTGAACCTGATTGAACTCTCCGGTCTTTTAGTAAGGGACGATGATGCTCTCAACGATATATCGGATATAAAAACAGACTTCGAAAAACGATGGAACGACATAGGCCGCAAAGTACATCACGCCTGCTGGCGAAAGAAGAATATTCTTAACCACGGAATACACGGACAACACGGAAATTAGGGAAAAAGAAATTTAAAGACATCATCCTGATTCCGTTGGAAGAAAAACCATTTTCCTGCAATGAACCTATTTTTGTTAAGTGATATACTCCACAAAATGAGGCTCTTTTAGGCTTAAATTCATAAAAGCTTTTGAAGTTTTCATTTTAAACCTTATTATATTGTTTGTGTCATATTGACGATTTTATACGGATTTCAAACAGAAAAGATTTGGATTTACAATGTCTGGCAGAAGTTACATGTATGTAAACGGAGGAGGTAAATATACTTCCGGCATAAAATGCGTTTTTGTGCTTATACTTATAAATGTATTAGTTTTTATAATTCTCCCAGGAGCGCCCATGTACAGGGAAATACTTGAAGCGGGGGCGCTTTCAACTTATGGCATCCGGCAGCTTGAGCTCTGGCAGTTTTTCTCTTATATGTTTTTTCACGGCGGCTTCGCGCATCTGCTTCTGAACATGTGGGGCTTATACCTTTTCGGAACGATAATCGCGCCGGACCTGGGGGCAATACGTTTTCTCAACCTCTACTTTATAAGCGGAATAACAGGCGCCATCTTCTGGCTGATATTCAACTGGGGGCATCCCGCGTCCATTATCGGCGCCAGCGGCGCGCTTTTCGGGGTCATGATGGCGACGGCAATGCTCCATCCCGAGAGAGAATTCATCCTGCTGCTCTTTCCGATGCCTCTGAAAACCAAAACGCTTGTAGTTGTTTACGCTGTCATTGAGATATTCAGCGAGCTCGGAGTGAGCGACAACATAGCGCATCTGGCGCACCTCGGCGGCTTTATCGGGGCTTATTTCTATATCAGGCACGTTTATAAAGGAAATATCCCGTGGGATATTCTTTCAGGCTTATTTAAGAATGGCGGGGCCTCAAAAAGCAAGGGATGGAAAGTCAATACCTATGATCCCTTTGAGTATCATCGCAACGCGCCAAAAGATGGACAGCATATAACACAGGAAGAGCTCGACAGGATACTCGACAAAATTTCAGAACACGGCATAAACAGCCTGACTAATGAAGAAACAGAGGCATTGAAAAGAGCAAGGGAACAGATGAAAAGCAAGCATGGCTGAGTTTGCGCTTCTTCTGAATAAGCAATCTGAAAATCAACGAAAGGTTTTATGAATATAGTTTTTCTGACAAGCGAAGCCCATCCTTACGCTAAAACAGGCGGGCTTGCGGATGTCTCTTTCGCTCTTCCGGCCGCATTGGCCCAACGCGGGCATAAAGTATCAGTGATAATGCCTTACTATAAACAGCAGATGCGGAAATTGAATCTGAAAATTCATTCAACGCATGATCTTCTTTCCGTACCTTTCGGGGAACGCAGGGAATTCGCGCAGATACTTGAACACCGTCTTGATGAGAATTTGACTTTTTACTTCATCGAATTCAATCTCTTTTTCGACAGGCCCGCGCTTTATGACTGGGACGGCACGGAATATCCCGACAACGGTGAACGGTTCATTTTTTTCTCCAGGGCTGCTATGCAGGCGATTGTGAAACTGAAACTGGAGCCCTACATACTGCATACCAACGACTGGCATACCGCGCTCTGCAACGTTTATCTGCATAGTCTGCTGTACTGGAGCGAACCGGCATTCAAACACTGCAAATCGGTTATGACTATTCACAACATCGGATATCAGGGCGTTTTCAATAAATCAAACCTTATGTGGACAGGTTTGCCCTGGGATTTTTTCAACATATACTGTCTGGAATTCTACGACCAGTTGAATTTGATGAAGAGCGGTATCATGACGGCGGACATTGTCAGCACGGTAAGCCCAACATACGCCAGGGAAATACTTTTGCCCGAATTCAGTTTCAATCTTCATCATTCTCTCGCGAACTGCGCATCCCGCGGAAAACTGCGCGGCATACTTAACGGCATTAATACCGTTCAGTGGGACCCCGAAAGAGACCCTTATCTGCCGGAAAAATATTCCAAGGCCGATTTTACCGGAAAAATAATATGCAAAGCCGAGCTTCAGAAAAAATTTTCCCTGCCTCTGCGTCCTGATGTGCCGCTTTTCGGAGTACTCTCAAGGCTTGCTTACCAAAAAGGGGTCGACGTTCTGATTGAGGCGCTGAAAGATATTCTTTTGCACGATGATGTTCAGTTCGTGATTGTGGGCTCCGGGGAAAAATGGCTCCAGGAAAAGTTGAACGACCTGGCATATCACAACGCCACTAAAGTAGGTGTTTACATCGGCTATTGCAGCGATGAGCTGGCCCATCTTGTAGAAGCCGGATGCGATATGTTTGTAATGCCGTCAAGGTATGAGCCGTGCGGGCTTAACCAGATGTACAGCATGCGTTACGGTACAGTCCCTATCGTAAGGGCCACCGGCGGTCTGGACGATACTATCGACAGCTATGATCCGTCAAAAATGAAATCCACCGGTTTCAAGTTCTGGGACCTTTACCCCCAGTCTCTTGTGGACACCGTCAGATGGGCGGCTTCCGTTTATAATCACGATAAAATAGGCTTCAAGCACATGCAGATAAACGGCATGTCCAGAGATTTCTCCTGGAGTCAGACGGCGTCACATTACGAACAGCTCTACGAAGATGCGCACAGAACTGTTTGATTACACACTGCCTGATGAGCTGATAGCCCAGTACCCCAAACCTCGACGGGGCAATTCCCGAATGCTCGTCATGGACAGGAAAAGCGGAAACTGCGAAATACATTCTTTTTCCGAATTTCCTTCCTTCCTTCCCGCGGATGCCTGCATGGTATTCAACGATACGAAAGTCATAAACGCCAGAATCTACGGCGTCAAATTATCTTCCGGACATGCCGTTATAGAAATACTGCTCATCTCAAAGCTTGCCGCCACCGAATGGAAATGCCTGCTTAAGCCGGGAAGAAGGGTAAAGCAAGGTACTGTTATCGGAATGCGCGCACTGGACGGAACGGTTTCTGATAAAGATGTTTTCACAGTGAAAGACCGGACCGGAGAGGGTGAGTTCATAATCGAATTTTCAAATCCCGACACAGACTATCTGCTTCGTGAATACGGACACGTCCCTCTGCCGCCTTATATAAAAAGGAAAGACGAGTTTTCGGATATTCAGAATTACCAGACGCTTTTCGCGGAGAAGCCCGGCGCTGTGGCCGCTCCCACGGCGGGACTGCATTTCACGCGGGATATACTTGACGAGCTGAAAACAAAAGGCATACTTACAACAAATGTTACGCTTCATGTCGGCCCCGGGACATTCAAACCTGTATCCGTTGAAAACATCACCGAACATAAAATGCACAGCGAATCCTACAGCCTTTCAGAAAAAAGCGCTTCCCTGATTAATGATACGCGCAGGAAAGGCGGCAAAATCATTGCAGTCGGCACTACCAGCGTCAGAGTTCTTGAGAGTTGCGCCGATGAAAACGGCCTTGTCAAAGCGTCCTCCTCCGAAACAAATATATTCCTCTATCCGCCTTATAAGCCTAAAAGCGTTGACATGCTCCTTACAAATTTTCATCTTCCTCAAAGTACTCTCCTGATGCTGGTATGCACCTTTGCCGACAGAGAAAAAGTCCTCGCCGCGTATCAGTTCGCGATAAAAGAAAAATTCATGTTCTACAGCTACGGCGACTGCATGCTCCTGAAATGAAGTTTAACCACAGAACACACTGAATACACGGAAAAGGAAAGAATTTTTTTTGATTTTCTTTTAGTTTTTTTTTGTATTCAGTTTGTTCAAAGTCCCCGTTCATCATATCAGGTTTCAGCGGAGGCCGCCGGAGGGGCTGGCCTGTAAACGTTTTTCCAGAACTGGTATTACTATTTCACTGTCGAGGAGAAATTTGGCCAGCCTGTTGCTTTTGATGCCTTTCGCGGGGTTCCTGTGAGGGTTTCTTTTTTCGAATTCACTGCGGAGTTGTTCCATTTTATCTTCCGGCGCGATTTTCGCTGCTATTTCGTTTTTTCTGAGTTCGTAATCAGTATCGCTCAATGCGGAGGCTTCCCGTAGGAGTTTGATTACTTCCGTTTTCTTCGCGGCTTTTTCGGCATCGGTCATCTTATAAACACGTTTTGTCGTATAATTTATTATTCTATCGGCCCCGGTATTCAGCGCGGCTTCAAAAAGTTCCTTGTTGTTTTTTATCTGTCTGATTTTATTCATGCCGTTCAGAACAGGGGAATTCTGCTTTGCCTGTCCGGCCCTGACCGGGTCACGAAGATCTTTCGGAGGAATGATGCAGGGTTTGAAATTTTCTATTATTTCCTTCTGTTCATCTGTTAAGATTTGAGAGGCTTCATTCTGGATTTTATCAAATTCGGCTTTCAGCTTTTCTCCCCGCTGTATTGTGTAATCTCTGAAATTGCGATAGGCATCCGCGGCCTTTTCCTGAATGTTGTTATTTTCTTCTTCCGGATGTTTCAGGAGATATTCCTGAAGTTCTTTCATGGAAGATTCCGCGGCAAGGCGCAGTTCCGTGTACTTCGAATCGGATACTTCCGCTTTCTTAGTTTTTGATATTTTATAATTCAGCGCGAGGAGTTTTTTCTGCTGCTCCTCTGTCAGATGAAGTCCGTTCAGCAGATTCATAAGGCTTACAGCCGAGTGGTATTCATCCAGTTTCCGTTCCGTTTCACTTTCATAAATCCCCGGGGCGGATAAAGCGTTTATACCTGCACAAAGGATACAGAAAAAAGTCAGTCCGCTTATAAGTCTGTATGGATTATTCATAATAGCCTCCTGTGATTTAGCTATTTCTGACTATATAACGTTGAAAAGGGGAAAAATATTGCTTATTTTTATATAATATCAATTTAATCAAAAAGATAAACAATGAATAATAAAGAAGACGAAATAATAAAAAGGGACGCGTCATATCATCTTGTGGGAATCGGCGGAATAGGCATGAGCGGGCTCGCGCAGCTTCTTGTTTCACTGGGATGCCGGGTTTCAGGAAGCGACAGGGGGATGGCGCTTCCCGAAAACAAAAGGATATTTGACGCTCTGAAGGCACAGGGAATAAAACTTTATGAACAGAACGGTTCATATATCCAGGACGGAAAGCCGGACGCGCTGATATATTCCACGGCTATAGAAAATGAAAACCCCGATTTTGCGTGTGTTCCAGATATAAAAAGGATACACAGGTCAGAAGCGCTTTCCGGCGCGATGATGCTTTCAGAACAGCGTATGATCGCTGTTACCGGGACTTGCGGCAAGACAACGGTTACATCATGGCTTGCGGAGGTGCTGCACAATTCAGGTTTTTCGCCGTCATTCATCAGCGGCGGGCTGGTCAAGAGCTTTTGTTCTCCCGTATATGCGGGCAATTTTTATCCGGGCAAGGGCGAGTTTATGGTTTTTGAGGCTGACGAAAGCGATAAGAGCCTTCTTGCCTATTCACCGGATTATGCCGTGATACTTAATATCGGGACAGACCATTATCCTAAAGAGGAACTGGCCGCGGTCTTCAGGGAATTCCTGAAAAAAGTCAAAAAGGGCGTTGTCGTTGAGGACAGTGTATATGAGGCATTGGGCAAAGATGCCTTTTCTGGCCTTGAGCTCAGGATTTTTTCGGCGAACACCGGTTTCAGAAGTTCCGTTGAAAAAGTTGACTGGCGTCTCAGCGGCTATCATGCGGGCAGGGCAGGGGTTATCGCCTCTATAAACGATAAATATGAACTGAAACTTCCGGCCCCCGGCATACATACCGCCGCCAACGCCCTGGCAATACTTGCATTGCTTGATTTAATCGCTTTTGACATGGTAAAAGCTCTTGAGGCGGTCTCCCGTTTCAACGGCGTATGGAGGCGTTTTGACTTTGCCGGAACAATGAGCAATGGCTTGCGGATTTATGATGATTACGCTCATAATGTTGAAAAAATATGTTCCTGCGTTTCCGCGGCCCGTGAAATAGCTTATGGCAGGATATTCGCGGTATTCCAGCCGCACGGATATGGCCCGTTGGGGTTCATGAAAGACGAACTTCTTCCGGCGCTTGAAAAAAACATGAGGGAAAACGACGTTTTCGCGCTTCTGCCTGTTTATTATGCCGGTGGGACTTCATCATTCAAGCCGAGTTCTGAGGATGTCATATCCGAATTTGCTTTAAAAGGGAAAAAGGAATATCTCTATTTTCCCGACAGGGCGTCGGCAGTGGAGTATATAAGGAAAAATGCCGGGGCCGATGATCTGCTTCTGATAATGGGCGCGCGCGATAACTCATTGTCGGATTGGGCAAAAAGTATAAAAATTTAAAAAAAAACCTTTACATTTCCTTAAGAGGCAATTAAAGTGTATTGAATAAGTTCACCTAATCGGGAGATGTTTTTCTGGACAATGCCGACACTGAAAATAAATACTGGGAAAAAATCGGAAATGATAGACATTACCGACGATGTGGCGAAGCTTGTGCCGCATGATTTGACTTGTGGTGTATGCCATATTTTCAGCACACATACTACGGCGGGCCTTACAGTAAATGAAAACGCGGACCCTGATGTCAGAAAGGATATGCTTTCTTTCCTTGAAACATCGGTACCCTGGTGCAATAGTAATTACAGGCATGGCGAAGGGAACAGTGCCGCTCATATTAAAGCGTCTCTGATGGGCCTTTTCCAGACTTTGCCGGTAAAAGACGGAAAACTGGTACTCGGCACATGGCAGGGATTGTATTTTTGTGAATTCGACGGACCGAGGAACAGAACGCTTGTTGTACAGTTTGTAAAAGGCATGGAACCTGTTTAGTCCCGATGGCTTTCAGGTTTCCGCAATGCGTCAGTTTAAATAAGAAAACCCGGGAGAATAAAATGCTCAAGTCGAAGAGGATTGCTTTTGCTTTCTTATCATTATGTCTGCTCTTTCCAGTGCTTCTTTCAGCGCAGTCCGAGAAAATCATACGCTTTTCAGATAAACTGAACGAAGAGAAACTTTTTGATTTTTCCGAGTACCTGCTTACCAAAGCCATAGCCGCTTCCCCGGCAGACGTTGACAGGCTCAAGGTGCAGCTCGCTGAAACATATCTTACAATGGGTGTCCCTGACAAGGCGAACGCGATACTCTCTAAAATCTCATCTTCCAGCAAATATTATCCTTCGGGTCAGCTGGCGCTGGGTATAGCCTCATGCAAAAGACGTAAAGTTGACGACGGCATAAAGTATCTGAATAACTACCTTGCGCTGTTCAAGGATAAGGCCCCTGAGGATGATGCGGGCAAGGCTGAATTTCGTGAAGCCGTGAATTACCTGGTGTGGGCTTACAAGGAAAAAGGCGATGCGGTGAATTCTTCGAGAGTTATAAAAATGCTTGACATAATCAAGGCTGATAAACGTGAAACCATCCTCTACGAACTTATTTCAAAACTTGATTCCGCTGAAACACAGAAAGAAGAAAAAAAGAAAGGCTGGGAAGCCATTGTTACCTCAACCCTTCAGCCGTTTGAGGATTTGCGCTGGGGCGGACAGGATGCCATCTCTCTCTTTTCCTATGTGGAAAGGGGCAGGGCCCTTTATATGCTCGGAAAGTATGATGAATCCTTAAAGGAACTGGAAGGCCCCCCGGAGCTTCTCAAAGTTTTTGATGACGCGTTCAGGAAAGAAGACAAAGCCGGAGCGTCACCTATGGCCGCCAAAAAATACTGGGAAGGAAAAAATTATCTTGCCAAGGCGACCGCCGCAAAAGATAACAACGAAAAAAAGAAAGAATACGGGGAAGCCATTAAAAAATTTCTTTATCTGTTGATGAAGAATCCGGGTTATGCCCATGAGGACAAAGCATATTCATCCCTCCTTCTATGTAAGGAAAACTTTGAGAAACTTGGCGGTAAAATCAAGCTTCCGGACAAATTCAAGCCGCCTCAGAAAGCAACCCTCACTAAGGTTGAGGCCGCTCCTATTAATACGGCGGAGGCCGATCAGCTGTTCAAAGACAAGAAATATGATAAAACCGTTCCCATGTACATAGATATTGTGTTAAAGAACAGAGGTTCGGAGGCCCTTGCCGCGCCCCTTTACAAGCTTTCGCTCTCTTATGCTTATACTAAGAATCATATTGAGGCTGTATCTGTCGCGAAATATCTCGCCGGACGTTTTCCGTCAACTCAGGAAGCCGCTTTTGCCCTCCTGCAGATAGGTCAGCTGTTTAGAGAAAATAAGATGATGGATGATGCCATTGAAGTTTATGAACTTTTTCTTGCTACAGCCCCGGCCAACCAGTATGCGGGAGATATTTCAGCCCTCATAGCCAAGGAATATTATGACAGGGCCGTTGCTTTGGCGAAGGATGCCAATAAATCCACAGGCGATGACAAAGTCAGAAAAACTAAAATAGCCAAAAACGCTTTTATAAGGTCCGCTCCCCGCATAAAAAGGGTTTTCGATAAATATTCCAACAGAAAAGAGCTCGCTGTTTCTTCTTATTTTATGTTGGCAAACGCTTATAATTCCGCCAATATGTATAAGGAAGCCGCTGACACATACCTTGATTTCTGTAAAAACCAGCAAGATGACCCGGTAAAACTCGTAAATGCCAAACTGGGCGCTGCCGACAGTTTCTACCAGGGTGGTCAGTTCGCTGAGAAAAATGCCTCTGAAATCAGAGAAGAAGCCTACACCATGAAGTCCGAGCTCAAGACTAAAAAACTTGCCGAAGCCGAACAGGTGGAAAAAACGGCGAAGGATTCATATAAAAACGCGGTCTCTAATTTAGAGGAACTTCTTGGAAAATGGACCGCTTCCGGCGGCGTGATTGCAAATTCAAGTGACGCGAAAGTACAGAAAGTCCTTCAGAGCGCGCAGCTCCTTCTGGGTTGGGCTTATGACTCATGTGGTGACAAGAAAAAGGCCAGTATCGCATTCCAGAAGTTTATTGAAAAATACCCATCCTCTGATAAGGTGCCCCTGTGTATGTCACGTCTGGGCGCTTTGTATTATGAGCTGAATGATTATAACGCCTCAACCAAGATATTGGAAACCCTCGCGTCAAAATATCCCAATACTCCCGAGGCCAAGAACGCATACTTCAATCTGGGCCGAAATATGTATGAAGTGGATAACTTCAGCAAGGCCTTTGAAGTATTCAACAAGCTTTTCGCTCAGAAAACGGATATTTCACCGGCAAACCTCCGCTGGATGGCTTCCAACCTGGCAAACTGCAAGCAGGAGCATCCAAAAGAAGGTGCCAAGCTTGCTCTGAAATCCGCCGCGATGCTTCTTAAAATGATCGAAACCCCAAATCTTGTTGACTGGGTCGGACAGCAAATGGCCGCTGAACTTAAAAACAACGCCGCCGAACGCACTAAGACTATAGATACATTGAAACAGAAAATTCTTTTTGACGCCGCCAATGCCGCGTACTGGACAGGCGACATTAAAGCTTCAATGATATATTTTGATGATCTGCTCTCCCGCAAGGATACCCCGTATTTTTATAAAGCCAAGTTTGCGAGAGCTGATTTCTGTATAGGCACTAAAGATTATGAGAAAGCCCGCAGAGACCTCGGGGATATTTCCATGTCCGCCATGGCTTCAAGAAGGGATGCCCTTTCCTCAAAAGCCAAATGTCTTATCGGTGAAACTTATATGCTTGAGAAAAATTACGCGAAGGCTTTCGCCTCTTTCGACCTGATAGCAAAATCCCTCCGCGATGAAAGCGCGTTTAAAGACATTCAGCGCGAGATGAGTGAAGACGAGAGAAAAATTCAGGAAGAAGAGCGGGCCGCTGAAAAAGAATGGGTTGAATTCGCCGTTTACAAAGGTGCTTTCTGTGCGGCCAAACTGGGCAGAGAGGATGATAAAAAACGCCTTGTAGCACAATATAAAAAGTTTTTCCCGAAAGGTAAGTTTTCCAGTGAAATAGGAAAGCTTCCGGCCCCTGAAGCCGCCAATAAATAGTTAATAATTTAGAAGAAATAAAAGAAATAAAAGAAAGGATTGTCTGAAAAATGAAAAAGTTCTTTTCACTCTTAATCGCCTTTGCGGCCTTCTGTGCCATGGGCCAGCACAAAGAGGGATGTTATATAAAGAAAAAAGACGGTTCAACGATATCAGCCAATAGTATCACCTCAAATGCGGCAGGCGACCTGACTTATGAGATGGGCGCGGTAAAAGTAAAATCCATTATAAAGAAAAAAGATTATATTTTTGCCTGGATTCCCGAGCCTTCCGTGTTGAAAACCGCTGACGCGGCAATGAAAAAGAAAGACTATGACGCCGCCTCAAAAGCATATCTGAAAGCCTCTGAGGACTATAAATATCTGGGATGGTATGTGTATTCCATAGACATGTACGGCAAGACGCTTTTTGAACTCGGCAAAAAAGATGAAGCTATAAAGGCCCTCTCTGTTCTTAATGGCTATGACGTGAAGGACGATAAAGAAGAGACGCCTCTCATGGAAGCCTACAGAACGCTTGCTTCCGCATATATCGACACAGCCAAATACAAAGAAGCTGAACTTGTTCTCAAGGAACTCGAAAAAGCGAAAAATGAGGATATGGCCGCTTATGCTTCAATCGCGGGCGGGGATATCGCTATGAAGCAGGGAAATAAAAAAGACGCGGCTTTAATGTATCTTCAGGCAGTTCTGCTTTTTCCTGCGACCAACAAGGAAAGGCCTCTGGCCCTTTGCAAGGCGGCAAACGCGCTTAAGGAAATAAATCATCCTCAGGCCGCCAAATATGCGGATATGCTCAGAAAAGAATATTCCAGCAGCCCATACGTTAAAGAACTCAAATAATTTAAATAAAAAAGAAAAAGAAGGAGAAAAAAATGAAGTGTCAGAGATTATGGGGATTAATCCTTGTTACGTTCGGACTTGTGCTCTCAGGTCTTTGGGTTCAGAATGTGTATTCTCAGGATAAGGCCGCCGCTCCAGCAACTGCTCCAGCCGCCGCTCCAGCAACTGCTCCAGCAGCCGCTCCAGCAGCCGCTCCAGCAGCCGGAGCTCCAGCCGATGCCAAAGCCGCTCCTCCGGGGCAGTCTTTCTGGGACATTGTCATAAACAGCGGTTTTATCGGCATAATCATATGGATAGGTCTTTTCGCCACATCCATAGCAACTCTCGGTCTTATAATAGACGGTGTACTGACTATAAAACAGAATAAAATCATGCCTCCCGCTCTCATTGATGCCGTAAAAGCCGCCCTTGAACAGGGCGAT
The DNA here is from genome assembly GCA_001803225.1 of Lentisphaerae bacterium GWF2_44_16. Classification (GTDB taxonomy): domain Bacteria; phylum Verrucomicrobiota; class Lentisphaeria; order Victivallales; family GWF2-45-14; genus GWF2-44-16. Next base: position 25,400 of record MHBF01000068.1, on the reverse strand, counting down.
CTCGGTGCTGCTATTCAGGCATGTGAAGCCAGTCCCGGACCTCTTTCCAATATTCTTATGGCCGGCTTTAACAACGTTTCCGAAGGTTTCGACGTCATTATGGATTCTGTGTCCACTGCCGCCGATATCGAAAGTGAAAAACTCATGCAGAGAGTAAATTATCTGAACCTTCAGGGCGCACTGGCCCCGATGCTCGGTCTTATGGGTACCGTTACCGGTATGGTGGACGCGTTCGCCGGCTTGGCTTCCGCCACAGGCGCCGAAAAAGCGCAGTTGTTGGCGCTTGCCATATCTCAGGCCCTTTACACCACAGCCGTTGGTCTTCTCGTTTCGGTCCCTGCCATTCTCGGTTTCACTTTTATCCGCAATAACGCTTCCCAGATCATATTGAGAATGGAAAGCCTTACTTACGATCTTATAAAAGTGCTTCGTGGCGCCGAAATTGTTGACGAAGGCGAAGAGGTTGAAGAAGGTTGAACCTAAAATAGGATTCTAATTATGGCCCGCAAATCGAAAAGAAAAGAAGGTGAAGAGGCTTCGGTGCCTCTTTCTGCCATGATGGATATCGTATTTCTTCTGATTATATTCTTTGTTGTTACAGCGGCGATAGACAAGGAAATCGAGGATGAACAGGTATCACTGGCAAACGCGCCTCACGGCAAACCTCTGACCAAAAAAGACCCGCGCAGCTTTACCATAAACGTCAGAAATGACGGTACGATAAACGTTGGAATGATGCCCGCGAATTTGAAACAGATAACCGCGCAGTTGAATTCAGCCGCCTCGAAATGGGGCAATGACATCCCCATTATCATCCGCGGCGACAGAAATGTCCAGCATGAATATATCAAAAATGTCATGCAGGCAATTACCGAAACCAGGCTCTATCGCGTCAAATTCAATGCGGTAATAATGGATAAAGAAAAATAAGTTATTGGAGTTGAAAAATGGCAAGAAAAAGAATGAAGAGGAAAATTGAAGAGGCAAATGTACCGCTTTCCGCCATGATGGACGTCGTATTCCTCCTTCTGATTTACTTCATCGCAACCCAGAAGCCTATTATTGAAGATACGCTTCTTGGAGTGAATTTGCCTGCGCCGGGTTCTTCAAAATCAGATAAGCCCGTACAGCTTTTTACTATTGACGTGTTTAAAGTAAACGGGGCCGAAGGAGATAATGTCTATTATCTGAACGGACGCCCATGGTATTTCAGTGACCTCAAGGAGACTTTGATCGAAACGGCAAAAACAGACCCCGATATCACGGTTATCATTAACTGTGATCCGAATGCGCGGCATAAAAAGCTGATACGCATACTTGACGCCTGTAATGAGGCCGGTCTTTCAAAGCTGAATTTGCTGAATGACCCGACTGTAAGATTCGTCAAGAATAACAACTGATTGCCGGGGAAAGCAAAATCAGGGAGACATTTCATTGCTCCATTCATATTTAGTGCCGGTGTCTCTTTATGCGAATTGCCAAAGTCATAGTAAATTTATCCTTGGACAGAGTTTTTGATTATATTATTCCCAAGGAACTTCTTTCCACTGTCCGCGCCGGTGTGCAGGTGAATGTCCCTTTTGGTAGAAGTTCCAGGCGCGGATATGTTGTTTCAGTCACGGACTCTTCAAAATTTGCTTTTTCGGAACTTAAGGAACTAAGCTCCGTATGCGCTTCACATCCTGAAATACCGGAAAACCTCATTGCTCTGGGGAAATGGATTTCCGAATATTACTGTTGTTCAAGGGAAAAAGCAGTCAGCGCGCTTCTTCCATGCGCCGTCAGAAGCGGCAAAATCAAACACAAATCTTTGTCAATCTATTCTCTTGCCGAACCCGAAAAGGCCCAGAAATTTCTGATCGAAAATTCAAGCAGACGCAAAGCCCAGGTTAATATAATAAAAATCCTTTTTCAGCATACGTCTCTTGGCGCGGACCAGCTTCTGAGGGAGGCCGGTGCCGGAAAATCCGTGCTGAAGGCCCTCGTGAAATCCGGGCTCGTCGCGGTAGAAAAAAGAACAATCCAGAGAGACCCCTACGAAAATGTTGAGATACTTCCTTCGCGGCCTGCGATACCTACAGACGAACAGGCCGCCGCCCTCAAGCTTATTTACGGCCTTATGCGGAAACATCAAAAACAGCATACCGTACTGCTTCACGGTGTTACGGGAAGCGGCAAAACGGAAGTTTATCTTCAAGCCATTCAGAGAGCGTTGGAAATGGGGAAATCCTCTATCGTGCTTGTGCCTGAAATATCCCTCACCCCTCAGACCGTGAGCCGCTTCCGCGCGCGTTTTGGAGAAGATGTCTGTGTAATGCACAGCATGTTGAGCGAGGGGGAACGCTTTGATGCGTGGATGAGGGTATTTGAGGGGAAAGTGAAAATTGTTGTAGGGGCGCGCTCTGCTCTTTTCGCTCCGTTCAGAGACCTCGGTCTTATAATAGTGGATGAGGAACACGAAAATTCCTATAAACAGAGCGAGGCCCCTCGTTATCACGCCCGCGACGTCGCCGTAATGCGCGGGTATATGGAAAAAGCGGTGGTGGTACTGGGTTCTGCCACTCCGTCTTTCGAATCTTATCATAACGCGTTGTCCGGAAAATATGCTCTTGCTGAACTTACGCGACGGGCCGACAACTGTATACTCCCGTCCATGCGGATAGTCGATTTGCGAAAGGAAAATTCGGACGGGAAAATGTTCCGTTTTTTCTCAAAGGAATTGATAAGTGCCGTTCGCAATAGGCTTTCATCGGGTGAACAGACAATACTTTTCCTCAATAAAAGAGGTTTTGCCAGGCAGATGATATGCATGCGCTGCGGTTATGTGGCGCAATGTCCTGATTGTTCTGTGGCTTATACATATCACCGCAAAACAGAGAGCCTTTCATGTCATCTCTGCGGAGCGGCAATACAGGCATTCAGCGCATGCCCTCAATGTGATGCCGCCGATATCCGCTATACTGGAATTGGCACTGAAAAAATTGAAACTTACGCCGTCGAGTTTTTCAAGGGCGCGCGCGTCAGCAGAATGGATTCGGATACCATGAGAAATCCGGCGTCTTACGAGAAAGTTTTTGATGATTTTCACAAGGGCAATATAGATATACTCATCGGCACGCAGATGATTGCCAAAGGGCTTCATTTTCCCAATGTTACATTGGTGGGAATAATTAACGCCGACCTCAGTCTTTTCATTCCCGACTTCAGAGCGGAGGAACGGACATTTCAGCTTCTGACACAAGTCGCGGGCAGGGCAGGGCGCGGTGAAATAAAAGGGGAGGTGCTGATCCAGACCCTTAACCCGATGAATCCGTCCATACAGTACGCGGTCAATCATGATTTCAGAAACTTTTACGAGGAGGAAATCGAAGTGAGGAACGAGCTTCTTTATCCGCCGTCGTCTCACCTTATAGCCGTGCATTTTCGTGGCGAAGACGCAAACGCCGTAGCTGAATTCTCGAAGCGTTTTATGGAATCTCTGAAGCCCGCCCTGAATAAGGATATAATAGTTTCCGATCCTGTGCCGGCGCCAATTGAACGCATCAGTAAAAAATACAGATATATCATGATATTCAGGGGTGCTTCCCTTAAAAAATTCCGCGAATATCTCCGTGAAAAAGTCCTTCATGAACAGAAGCCGAAAGGCGTGGAAATGTATGTTGACGTCGATGCCCTCAGCCTGATGTAATCACAAGAGGCGGATTGGATAAAACAATCCACCTCTTATTTCGTTTTCTTTTCGCAGTTTCAAAGACTTGCTTTTTCTTATTTGCAAGACGCCCCAATTGTTTCGCCGTCTTTTCCCTTGCCGATGGCCGGGCTGTTTTCTTTCAGACGGAAATCTCCTTTTTCATAGTCAACGAAAAGCGGGTCAGCCTGAATACTGTGCTTGTCGTATTCCGTCTGTTCCTGCCATTGTTTGAGACTGTCTCCTGTAATGAGTGTTTCGCCTAAAGTGTTTCTTATCCAGCCGACTTTGTGGTTGGGACATGGGGAATAGAAAAGGTTGTAATCACAGATGATTTTTGTTTTTGATATTCCAGTGAAAGATATTGCCTGGTTTGATTTTATGGGTATGCACGGCCTGTACCAGAGATTGTTGATAATGCTGATATTGTTTCCTCCCCATATACTGCAAGCCCACATAGTTCCATCGACTATAGTGTTATTTTTAATCAGCACATTTTCGCTTTCACCGATGGCTATCGGATAATCTGAGCCCCAGCATACATTTCTTTCTACAGTCAAATCACGTGATCCATTTGCGCGAAAGAATGGACCGCTCAGCCAGCTGACCGCTTTCTGATTTCCGGCCCTGCAATTCAGTATCTTTATATCCTTACAATGGGAGAGTTTTATTACACCGTTTCTGTTCTTGGCTTCCAGATTATCGAAAGTAAGGCCGTCAATCACGATATGGTTTTTCTTTTCCAGATATACAATCGGGGACAACACGCCATTGCCGTCCAGTATTGCCTGTCCTTTTCCGTTCTTTTTGAAGGTTATCGGTTTTCCGGGGAGCCCTGTTTTCAGTGGTATTATGGCATTTGTATATTTTCCCGGATTTATCAGAATGGTGTCGCCTGGATTGGCGGCTTCACACGCGTTGCTTATTGTTTTCCATGCGGTCTTCAAGCTTTTTCCATCCGCATTGTCATTGCCGTCAGGAGAGAGATAATATGTCGCGGGGAGTCTTATCTCCTTTTTCGTCCTGAATTCCTTCACCTCGCTGACAGCGTGTCCGCCTCTGCGCCCTGCCGCGTGTATTCGGAATTCGTAAACGCTGTCTTTTTCAAGTTCCGAAAGGCCGGCAATATGTTTTGTCCCTTGTTCAGGGTCATTGGAACGCTGTTTTTTTGTTTTGCCTTTCTTCCAGTATTCAACATAAGCGGTGGTATCATCAACGGGTGTTTTCCATTTTATTACGGCGGAATCCGCATTTATGAAGTTTGCGCTGATATCCGAAATTTGCAGAGGTTTCCCTGAGACAGTTGCCGCTCCCGCGGGAGAGTTGAAGGCATCAACGGATGCCGCGGGACTGTTCCACGCAATGCGGTAGTCGCTGTTTTTAGCATTGACGAAAAGCGGATCGGCGACAATGCTTCCGAATTCTCCGGCAAATTTATTTTTATCAATGTTGTCGCCATAATATATGTTGTGGCCCGCATGATAGCCCTGCTTTGAATCTTCCGATATTTCCAGTTCGTTTTTATTAAACGCTATTATGGAATCCCTGATTGAAGCTTCTTTTGAATTTTTAAGTGTAATACCAGTTTTGTTTCCGGTGATGGTGCAGTTGCTGATGGATAAATCTTTTGCGTTCTGTGCCGATATTCCATTTTCCGGAGCATTGCATGCCGTACAGCGTTTCAATGTTACGCCAGGGGCTTTAATGTCAAAAGCGTTTGTTCCCCCTGACACTGTTATTCCTTCAACAATAGCAGGTACATTGATTTTAACGCCTTTGAGAAGGACTTTTCCTTTGCTGTGCGCACGTATAAATACAGGGGCGTCCTTTGTCCCATTTGCGGATATTGAAAGTGTTTCATCATATTTTCCGGGCATGATATAAAGTGTGTCGCCGGGACAAAGGCTCTCCGCTGCTTTTTTCAGGGATTTCCATGCGCCTTTAATGCTAAGTCCTGATGCTGTATCGTTGCCGTTTGCGCCGACAAAAAGAACCTTACCCTGCGGATAACGATGCCTGCCAACGTCACCGCCGCCCATGCTTTTTCCTTTTAAAGGGCTGTCTTCCTGTAAGCGGTAATCATAGTATGCTGTATCTGCGAAAAGGGCTTCATTTATTGTTTTTTCATTGCTGAACGGCATGAAGTTGTTGATGAAAATTTTATCCGTATCAAGCCTGTTTGCGAAAGGATTATTTTTCTCAAATTCGTTCCCGGGCCAGTGTATTTTTCCAAGTATTACGTTATTGCGAATGATTATCCTTTCTTTGGGAACCGTTATTCTGTCATGAGTAATGCCCTCTATATATAGGATGCCGGTAAGGACATTGTCTTCCATGATGCTTTCTTTGCAAATCGGTTTCCAGCGGAAGGATAGTTTGTCATCTATAATATTTTCTATTATGTGGTTTCTTTCGCCCATTCCGCCGCCATAGTGACTGATTGCGTAATTGACATTGTTGCTTCCTATCAGGCGCATGGTCTCATCGGAGGAACCGAATATATTTCCTTTTATCAGATTGTCCTGAAATTTATCGGTGTGCGTAATTATTGTTCCTCTGTCGCCGTTTTTCTCTCCGATATTATTTTTGAAGAGACACCACTGAACCTGATATGCTTCAATACCTACTGTAGAATTCGCGAAGAAACCGCAGTCTTCGATGGTGATATGTTCAGCTTTATTGTTTCCTATGTCTCTTTCTTCTTTAGTTTTGGGTTCATTTACGTAATTAGGGCGCATGAGTATGGCGCTGCCGTAGTTCATGAACCATATTCCTTTCACTTCTACATAACTGCCGTGAATACGCAGTCCCACTCTGGATTTTTCAATATATATTGAACGTCCCGGAAAGAAGTTGCTGTCAGTAAAATGAACATAGAGTTTATGTTTTTCCGTGTCGTAATAATACGTGCCAGGCAATTCTTCAGTTTTTTCAATGGAACCGGAATTCTGCAATTTTATCTGGGTTCCGGCTTCCCATATGCAAGGGATGGTTTTTTCTTTGCAGGAGATTTCATAAGTGAATTGAGCAGCTTCCGATTTTTTGTTCAGAACAAATTTTTTAGCGCCTCTTATTATTACACGGGCATTTGGAGCGGCCATAATGCGTATCGGTTTTCCCGGAAGGCCTGAATTTCCCATAAAATCTGTGCTGCCTTCTTTGACGTTTATATCCATTTCATTTTCGTTGTATTCGCCCTCCGATATTATCAGAGTGTCTCCCGCTTTTAACAGAGGACATGCGTAACGCACAGTCCGCCATGATGTATTTTCGGAAAGCCCGTCGTTTTTATCATCTCCGTTAAGTGAAACATAAAAAGTCTTTCCCGTTTCCTTCAGAGTACCTGCGCCGTATTTGCTTTCATCTATTTGAGCGGGCTTGGAAAATTCAGCAAGGCCGGGATTCTTTTCCTCATTGCAGTAACAGTTCAGCGCGAAGAGGGTAATTCCGGCGAAAAGTGTTTTCAGCAGTTTCATTTTTCTCATTCTCCTTTTGTATCTTATTTCAAATATCTGTATTTCTTATATTACCGTCTTTTAACTCTTTTGGTTCATTCATTTGCGATTTTAATATTTTCTCTATTGTACCGGGTAAATATTAGTTCCACCGGGACCTATCTCAAATTTTGAGCTTGTGCCCCATTCTACATGCCCATCAACGAATAGGGCATTCCAGCCGTTGAAATGCCTGTTCCCTCCGAGATTTAATGGACAGAATGAGGTGGCGGAAGAGAATTTTTTGGATGTGCTGTCGATTACCCATATGATGCCGGACGGATTTTTGCCCCGGCTGATTTTCGGGGCTTCAGGGTCTTGGCTTAGATAGTGGTTATTGGCATAGCTTGTGCAGTACCACCAGTTTCCTGAAATATACCCGAAAACAGTATCTTCCGGGCAATGAAGAATTGCCGCTTTTTTCTTAAAAGCCTGAATTGCGTCTTCTCCTGCGTTTGTGGATATCGTATAGTTGCTGTAGGGAAGATATCCGCCTTCCCCGAGACAGGACCAATACATGGGAAACTGTCCGTTGAAATCATCGGCATAGGAGAAAGACGCGGTGCCGATCTGTTTCAGTTTGCTCATGCATGAACTTTTATATGTTACTTTTTTTGCTCTTGAAAGCGCGGGCAGGAGCATTGCCGCGAGAATAGCTATTATGGAAATAACAATTAGTAACTCTATCAGTGTGAATTTGGGCCAATATCTTTTTTTCATATTGTCTTTCCCATTGATAAGTTGACTTCGACAACGTGTTCTGAAACTTTTCCCTGGTTTTTGCCGCTAATTCTGTCTATAAGCACATTCACCGCTTTTCGTCCCATTTTGTCAGGGTCGATTTTTATTGTAGTCAGCTCAGGCTCCTTGTAATAGGCAAAACTTTTTCCCTCGTAGCTCAAGATGCCTAAATCTTTGCCTGGAGTAATATTATATTCAGGAAATTTATCGCAGAAATATCTTGCGGTTGACTCTGTCGGGGCAAACAACAGTATTCTGGCTTTTTCCGGCAGTGATTTTCTGATTTCTATTAACTCCTGAAAAATAATGTCCCAGTGCTTTATATTGGAGCCTTCTATTATATGTATATTGGACTTTGATATTTTTGCTGAATTCAGAGTTTCAAGAAAAGCGGAAACGCGTTCTTTGATGGACGCCTTATGATTACAGCTTCTCAGGACTATGAAATGTTCATAACCCATTTTTATTGTCATTTCCGCTGTCGCTTTGGTAACCTTTGTATTATCGGAATAAACGGAGTCAACGGGGAGTTTTGATTTTCTGTCAACGATTACAATTGGTTTGCTGACTTTTTCCAGGATTTTTTCAATGACGTCATCCGGTACGCAGCCGTCAAAGATAAAGCCGTCAACTTTTTCTTCAGTGTTTACAGCGGCCCTGATTATTTCCTCAGAAGCGTTTTTATCCATGAAAAGTTCGCTTTCTGATATTGATATTACGGCATGTGGATAAAGTATGTCGTAGCCGTTGCAAAGGCATTCCCTATGGATGCCGGCGTTCATATCGTTAAGGAAATTATCAAAGTAGGTGTACATGCGCGATGTTCTTAACATGGCGCCAATACACTTCTTATTGACTGAAGACCTTTTCGAGTCGGAAACGAAGTAGCCTTTTCCTCTTATCAGATGAATGAGCCCTTCGCATGAGAGGTCTTTGAAAACTCTCATCGCTGTGATATGACTGACGTTGTAAGTATCTTTTATTTCTTCTACGGACGGCACCCTTTCGCCGGGTTTAAGCTTGCCGGAATTGATGAGCGATTTTATCTTTTCCGTTATTTTTTGGTATCGGTGTACATTCTGAAAAGTCTCGTCCATAGAATAATCCTTTGTTTCTCAAGAACATATTATATAACATGTTTTGCTTGTTGTCAATAGTTTTCTCTGGAATTTTTAAATTTACCGGAAACGGAAACGCAATAGAAACGTTTTATTCAATACATGAAAAAGTACTTTACGCCGAAGGCGGGCTGATGACTTACTTATGAAGGACCGACCAGTAGCGTCCGTCTTCTGTTCTGTGGAGTTTTATGTTCATGTCGAAAGCGGTGAAGAGGTTTTCCTCCGTCAGTACGGCGTCCCTTTTTCCTGAAAGTATGATTCTGCCGTTTTTCAGTATCAGTCCGTAATTGAAAACAGGACTGATATCCTCAATGCGCTGAGTTATGAAAATTATAGTGGGGGAATTTTTTTTCGAAGCAAAATCTTCTATCGTGTCAAGCAGGAACTCTCTGCTTTTCAGATCAAGGTGTACACATGCCTCGTCGAGTATTATAAGCTCGGGTGAAGTCATCAGTGCTCTGGCGATGAGGATTTTTACCTGTTCTCCTGAGGATACCTTGTCAAAAAAATGTTTGGAGAGTGTTTCACAGTCAAGCTGGCGCATGACGGAAAGGGCCTTTTCAATTTCCTTTTCACCCGGCTTTCTGAAGAGTCCGATGGTGCCGTCTATTCCCGATATTACCACTTCCAGGGCCGTCCACCTCGGGCCTGTCCAGCTTTGGAGAAAGGGGCTGACCCACGCGATTTTTTTCCTGATTTCGGAGAGGTTGCATCTGCCATAGGTATTGCCGAGGACGGAGACTTCGGCCCCGTAAACCGGCCATACGAGGCCCATGATAAGTTTTACCAGTGTGGTTTTTCCGGCGCCGTTGGAACCGAGAATAAAGCAGTTTTCTCCTTTTTTGAGTTCCCAGTTTATATCCGAAAGTATTTTTGTTCCTTCAAGAAATACGTTGGCGTTTTTAATTTTCAGTATATGTTCACTGTCCACAGTTTTTTTACTTTCACTTATGCTTTTCCGGATTTTATCCAGTCGTCTCTCAGTTTTTTTCCGAGAGCGAATTTTTGCTGAAGGGCATCGTAATTTTCAGCTTCTATATGTTCTCTTATGTTTTTCAGGCGTTTTTCAAAATCTCTCATGGCGTTCAATACCGGCCGGCGGTTGTGCTGTATTATTTCGCGCCACATCAGAGGGGATGATGAGCTTATGCGAGAAGTGTCCTTGAAGCCTCCGGCGCAGGCGGCGTATCTCATTTTTCTGGTCTTGTCTTCACAGCCCAGCACCGCATGAGTGAGCGCCATGGAGACTATGTGGGGCAGATGGCTTGAGCTTGCCACAAGCAGGTCGTGTTCTTTCGGGGATATCCTGACTGTTCTGGTGTTAATGCTTTCCCATAATTTTTTTATTGCGGCGACAGCTTTCGGCGGAGCGTTATCATCGGGAGTTATAAAAACAGAAGCGCTATCGTAGAGTTCCCTGAAAGCCGCGTCCATGCCGCTTTTTTCCGTGCCGGCCATGGGATGGCTGCCGATGAATTCGACGCCGTATTTCTTCAGTTCAGGAACAAGTGTCCGGCAGATAATTTCCTTGACGCTTCCGATATCCGTAACGACGGAACCTTTTTTGAAAAAAGCAGCGCGGCTGATGGCGTATGCTATTATCTGGGGTATGGGCAGGCATAATACCGTTATATCGGAACGGGCAAGTATATCATTGAGACTGTCCGGGCATTCATCGACAATATCTTCAGAGACGGCTTTTTTCCTGAGCGCTTTTTTTCTCGTCCATCCCAGCCGTCTGTATCCTTTGTTTTTCAGTGCTTTACCCAGTGAAGAACCGAGCAGCCCCAGTCCGACGATGGCGACTGAGGCGCATTTTTTCCGGTTTTTCAAAGGCATGCCAATACCTCGGTCATTTCGCGGATGAACTTTCCATTTTCAGCTTCTGTTCCGAAGGTGACCCTTATCCATTCCGGGAGCATGTAAGGGGCCATGGGCCTTACTATGACGCCGCGTTTTTCCAGTTCCTGAAAAGCTTTTGCGCCATTGCCGACCTTGATGAGCATGAAGTTGGCGGTAGGCGGCTCAAACGTCAGGCCCATCGCCTTGCAGAAATCGCATACAAGCTCCGCGCCTTTCTTATAATTCCTCAGTGATTTCTTAACGAAAGCCTTGTCGTCAAGGGCCGCCGCCGCCGCTATCTGGGCCATCCTGTTGACGTTGAAGGGCTGCCTCGGTTTTTCAATGGCCTGTATTATTTCGGGTTTAGCGATGCCGTAACCTATTCGCAATCCGGCAAGTCCGTATGCCTTTGAAAACGAACGCAGTACTATGACGTCGCGGCCTTCCTTTACATATCTGATTGTGTCGGGCATTTTTTTCAGACAGACTTCCGCGTATGCTTCATCGAAAACCACAAGCACGTCATCCGGAACTTTTTTCATGAACGCGTCGATCTGTCTTTCATTGACCATTGACCCGGTAGGATTGTTGGGGTTGCAGATGAATATTACCCTGGTGTTCTCGGGTATTCCCTTGGATATGGCATTGAGGTCGTGGGTAAGTCCGCACATCGGGAATTCGATGGCGTCCGCGCCGAACATCTTGGCGGCTATTTTGTAGATGGCGAAGGCGTGCGCGCTCATGACGGCGGAAACTCCGGGATGCAGGAAACACTGAGCTATGAAAATCAGCAGTTCATTTGAGCCGTTGCCGAAAATAAAATTTTCCGGGGGCAATTCATAGTATTCCGATATTTTTTTTCTCAGATAATATGCTCCTCCGTCAGGGTAGAGATGCATTTCTTTGATTGCGTTTTTCATGGCTTTCGCCGCTTTTGGGGACGGCCCGAGAGGGCATTCATTGGACGCTATTTTGACGATATCGCCGGGATTCATGTTCAATTCCCTCGCGACATCCTCTATCGGTCTGCCCGGCTGGTAAGGGGTTATTTTCGTAAGATGTGGATTCAGATATTTGACTACAGACATTTTTATCTCCGGATTAGTTGTTGAATATTAATCCAAGCATTTTTTCTTAACATACCAATATACCATATATATAGGAAAATCACAAATTTTCTGCATTATAATCGGGTACTTATGCGTCTCGGAAGTTTTTCTGAGTATATGACATGGTTACAGCTGGTATATTGAAAAAATTAAATATATTAAGCTAGGGTCTTGACATGGTCATGGCTTTGTGTTATAATGAGGCAAACGCGGGGAATTAATGGAAGACAAAGCTCTCAAAGTAAGAAATTATATACTTGACCGGCTGGAAGGCGGAGAACTGAAGCCGGGCCAAAAACTTCCGGGGGCCCGTGAAATTTCCGGCACTTTGAAAATCTCTTTCATGAAAGTTCAGCAGGCACTGGAACAACTGGTGCGCGACGGCATTCTGGAGGCTGTTCCCAGACGCGGTACCTTTGTTCAGCACGAATGGCAGAACAGGATACTTCAGTCAAATTTTACGGCATTCAAAACGTATTTCGGCCTTCCTTGGCTTTCCGGGCTTGAAAAGATATTCGCCGAAAAACTCCCCCAGCTCAGGGTACGGGAAAAATTCAGGAGAAGCATATTTGAACTTCGGACTACGGTTACTGTGCAGAGCGAAAGCAGGGATTATCTTGATCTTGCTCCTATTTTTGACAAGTGTTATCCGGACAAGTCAGTCTTCTTCACACATCCGTTCAAGACGTTCTACATTAACGGCAGGCTTCCCGGCATACCTTTTATTTTTTCTCCGAGAGTGATGTTTTATAATCCCGAACTGCTTAAAAAAGCAGGGGTTTCTTTTCCTCGCCCCGGCTGGACATGGGATGACTTTCTTGTAATTGTAAGAAAGCTTAAAAAGACGTTACCCTCTGAAAAAATTTTTGATTGGCATTCCGCGCCCAGTCTTTGGATAAATATCATTTTCAGAGCAGGTGCCTGCCTGATGGACCCGGAACGCGAAGACATGGTCATGATAGATCACCCGCGTACTCAATACGCCTTGGAACTCTTATCATGCTTGAAAAAGGAGCTGAATTATGACGGAAACAGACCTTATCCTGATTATGTCAGAGAGTTCTGCAAGGGCGAACTGGCGTTTTTCATAGAGCCGAGAGAGATAATGCCGTTCATAAAGCGGTCAAAATTCAAAAACTGGGCGACTGTCCCTATTCCTTTTATAGAAGGCGGCAGGGATATTTCCGCACAGGCGACGGACCTTATATGTATTCGCAACACCTGTACTGATTATCAGACGGCGGAGGAATTTGTGAGGCTCATGCTTTCAGAAGAGGTGCAGGATTTTATAGGAGCTGAAGCCTACGGCATACCGATAAGGAAATCATCAGCTTTCAAAAGCATAGATATTGAAGATCCGAGAGACGCCCTGTTTCTAACTGAAGCTTCAAAGACATCGGCCCAATACAATATCGATTCCCCTGAACTTTGCGCTATGATTAATGACGGAATAAGACAAATCCTCAATAATAGCGAAAATATTAAAAAAGCCACTCGAGAACTGGCGGATGCCGTAAGAATATTCTTAAATATAAAAAAACATAATAATACTGAAAAATTATAATTTGAAAAGAAAAGGTGTTTTATGGGCGGAAAGATTTTTATGCTGTGTGCCTTGTGCATGACAACGGAGCTTTGTCAGGCGGATATGAAAAAAATAAAGATATCTATTGCCGGTGATTCTACGGTAGCGTCCTATACGAAACCGGAAATTGCCGGATGGGGACAGCTTATAGGGAAATATTTTAAAGACAATGTAAGTATTGAAAATTTCGCCATCAGCGGAAGAAGCACGAAAACCTTTCAGGAAAAGGGCGACTGGCAGAAGCTTCTGGATTCGAAACCCGGCTATATACTTGTGCAGTTCGGGCATAATGATTCGCATGCGAAGGACAGACCGGAAGCCACTGACGCCGCCACTGATTACAAGGACAATCTGAGAAAATTCGCGGATGACGCAAAGAAAACAGGAGCAAAAATAATTTTCATAACCCCCATGTACAGGAGAACCTTTAAAGATGGAAAACTCGCGGACAACCTGCTTCCTTACGCTAACGCCATGAAAGAAGTCGCTAAGGAAAAAGGTATTCTCATTATAGACCTTCATGCGTCCAGCGGAAAACTAGTGCAGGAACTGGGCGAGGAGAAATCCAAATACATGGCAAACAAACCCGGAGATAGAACGCACTTCTCTCCGGAAGGCGCCGATAAAATGGCCCAGTTGATAATCGAAGACTTGAAAAAAACAGACTCGGAATTGAAAAAATATTTGAAATAATTTAATCACAGGAGTAAAAACGCATGAGAAAATTATCAATGTTGCTGATCGGGATTTTCTGTATGTCTGGAATTATTATGGCCGGGGATAACAAGCTTACGGCCGTTCCGCTCTTCCAGTCCTGCGGGATATATTTTGAAGCCGCTGACACGCAAACGCCATGCGTTACTGAATTCAGAGAAAAAGGAAGCGACAAATGGAATAAGGCTTTTGAGCTCGTGCCGATACCTGAAAAAGAACTTGGTGAATATCTGGGGAACAGAACAACAGGAAAAACTATTTATACCGATAAGGCCATGTTCCGCGGCTGCATTGTAAACCTCAAGGAAAATACTGAATACGAGTTGAAAATCAATCAGGGCAAAAATACTTTTACCGCTAATTTCAAAACATGGACATCTGTTCTTCCGGTAGCTAAAACTATAAATGTAAAAGACCTTAAATTTGATAATGAACTGCTAATTACCGAAAAAGGAACAAAGGACGGCTGGATAAAATATACATCGGATAAAGGTTTCACCCTTAAGGGCGATGATAAAAAAAACGCCGTTATAACCGTGAAGGGTGGAGAATACATAATTTTTGAAAACCTCAAAATAGAAGGCGGCGCAAGACATGGTATTTCCCTGGAAGACGCACAGAATATAAGGGTGCTTAACTGTGATATTTCAGGTTATGGAAGAATAGGCAAGCAGGATGTTGCAAAAGACGGGAAATATTACGTGGGGGGAAATTCTATTAATAATGACGCCGGGGTAAATATTTCCAAGAGCGGCAATGTCGTTGTTGAAAGATGCTATATGCATGATCCGAGGGGACATGCCAATTCATGGAAGTATTCGCATCCGGCCGGGCCTAACGCCGTGGCCGTACATTCCACTGGAGGGACAGTTTTGCGGTACAATGATTTTATCGGAAGTGACGCGCACAGATGGAACGACACGGTAGAGGGAATTGGGAACGGTTCGCCGAACGGAGGTTTTTTCCGTGATGCCGAAATCTATGGAAATATCTTCATTTATTCAAATGATGACGGTATAGAACTTGACGGAGGCCAGATGAATATCAGGGTTTTTCAGAACAAGTTTGAAGGCTCATTGTGCGGGATAAGCACCGGGCCGTGCCTGCTCGGGCCTTCGTATCTTTTCAGGAACCTTATCGTCAATCTCGCGGATGAGGATGGCTCTGGATATTCCGCTTTCAAAAACGGTCACGGGCTTTATGACAGAGGCAGATGCTATGTTTTCAATAATACCGTTTATGCCTTCGGCGGATATGGGCATTACAACGGAAACAAGGATGGAATAGCGAAATATGGAAAAGAACTCAGGGGCATTACCAGAAATAATATCTTTTATTCATCAAGGGAGCTTTTTAACGGCAGCGTATTCAAGAGGGGCAATGATTTCGATTATGACCTTATTTACAGCAAAAGTTCCGAGCTGCTTAAATCTACGGAAGAAAAGTTGAAAGAGAAAGGCTGGGAAGCTCACGGTATTTTCGGAAAGAACCCGGAATTCGCCAGTATTGAGAACGGAAATTTTGCACTGAGTGAAAAAAGTCCCGCTCTTAAAAATGGGGAGCCCGTTGACAATTTTATTGGAAAATATAACGCTGAAAATCCAGACAGAGGAGCGTTCCAGACAGGAGACAATCAGCCGCTGCCGTACCGTCCGATACCTGTTTATCTCGACAAATATCAGGTCAATTTCAAGTTCGATATCGGAACGGATATTCTTTCTCAGGCCCTTAATGCGAATGTGAAAGGTGTTGAGAGATTCTCCGGGAATTTTGAAGTCAGGAAAAATAATGTTTTCGACTGGTTAACTGTCGAGCCTTCAACGGGAGTATTCAAAGAAAACAGCAACGTCCAGTTCAAGATATCCATTAACAAAGATAAAATAAAGAAGCCCGGCTTGTACAAAGGACTTTTCCTTATAAAGCTGGAAAACGGATATTCCAGACCGGTTACTGTTTACGCGAAGGCGGAAGGCAAAGAGGAGATTAAGAAGAAAAGTGAAGGTTTCGCATTATATATTGAAGCGGAAAAGAGTTCCGTGCCGCACATTTTCAAGGTTATGGAAGATAAGAAGGCTTCTGAAAGAAAGTGCGTTTACCTTGACAGCGCGATAAAAGGAATGTCTCTATCCTATGATTTCGCTGTTCCGAAAGACGGGGATTATCAGATATTCGTCCGTGTCAAATCGGAGGAGCCGCTCGGCTCACATGATTCCGTATTTATCTCTCTTGACGAAGAAAAAAACAGGCAGGCCCATCTCCGTAGCGACATAGAGTGGAAGTGGTCCGGCTGTGGAGCTACCACGTCGCTTGGCACTACCGCCAAACCTTTTAACCTGAAAAAAGGGAAACACAATATAAGACTTTTTCCTCGTGAAACGCTTTCCGTTGACATGTTGTTGATAACGGATGATTATAAGCTTGTCTATTGATGAAAGGAGACGCATCATGAGGATTAGGAGATTTACGCTCATCGAATTGCTCATAGTGATTTCGATAATAGCGATTTTAGCCAGTCTTTTACTTCCGTCCCTGAGCAAGGCCAGGGATGCCGCAAGGTCAAGCGTATGCCGGAGCAATCTGCGGCAATTGGCAAGCGCAATGGACAACTACGCCTCTGATTATAATGGCTGGGGTACATGCGGTTCGTCTGTAGGCAATTTTTTATATGGTCCTGCTACAGAAAGTATATATGATCAAACATTATGTGCTTATATCAACTTTCCCGTTAAAGTATCAACGTCAGTCGGCCCTCCGGCCCCGGTATCCATGTGTCCTTCGGGAAGGCGGGACGGAACGGGGGATAGGGCGGTAAGCGGCGGAAATCCGAATTTCAGTTATTCGTTTAATACTTTTCTGTGTTCAGGAGACGGAACATCTTTGAACAGTCATTATGACAGGGCTTCTAAAGTTACTAATGTTAAAAAGCCTTCAAGACGGCTTTATTGTTCTGATGCCACATGCCATGCTACATCAATGTTCTCAAATAATTATTTTTCAGGAAGACACGGAAACAGTTCTGATAACATTGTTTTTGTTGACAGCCACGTCGAGAGCTGGAAACCATTACAGAAAGAAGCAGTGCTGACAGGAAGCTATTCCGGCGGAGCGGACGGCTTCTGGCACGATGCCAGCTGGTGAAGCGTATATTTTATCTGCCCTATTTGGCTGGCGTGGGCTTGTGAACCTGAGGCACTTTTTTTACAAGCACGGGAAGATCGCCGCCTACTTTTTTTCTGAGATCCGCCGGGAGATTTTTAAAGGGAATGAATTTAGCTCCGGCAGAATACGCTATATCGATACCGTTCGCGTCAATCCCTGTTATTTTGGCGTTTTCATAGGCTTCACCTGAAAGTGTTGTTATTGTGCCATTGAAAGTTGCCCTGAATTTCAGCGCGACCTTTCTTTCTTCTTCAATCTTAAGGGCTTCTTCCTTTTCCTGGCGGGCCTTTTCTTCTGCCAGTTTTTTCTCTTCTTCAGCTTTTGCGGCGGCCAGTGCCGGTCCATCCAGTTTCTTCTTTTCCTCTTCCGCTTTCTTGGCGGCTTCTTCAGCTTTCTTTTTCTCTTCTTCGGCTTTTAAAGCTGCTTTTTTCTTTTCTTCCTCCGCTTTTTTAGCGGCTTCTTTTTTTGCCAGTTCCGCTTTTTGGGCGAGTTCAGCTTTTTTCTTTTCTTCCTCCGCTTTTTTAGCGGCTTCTTTTTTTGCCAGTTCCGCTTTTTGGGCGAGTTCAGCTTTTGCTTCGGCTTCTTTTTCGAGCCTGATTTTTTCCTGTTGCGCGGAATAGAACATATAAGCTCCGAAGGCGGCGGCAAACAGAAGAAGAAGTGCCCCTGCCAGAGAATATATCATCATTGTTTTTTTCTTTTTTATTTTCAGCGCCATTGCTGCGGCTTCGGCTTTTGCGAGCATTTCCTGAGGGGTTTCGGGATTTTGCTCCTGAACATCTTCAGGTTGTTTTTTCTCTTCTGTCATGATTACGCTCCTTTTTTATAAGGGTTTTGCGTTGGGGCTTGCCCCGGAGGGGAGCCGTCCTTCACTTTTCAACTCCTCGGCTTCTCTGCCGACTTTCTGCACTTGCCTGTTAAAGGCAAGGAGTCCGACTATCAGCATGATGAAAATAATTATGAACAACAGCCACAGCTGTTTTTTAGCGCGCAGTTCCGCGAGCGGAGGTTCAGTTTTTTTAGTGGCACTCATTATAAGGATAAAACCTTTCTCTGAATAACAAAAGATAAAACCTAATCCATATTATTTCAAATCAGAATATGCTATCTTATGTCCATTTGCCCGGTATGACAGTCCGGCAGAAAGGGCATTTGCCGGAAATAATGTAATTTTTTCTGGTTTTGAAGCCGAGCCTTTCTATGATTTTCTTATGACATGAAGGACAGTAAGTGTTATTTCCATCATGCGGCGCCAGATTTGTTATATAAACATACTTCAAGCCTGCGTTCAGACCGATTTCTCTGGCTTCCTCCAGTGTTCTTCTTGGAGTGGGCGGCAGTTTGTCAAGGCGGTAATTAGGAGTGAATCTCGAGAGATGCCAGGGAACGTTTTCCCCGGCGTTATCCCTTATCCACTTGGCGATGTATTGAATTCCCGCCGCGTCGTCATTGTAGTCTGGGACGATAAGGGTTGTAATCTCGATCCATTTTCCGGACCCGGCAACTTGCTTTATCGAGTTAAGCACCGGTTTAAGATGAACGCCGGTCAGTTTCATGTACATTTCATCAGTGGCGGCCTTGAGAGTTATAGCGAAAGCGTCAGTGTGCGGGATAATGTCCTGAAGAGGGAGGGAATTTATATATGCCCCGGTACAGAGGATTAGAGGGAACTTGAGTTTTTCGGCAATTTCCGAGAGGTACAGCAAATATTCAGGCTGGCACGCGGCGTCCGTGTAAGTAAGGGTAAGTGATGAAGCCGGGCCTTTTCTCAGGGCGTTTTCCTCATTGACATCAAGGTTTCTGGTATTTTCCGGAGATGATTGGGCCAGTTCGTAATTCTGGCAGTAGAGACATGTCATGTTGCATCCGGCCGCGCCGAGGGACATGGTCTCAGTTCCTGGATGAAAGTGATAAAGAGGAGCTCTTTCCACGGGTTCAAAATTGACGATGCATGGCTTGCGGTATCCTATGGCATAAAGATTGCCGTCTATATTTCGGCGTGTGCGGCAGTAACAGGATTGGCCGTTTGCCAGGCTCACTCCTCTGGGACAGAGAAGGCATTTTACCCGCTTACCTGGCAATTGCGTGTAATACATCGCTTTTCTGGATCGAACGGCTTTCCCGCCATCCTGTGCCGAGGCAGAAGGCATAAAGAACTCAAGCGCTTTCAAGCCAATAAGCGCTGCCGCAGTTCCCGCGCCGGTCCTGGCCATCAGTTCCAGCATTTCCCGCCGGGTATATACTCTGTAAGCTTTTGAACTATTTTCATGCATAAATTACGGCGTCCGGATTTATTTAATCTGTAAAATAAACGCATCAATCATGCTTTTTAGTGTGGGAAAAACAAGAGAAAGAAAAACTTTGAGCAAGTTTTCAGAGTTCTAATCTTCGAGCTTTTTAATTTCCTCGTCGATGAGTTCTTCTTCTTCTCTTTTCTGAAGCTTGTACTTTTCAGGATAAACGACCCTTACTTCATCTTTTGAGCAGGTAAAAGTATTCCCCGTATCCTCCATTTGGACGGCAACATGCTGGGTCAAGAGATTTCTGTCCACGATTTTACCGCGGCCTTCCTTGCATTCGCACATGTCGCCTCTGCGCGGCATGGTTTTTTCGAGTTCCAGATAGCCGGCATGTTCGTATTTGAGGCAGCATTTCAGTCGTCCGCACATTCCGGAAATAGTGCTGGGAGTAAGTGAAAGGTCCTGTTCTTTGGCCATTCGCACGTTTATCGAAGAGAATTCCTTGAGAAAGGAACAGCAGCAGAGCTGGCGTCCGCAGATGGCGATGCCGCCGTATATTGCCGTTTCGTCCCTTACGCCGATCTGGCGCAGTTCGATACGGGTATTAAGCGCATGGGAAAGTTCTTTCACGAGTTCGCGGAAATCCACGCGGCCTTCGGCTGTGAACTGGATGGTTATAAGTTTACCGTCAAATGAATAATGCGCGTTCAGGAGTTTCATGGGCAGCTTGAGGCGTTCGACGAATTGCAATGAGGTGCGCATGGCAGACTTGGCGCGCATGAGGTTTTCGTTGGCTTTGCTCTGGTCGAGTACTGTGGCTTTGCGCTGTACTTTCGGATAATCAGCCTTGTTCGCTGTTGCTGGAAACGGGCCTTTTTTCTGGAGCACTTTGCCGTAATCCAGATAAAAATCCTTTCTGATTACGCACCAGTCATTGGATTTGAGTGTAAGCGAATCCGCCGCGCGCGCTTTATATTTTGCGCCGCTGTCCAACTGCACGTCATATATTATTTCAGATTCTTCCGCCAATTTAAGGGCTCCTGATTTAACTTTTAAATATCAGACGTAACAATAGCCTTTCTCCTGAATTATTCCATACCGGATTAACGCTTATTTTAAATAAATACGTTTATATATGCGGTTTATTAATTAAGAGTTTCAGAACTCAAGAGGGTATTCGGCATAAAAGGTCGTGCCTTTTTCTTCGGAACTCTCAAAATAGACATTTCCTTTCAGGTATTTTTCCGAAAGAAATTTTATGCTGTAAGTTCCAATGCCTCTGTCGAGGCCTTTTGTAGAGAAGGAGCGCTGGAAAATCTGAAGCTGGACTTTTCTGGGGATGAAACCGTTGTTGTGAACGCTGAACTGAATGCGTTTGCCGTTATCTATGAGTTTGCAGTTTAAAGTGACGATACCGCCTCTTTTTGATCCTTCGAGAGCATTTTTAGTCATATTGCCGACTACTCTTCTCAGTATGGCCAAATCGCTTTTGAAAAATATTCCGGGAGCATCGGGAACAACTTCAATATTTTTTTCCCGGGCAACTTCATGGCCCTTATATATTTTCATGACCTCATTAAGGATATCAAGCGAATTCAGGGGATTATATGCCGGCTTGAGTTCATTATTTTCGGCGGCTACAAGCTGTTTCTGCTCATTGATTTCATTCAGCAGCGAATTTGACGCTATTTTCATGGCATCAATAAAAGTATGGAATTCCTTCGGCAATTTTCCCCTGATAAGTGATATCATTCCTGAAATTCCGCCGGCGGTGTTCATTATGTCGTGAAAAAATATCCGTTCCAGTATCTTTCGCCTTTTTTCATTGCTGATATCGGCTATAGCCGCTATGACATAATTCTCGTTATCCCCTTCTATTTTCATGGGATATGTCCATACTCTAAAGTCCAGGGCTCCCAGATTGCCTTTCCTGTATATCCTGTATTCCCTGACATCATTAATACCGCTGAGCCCATTCATTATGGCTTCCATTCCTCCGCAAAGGGAACAGGATTCAGCCGCTCCACACTCAGTGCCGTCTTCGCTGGAATTAGCACACAAGAGGACTTCCCCAGGCCGTTTTCCGTAAATTTTATCAGCAGAACTGATATCCAGAAACTTCAGAAAAGCTTTATTGGCGTAGATTATTTGTCGTGTTCTGTTTAATACAAGAATAATATCAGGGATAACATCAAAAGCATTCCAGAAAGGATTCCTCTCCTGAAACCGTATCCTGAGTTTTTCTATTTCCTCAGGTGACACTTTCTCTGACGGCGCGAATTTTGTTTCATCCATAAACTCCCCATCGCAATAAATGTGAAAAATCCCAACGTGTCAATATAACACATTTTTCTAAAAAAACTATTTTTTTAGACGCTAAATAGAGGGTTGGAGGAAGGGGATGCCTCCTGCTATGATGACTTTCTTGTTCATCACAGTTTATACGCCTGTTTTTTCTTTTATTCTCAATGCGGAACGTCTTATTACGGCGCTTTCATTGTCAATATATCTTTCTATGATATCCGGTCTTTTTACCCCTAATCCGGAAAGACATTCAACCGCCGCGAGTTCCAGTTTCCAGAGAGAATTTTCTTCCACTACCGGCATGTGGCCTGAGCTTCTCTGGAAAGTCTGAATGGATGGGAGATTATCGCGTTTAAGCATTTTTTCAATGAGTGGCGCGGAAGCTTTTTCGCCGAGTCGCGCAAGCGCCTTCATTGCCGCGATTAAGGCGGCCTGGTCTGACGTTTCATCGTTAATTACTTCATTGAGAAGAGGGATGGCTTCTTTGATTTTAAGCATTCCCGCAAGCATCATTGCCGGTTTCCACATTTCAGCGGTTTTATAGCCTTCGGTTTTTATGGGACAACGCTCCTTTATGCAGTCAAGTAATACTTTTCGCGCCTTTTCGTCATTTGCGAGAGCAAGCTTCAACGCGGCATTGTATTTTTCCTCCGCTTTATCGGAGTCCAGTTTGTTTTTCAGTGTTTTCAGATCGTAAGCTGATTTTACAATGTCAGTCATATTTTCGCCGGACGCAAGCAGATTGTTTTTCATTTGAAGCGCAAAAAGATTTTCCGGTTTCCATCCGTCCCAGTGATAATTATTTTCTTTATTTTTCAAAGCGCCTGATTCGAAGAGTTTCTCCTGTATTTTTTTTACATCTATTTCTGTCGGATATTTTTTATCCCGACATGAAATAGCCGCGGCAATGCCTGCGGCTTCGCCAATTCTCTGCATGTCGCGCTGCATTCTCAACTGATTGTGCGCGTCGAATTCCAGAGACATCGCGCGGCATGCCACAAGCAGGTTTACGATGTTCTCGGGGAGCAGGCTTCTGTAGGGTATTTCGCATCCTATGCGCGCGTGCCAGTTGCCGAGACACCATACCCATATCATGGCTTCATCGCTTTCGTTTTCGTAGTCGAGCGCGTGATTGTCGTAATGACAGTAACTGTATCCTATCACATCCGGGAATTCCGAAGCCTTTATCTGATCGGCCAATGTCATACGATATTTCCCGTAAATCAGCCTGCTGTTGCGAAGTCCCAACAGAGGCGCCAGGGCAAACGCTCTTTTTTCATCCGCAAAAGAGGCGTTCTGATAATGTCTCAATCCTATTATTCTGGCGCGAGTCATATCCCACGGATCGGTCGGGTCGCAATAACCCATGTCAAAATTATTTTCTTTGATGCTTTTGTCTTCAATGATGGAATCTGACGGCTGTGAATAAGAATGAGGTACCGCGTCTGTATCTCTGCCCAGTGAATAACGGCATCCCGCCAGGGCAGCGAGGTCCGCGTCACCGGTGCTGTCTATAAATACCTCTGCCGTATGTCGATTGACACCTGATAGATTGTTTGTGATTACCGATTTTATTTTTCTGTCTGCTCTTTCCGATTTTCCGGCAGGCAGATGCTGTTCGACTGAATCCGTTTCCGTTCCGGTCAGCATGCTTTCAAACTCTATTGAAACTCCGGCTTCGAGGGCCATTTCGAGGAGGACTGTTTTCTTCACTTCGGGATGAAAGCCTCTCTTCATTTTATCTGGCGCGTAAAGAGCGTCCAGTTCTGAGACTCTCCGGTCGATTTCATCCTGAATGCCGCCTGTCACTCCATGATAATAAACGTGTATCGCGCCTGCTGTTCCGATGCCGCCGAGACAGACAGATGCTTCGATAAGTTTTGTTTTTTGTCCCTGTTTTCCAGCAGCTATTGCCGCGACAGCTCCGGCTGTGCCGCCGCCGCAAACTATGATGTCAGTGTGTTCTGCGTCTTCAGGTATAACGGACGGAGGGCAGGCGCGATCAAGTTTTGCAGGTGCGGACAGGGTGTCAAGTTTTTTCATAAGCAGTGCGGCGGCTTCCTCACCGCTTTTCATTCTTTCAGACAGGAGTGCTTCGCGTCCCTGAGCTGATGTCGCATTACGGCGTGACGGGTAAAAGATATTTTCTGTTTTGCTCTGAAAGTTAGTTGTGTTTTTAGCATATATAGGCAATCCGATGTTTGCTGAATGGGTCATTATCGCTTTTTCCATGCCGCTGACTTTTGCCCTGATAAATTTCAATATCTCCGGTATTTCAAGCCTGGCCTGGTACATGGAACGCGATGTCTCAAATTCAATCGCCGCTTCGCCTTTCCACGGGGTGTTTTTAATCAGGAGAACGCCGTTTCCGTAATTGACTTTTTCAGGAAGGTTTTCAGTGTTTTCAACAGCGTTCATGAAAAAGCTGTAGATGTGTTTTGATGGTTGTTCAGAATCTTTTTCTCCGGTAAATCCTGTTGTGATTCTATTTTCAGTCGCGTCGATATATGATTTTGCCTGAAGATAAAAGGAACCGGATTTTCCGGCCATGATGAGGGCTTTGACTTTATTATTTTCAATCTCGAAACCGGAGGGACAGCAGTAGTGCAGTATTTCAATATTTTTTGCCATCTTCAGAAGGGATAATTCCGTAAGTACTGGATCAATGCGGTTGCCCTTCGTGCCGCCTGAAGATGATATTTCATCCGCGAGTATATCGGCATATTTTGAAATGCCTTTCTGAAGCTCAAGATTGTAAGTCCACGTCGCTTCCCATCCCAGTGATGGACGGCTTTCCGCCACGAGTACTTTTTTCCCTTTTTCTGCAAGAGTGAAAGCGGCCCCGAGCCCTTCGAAACCTCCGCCTAATATTATAACGTCATACACTGTATCCTGTTTAGATGTCTTCATAAAATCCCCTTGTTTTGGTAATATTATATCACTGAAATTGGGGTATTTTTATGGAGACTTATGCAAATTTTATGTATTTTTATATAAAAGTTGAATGCAAGGCGGGATGCTTAAAAGCACGAATGCCCCTTGAACCATCTTGACGGAGGTAACTTTTCATTTGAAGGACTGAAGTGTTTGGGTTGTTCCGTATAAATGAACCAGTTAATAATTTTGCGGAGCAGTTTTTCTCTTATCTCTGAATAATCTTTTTTGCCAAAAAGATTATTGTATTCATGGGGATCAGTTTTCAAGTCGAATAACTCCCCTGTTTCTTTTTCTCCGTCATAGCCGTAACTGAGTTTATAGTTTTCAGTTCTTATTGTTTTTACACCGATAAATTCATAAAATATTTCGTTAATGTCGCAAAAGTTGTTCTGAAATAATGATTTTAATAAAAGTGCATCCGAGACTAAATTGATATTTGCGAAAATAATCAAAAAAAGGAGTCTCA
>MHBF01000067.1 GCA_001803225.1 Lentisphaerae bacterium GWF2_44_16 | reverse complement strand
AGTGAAAAGCATAAGAGGCTCCACGTCCAGAAAAGCCGCGGCTGTGCTTCACGAAGCCATAAAGTGCGTAAAAGAAGGATATAATGTCAGCTTTACACCGGACGGACCACGGGGGCCAAAATATAAAATGGGCCGCGGCCCCATATATCTTGCCAGCATGACAGGGGCCCTCATAGTTCCCATGTCCGTCAATGCTTCAGACTATTGGGAATTAAAAAGTTGGGACCGTTTTCAGATACCGAAACCCTGGGCCCGCCTTACTGTCATTGTCGGAAAAGGAATTGCGATCCCTCCTGACCTGGATGATGAAGGTATAGAAAAGTGGCGCGTCATCGTTGAAAAAAGCCTTATGGAAATGACTTCCGATAAAAAATAAACAAATGAAAAATACAAAGAACCCTGAATTGCTCGCTCCGGCTGGAGATTTGGCGTCGGCGTTGACGGCATTTGACTGCGGCGCCGATGCCGTTTACGCTGGACTTTCATGTTTTAACGCCCGCGAACGCGCTGACAATTTATCCATTGATGAAATGTCAAAGTTGCTTGAGTATTCCCGCAGAAACCGCAAAAAAGTATATATAACTTTCAATACCCTGATCAAAGAGGCTGAACTGGAAGAAGCCGCCGGGATGATTGCCGATTTATACAGGCTCCGCCCGGATGCTCTGATTGTTCAGGATCTGGGGATTTTGCGTCTGATAAGGGATTATTTTCCAAGGATTGAAATACACGCTTCCACTCAGATGGGCATACACAACAGCGCGGGCGTAAAATTTGCCGCCCTCTCCGGTGTTAAAAGGGTAATTCTCGAACGTCAACTCACACTTGAGGAAATAAAAGCAATTGCCATTTCTTCCGATCTCGAACTGGAAGTTTTTGTTCATGGCGCTTTGTGTTGCAGTCTTTCGGGACAGTGCCTTTTTTCCTCATGGATAGGAGGATGGAGCGGAAATCGCGGCAAATGCAAACAGCCTTGCAGAAGGCGTTTCTACGCTTCCGACAGGGACGCCTTTTATCTTTCCTCCGGCGACCTCTGCTCACTCGAAATGATCCCGGAATTCAGAAAAATCGGCATAGCTTCCCTGAAAATCGAAGGCAGGCTCAGAAAATCCGATTATGTAAAAAATGTGGTTTCCGCCTACCGCATGGCTTTGGACGCCGCTCCCGGAGAAGAAAACGCCGTTTTCAGAAAGGCCGGGGATATTCTCATGAACATACCGGGACGGAAATTCATAATGCCATTGAAAAACAGTTCCTCGTTTTCAGGCTTCATCCGACATACTGAAAGCGGCGCGCAGGGCAAACTCTGCGGTACGGCAGTCAGTCCGGACAGAAACGGTTTTTACGCTCTTCTTTCCGGCAGGCTTCACCTTGGAGACAGAGTGCGCGTACAAAACGCGGACTGCGAAGACGAGGCCGTATCCATACTCGTAACAAAAATGAATCTTGACGGTCTTCCCGCTAAAAAAGCACTTAAAGGGCAGGAATGCTATATCTTTTCAGATAAGCGTGTTACCAAAAATTCTTCCATCTTCAGGGTGGGTGAAAGCTGGGATGCCATGAAGTCCAGAACAGACGCGCTGCCTCTTTCCAGAACAGCGCTGGATATTTTCATCGCCGTGAACACTGACGGATTTAAAATTTCGGTTACAAATCCGGGAACAGAAAAATCATGGCATAAAAAAATAAACATTGAAAATGCCATGAAGCATTCTCTGTCACAGGAAGCGCTTGCCAATGAATTCAAGGCCAGCCGTTCGGAAACTTTTGAAAGCGGAAAAATCGAAACGGAAATAAGCGGCAGCCTCTTTCTTCCTTCGAGCGAACTGAAACGGATAAGGCGTGAATTCTGGGAATGGGTGGATATCAATATAAAGCCCGAAGAGATGAAAGGCTCGCATTCTTCGATGCTCCGGAATTTCCTTGACAATTATAAAAAAAGCGGGCCTTTACAGACTGCTTCTCCAATACTGACGGTTCACGGCACTGTAAATGCCCCGGGTACTGAAAAGCCTATCCGTTCTGATTATCTCCATGAGATTAACGATAAGACCGATGAAATAATATTACCTCATTTCTGCCCCGAAGCAAAACTCCGTGAACTTGCAGGGCTTATTAAAAATTCCTATAGCCGCGGTATAAGAAAATATCGTATTACTTCGTTGTACGGCATCTGTCTTTTAGCGGACTATCATGATATAAAAATTTCCTCATCCTTTCCTCTTCCGGTATGCAATTCGCTCGCGGCAGAAGAGCTGAAAAGTCGCGGCTTTGATAAAACACAGGCATGGATTGAGCTGGAAAAAGATGCCCTTGAACGACTTATTTCCAAATCCTCATTGCCTCTTGAAATTTATCGCGGTGGAACGCCTTTTATATTATGTACCCGTGCTGAAACCGCCATTGAAGGAAGCGTCAGGGACGCCGCCGGAAACAGGTTCACAATCAAAAAAGACAAATTCACAGGCCTCTGTTTTATCTATCCTGAAGAAGCTTTTTTTATTCCTGCTGTCAATGGGGCCTCGGCAGAGTTTTATTCTTCTGATGACATTTCGGTAAATGAAAAGCTCACCTCACCTTTCAACTTCAACCGCATTTTTGCTTAAACTTTTCTTTTCCAATTTTCGCGAGTGAATTTTTATTAATCCTGAGAATTGGAATATCTCATAAAGCTTTCCTGTTACTATTATTTGAACACGAATTCAGCTTAAAACGGTAAAAATACAAAAGAATGGCATTGCATATGCTAATATGGAAACATACTTAAAGGTTTTTAAGGCAGTAACTGGGAAAAAGCGGAGGGGTACTATGGATTCTGAAAACAAGGAAAACAAAAAGGTGGAAGTAATAAACGTTACCGTTATTGATGTAATGGCGATAATGACGATATTTTTAATGATTTGCGCGTTCTGTACGAATTTTTTCACGGTGAATATTAATATTTGAAAATTACATTTCAGATTTATGATTCAATGTTCAGTTAAAAGGGAGAGTGGACAAAGTTACTCGAGTTGATCAGTTTTAAATCAAGTAAGAGTGATCATAAATCTGAAATGTTTTTAGATATGCCAATGGGCCGTTTGCATAAGGGTGGAAATTTATGCAAGCGGCCCGGTTTTTTTTGCAAAGCGGAATTACTGTTTTTTCGCTGAAAAAATCATGGTTTTCTTCCATCTTTTCGATGGCTGGGTCATAAGATACATGTTGCCGTGCTCATCAAGCATCACGATTCCATCCCTGTTCGGAAGATATTCGGCAAGGATAATAGGAGCGTATGTAGCAGGTTTCACATTTTTTGGCGCGAAAGTCGCAATTTCATCAAGTGACGGGACTGATAGGACAACTATGTTTCCTTTGTTCTCTCTTCCAACCGTCAGAATATTGTTTTTAGGATTAAAAAAAAGTACATTCCCGTAAAAATCCGATATAATTTTCTGAACGTCCCCCCTTAGGAATAGTACTTTTTCATCCTGAGAACTGATGGCCATCATGCGGCTGTCTCCGGCAAAGAGTATTTTATCGGCGTTAAATCCATCGGGCAGATTGACAGTTTTAAGGAGCGTGTAATTTTTGTAATTGAAAATCTCAAGGATATTTTCTCCGGCCACGGCCAGTATGGAGTTATCGGCAGAGGAAGTGGCGGAACCTCCTTTGCTTTTACTCTTCAGAATTTTAGGTTTCTTCTGAAAATCCTGCGCGTTAAAAATGTAGATATCATTGTTTTCCGCTGATTTTGCGAATAGCCTTTCTCCCGAGCTGTCGCAGGCCAGGGATGATATCTGGTCCTTTATGAGATTTGAAGCTGAAATAAT
The DNA here is from genome assembly GCA_001803225.1 of Lentisphaerae bacterium GWF2_44_16. Classification (GTDB taxonomy): domain Bacteria; phylum Verrucomicrobiota; class Lentisphaeria; order Victivallales; family GWF2-45-14; genus GWF2-44-16. The sequence continues at coordinate 3,140 of MHBF01000067.1, read as the reverse complement.
GTTTCCTGATTTACAATCCACGAGCAGCAAGCTGTGAGGCTGTTTGAGGGAAAGCTGTTTTTCCGCCCAGCAGATTATATATTCAGTTGTCGGCACGTAGCATATTCTGCTGATTTTTCTGTCAAGTTCTATTATTCTTACAATGTTCCAGTTATATGTATTTACAAAAACAATTCTGCTTCCGTAGGGACCGTCATCTTTTCCCGTTGTCTCTACTATGGCTATCAGACTGAGGTCAGGGCTGAGGTTGGCGTCCGGAAGCCATGGCCCTCCGATGCCTTTATAACGCCATTGCGGTTTCCATTCGATTACTTTGTCGGAGAGGGCTATTTTAGCCGCTGTAGAAGAAGGAGGAGTGGAGGACTCGCCTTTTTTCTTTGATGATTTAGCGGTTTTTTCGGAATTTGATATATCGCTCTTTTTCTCAATTATTACGTTTTGTCTGTCATTTTCTATTTTGGGTTTTTCCTTGGAATCGTCCCAATTTTTCACTTTAATTTTAGAGAAAGAACCCTCTTCACTGTCTTCGGCGGTCCCATTCTTTTTTTCCTCATTGTCCTGCCGATATTGGGTCTTAGTCCCTTCCGTTTTTGCCTGTCCGTAAGAAGAAAAAACCAGCGCGAAAACCGAAACTGTCAGAAAAAAGTGTTTTAAAAACGACATAATTATAGCCCTCAATTTCCCGGAGTTTTGAAAATTACTATATCTAATATGCTCCATATCCATATTAAAAGGCAAATGAAAAATGAAATAATAATCCTGTAAATGTCAGGTTTTACCAGAGAAACCCCGCTGTCCAGCAAAAGGGTTGCTATATTAATATAAAGCGGGCTTACGACTTCCCAAATCAGCCAGATAAAAGCCGCCAGGCAACCGATTATCTGTAAAGAACCCCTTATCCAACGCCGCAACATCAACTGTCCGATGCCCGGGAAGAAGAGATTCATCATGATATAGATGTTCTGTTTTTTCATTATCCGAAAAACGAAGTTCTAATGATGTGTTTTTTCTTTTCTCGCGTTGCTGAGTTTGTCCATGAAGCCGCCCTGCTTGAACTCGCTTATCCAGTTCCGCAGTATCAACCAGCCGCCGAAGCGCATGACGCTGTTCCTCCATGATTTGTACCATGAAGCCCAGCCGCTTCTCAGGTTGTGCAACCTGAAAAAAAGCATCGGAAATGAAATTATATGAAAGCCTATTGAAAACATATCCTTAAAACGGTAAAACAGGCCCATGATTTTGCGCGTCGAGGCAAGCATGTCCTCAGGGGTCATGGGGGCGTCGGGCATGAAAAGAGGGAAATTGCCGTCATAGTATTCCCACCCCACATGTTCTTTTGAAAAAACACGGTTTTCTTCCTGAAGGCGTTTAGTCATTTCAGTGCCCGGCAGAGGCACTGGGAGGAGTACCTGCAATGTGTCTAGACGGGCCTTTTTTATGAAGCGTCTGAAATGCCTGACCCTTTCCTTTGCCGACATATGCATTTCAATGCCCTTTCTGAAAGGATAACCGAAAATAAACATCCCATGCACCAGAAATCCCTGCTTGTGGAATTTGCGTGTCATTTCAACCATATCTTCGGGCTTCAAATGTTTGTTCATGGCTTTCAGTTCATCAGGAATAGGTGATTCAAAGCCGATTGCCACCATTCGTATTCCGGCTTCCCTCATGGCGCTCAGGAGCTCCGTATCATTGGCCTTGTCCAAGCGTATCTGAACGGATATGAAAAAGGATGTGTTTATTTTTTCCTGATATTCCTTTATGAGCCTGCAGAAACGCAGAGTCTCTTCGCGGTCCTGCCCGAAGAGATCATCCACAATGAAAAAATCAGTCGCGCTCCATCTTTCGACGACAGACATGAATTGTTCAAGCAGTCTTTCCGGGCTGGCGTAACGAGCTTTGCCCTTGACCGTGCAGAATTCGCAATTCATGCCGCAGCCTCTTACTCTGGAAACAGGAAAAAGAGAGATTTTCGCATAACGAATAAGGGAGAAGTCAGGTATCGGAAAATTCTCGAATTCCTGTATTGGCGGACGTTCCGCAGTTTTGACGAGTTGCCCGTTTTCCATGAAAGCGAGCCCTGCCACTTCTCCGATCCCTTTTCCTGAGATGAGTGCGGGAAGGCATTCCCTGATGCTGTAATCCGCTTCGCCCAGAAGTATCACATCAATGTTGTTAAGCAGGCCGTCCTTCATGTTTTCGTCAACGAAATGCTGTCCTCCGGCAATGGTATGCACGCCCATTTTTTTGTATTCGGACGCCAGTTCGTAAAGCCTCGGAATGGTACTGCTGAGGCCTCCGTAAAAACCGACTACATCCGCAGGCCTTAATTCCTGAAGCACTTTGTGGTCAGGCATGTTATCGGGAGTCTTGGGGCCGTGTCTGCGGTAATTGTTTTCGTCTATGACTTCCACATCCCAGCCGGGCATTTTATTGACTACGCTCGCGATATATACGGGGCCCAAAGCGGTTGTTTTGCGGGCTATCCGGGAATAAATATTAAAAGCCGGAAATGAGGGTACTACGATTCTTAAACGGCGGCGTTTTTCGTTCAAATTTCCGTATTGAGTTTCCATTTTGCCTTTCTCCTTAACAGTGTTGAATACTGTTAGATGCTGAGATACCCTTGGTAAATTTTAAATATCGGAAGCGTCGAGAAAGCCGGTAACGGTATTTCTTCTTTCTTACATGGCACCCGTATAAGGTATAAAGAGACTATATATCTTATACAGATACTATATACTGTGATTTTCACTATTCAAAATATTCAGCGGCGGAAAGGGAATATTTTTCCGCAAAATAATAATATTTCAGCAATGCGGATAAGTCGGCTTACTGGTCTGATTTCGCGTCCTGCAATATCTGCAGATCGGTCCTGGGATAATCGTAGATTTTTACTTCGTCATTCTTCCAGGAAAACTATACTGTAACTCTTAACTAATTCTTTCGGGACTGTTATGCGGAAAAGTCCGTTCCCGATCGATTCCGATTTTACCGGTTTGAAGCCTTGCCATTCAGGAGAAGATACCATCGCTTTGCTGAGTTTAGACAGAGCGATATCAAATACGATATTTTCCTTAAGTTCAGGCCATGCCGGAGACTGAGCACTTCCCGGTATTATCTGTCCGAGCTTCATATTA